>NZ_PKOI01000003.1:0-408759 GCF_002870055.1 Herbaspirillum sp. BH-1 | reverse complement strand
GTCCCCTCATGAACCTTCACCAAACTTCACGATTATGCCTGCGAATCTTCCCTTGGAGCAGTCAGATAGCCGATCACTGCCGGCAGAATTTCCGGACGCACGCTGCCTGCGGAGAGTCCACCCGGCCCCGTCAGGACCACGGCATTGATCAGCGCCTTCAACATGCGCTGCAGGACGAAGGTGGCCACGTCCAGGTCAGGCGTGGTGATGCTGCTGCGATGCTTTTCCAGTACGCGGCGGATGGCCTCGAAGAAACGCTGGCGAATCTCGCTGGACACCGGCAGGTTGTAGGCCGGGAATTCCTCTTCCAGGATGCGGTTCAGTTCCGGCTCCAGCAGATGGGCCGCCACCAGGGCGCCGATCAGCTTGTCGAAGTCTTCGCGCAGGGAGCCGGCGGCATCGATATGCGCCACCACATCCTCGAACAGCCCCAGCATGCGCGAGACATGGCGCTCGCGCAGGGCAAAGATCAGCGCGTCCTTGTTGGGAAAATACTGGTACAGCGAGCCCACGCTGATACCGGCCGATTCGGCCACGAGATTGGTGTTGGTCTTGGCATAGCCGCGCTCGACGAGCACGCGTGACATGGCATCAAGGATGGTATCGACCATCGCCCGCGAACGCGCCTGGCGTGGTTCTTTTCTGGGTTGCAGTTTCATTGGCAGCTTTGGTAAGGAATTCGCCCGCCCCCGACGCGAATTCACAACATGAGTGATTGTTCGTATATCCAAGTATAATACGGAAAATGAGTTTTTACTCGCCCCGCCCCCGGATGGTACTCGTAAATCCAGGTGAGCGCTTGGCGCCGGATCGAACCGGCGCCGCCGGCATCCCATGCGTGTGGCCTGCTGCGCAGGCATCAGCGGGTCGCAAAACTCACAAAAGAACTCGTATCGCCAAATACCTCTTCGTGGAGAATTCTATGAAACGCATCACGTCGCCCGGGCTGCGGCCACAGGCGATCGCCACTCGTGTCGTGGCGACCGCCTTGCTGGGCGCGCTCGGTTTGTCAGGTTGTGCCAGCTTCGAGGGCATCGGCAGTGACAAGCAGCTCGCCCAGGCCCGCGATTTCGCGACCCAGCGCAGTCTGTCGGATCCCAATCCCGGCGCACCCGACGGCCAGTGGCCGGGGAGCGACTGGGTGCGCCAGTTCGGCGACGCCCAGTTGAACGCCCTCATCGAAGAAGCCCTGGCCGCCAGCCCCAGCCTGCAGCAGGCGCGTGCCCGCATCGGGGCGGCCACCGCCCTGGCCGAATCGCGCGGCGCGCCGCTGCTGCCCAACGTGGATGCGCAGGCTTCGTTCACGCGCAACCAGTTCTCCAGCACCTCGATCTATCCGCCGCCGTATGGCGGTAACTGGTTCAACGAAAAGAAGGCCGGCCTCAACGTCGGTTATGAGCTCGACCTGTGGAACAAGAACCAGGCCGCCCTGGAACAGGCCATCTCCAGCGAAAAAGCCGCCCAGGCCAGCGAACAGGAAGCACGCCTGGCCCTGACCGCCTCCATCGTCTCGGTCTACAGCCAGCTGGCGGCGCAGTATGCGTTGCACGATATCCTGCAGCGCACGGTCGATCAGCGTACTTCCCTGGAAAAGATCACCGCCGATCGCGTGCGCACCGGCCTGGATAGCCAGATCGAGCGCAACCAGTCGCGCAGCAGCAGCGCCGAGGCACGCGCCCAGCTGGAGCAGAGCGAAGGCCAGATCATCCTGCTGCGCCAGCAACTGGGCGCCCTGAGCGGCAAGGGGCCGGACCGCGGCCTGCAACTGGCGCCGCCCTCCCTGCAGAACCTGGCCACGCCCGGCCTGCCGGCGGACCTGCCGCTGAACCTCATGGGCCGCCGTCCCGACATCGTGGCCGCACGCTGGCAGGTGGAAGCCGCCAGCCAGGGCATCACCGTGGCCAAGGCGCGCTTCTATCCGGATATCAACCTCTCGGCCATGATCGGCTTCGACAGCCTGATCGACAGCAACCCCTTCACGGCCGCCAGCAAGAGCATCGCCTTCGGACCGGCCATCTCGCTGCCGATCTTCGAGGGCGGCGCGCTACGGGCCGGACTCAAGGGCGAATACGCCAACTACGAGCTGGCCTTGGCGACCTACAACAAGGCGCTCAACGATGCCTATGCCGACGTGGCTCGCCAGATCGCGGCGATCCACTCGACCGAGCGCCAACTGCCGATTCGCGACGAAGCCCTGCAAGCAGCCGAACGCGCCTACCAGCTGGCACGCGAGCGTTATCGCCTGGGCCTGGTCTCGCAATTGACGCTGCTGTCGGCCGAGACCGCCGTGCTGGGTCAACGCCAGTCCATGGTGGCGCTGCAGGCGCAGCGCCGCGAACAGCAGGTGGCGCTGTACAAGGCGCTGGGTGGCGGTTTCGACGCCCAGCAGGCCGGGCTGGCCTATGGTCAACCGCAACAGCAGCCACAGCAGCAACGCTGAAGCAGGCCCGCCACAGATCTGCATGACATCCCGACATTGAATCCAGCCTGGTGGCCGGTCTCTCCACTGATCCGCCGACCACCGGGACGGCGTGCCGCAACAGCGACGCGCCGATTGACCGCCTACAAAAAGATAGAACGGAGTCCTCCATGAGTGACAGCACCACCCAAAACAATGCGCCAGCCAACGGCAATGGAAATGGAAACGGCAATGGCAAGCGCAAACGCCAGTTGATTTTGCTCACCCTGCTGCTGCTGGTGATCGCGGTCGCCTGCTTCCTGTACTGGTTCCTGCATGCACGCTTCTTCGAAGAAACCGACGACGCCTATGTCGGCGGCAATGTGGTGCAGATTTCCGCCCAGGTGGGCGGCACCGTCGTGGCCGTGAAGGCCGACGATACCCAGATCGTCAAGGCCGGCCAGCCGCTGGTGGCGCTGGACGCCGCCGACACCAGGCTGGCCCTGGACCAGGCCCAGGCCGCACTGGCCCAGGCAGTGCGCCAGACGCGCCAGCTGTTCCTGAACAACGATACCCTGGCCGCCAACGTCGCCGCCGCCGACTCCAACCTGGCCCGCGCACGCGAAGACCTGCAACGCCGCCAGGCCGGCCTGGCCTCGGGCGCGGTCTCGCAGGAAGACGTCTCGCACGCCCGTGATGCCCTCAAGAGTGCCAGCGCCGCCCTGGACCAGGCACGCGCCGCCGCCGCCGCCAACCGCGCCCTGACCGATCACACCAGCGTCACCGAGCACCCCAATGTGTTGCAGGCCGCCACCGCCGTGCGCAATGCCTACCTGAACTACGCCCGCGTCAATATCGTGGCGCCGGTCTCGGGCTTCGTCTCCAAGCGTTCGGTGCAGGTCGGCCAGCGCATCGCCGCCGGCAACCCGCTGATGGCCATCGTGCCGCTGGAACAGATCTGGATCGACGCCAACTTCAAGGAAAGCCAGTTGCAGCACATCCGCATCGGCCAGCCGGTGGAGGTGATCGCCGACGTCTATGGCTCCAGCGTCAAGTACAAGGGCACCGTGATCGGCTTCTCGGCCGGCACCGGCGGCGCCTTCTCGCTGCTGCCTGCGCAGAACGCCACCGGCAACTGGATCAAGGTGGTGCAGCGCGTACCGGTGCGCATCGCGCTGGACCCGGAACAGGTGCGCGCCCATCCGCTGCGCATCGGCCTGTCCACCACGGCCACCGTCGATATCCATGGCGACGGCCGCGCGCTGGAAGCGGTGCCGACCAATTACCAGACCGACGTCTATGACGACCTGGGCAAGCAGGCCGACAGCATCGTCGAGCGCATCATCAGCGACAACGCCAGTGGTTTGCCGCAAGCCCGCAAGAGCAAGGCCGCGGCCACGCCGGCTGCCGTCCCGCATACCTGAGACCATGCCGCTGCAATCACTGGACAATGACGGAGCCCCATGGCCAACAGCCCTACTCCCCCAAAACCCTACACGCCACCGCCACCGCTGACCGGCGCCAACCTGGTGCTGGGCACCCTGTCGGTATCGCTGGCGGTGTTCATGAACGTGCTGGACTCGTCCATCGCCAACGTCGCCATTCCGACCATCTCGGGCAACCTGGGCGTGTCGGTCGATGAAGGCACCTGGGTCATCACCTCCTTCGCGGCCGCCAACGCCATCTCGATCCCCTTGACCGGCTGGCTCACCCAGCGCCTGGGCGCGGTGCGTCTGTTCGTCACCTCGGTGCTGCTGTTCGTGGTGGCGTCCTGGCTGTGCGGACTGGCGCCCACGCTGCCCATCCTGCTGGCCGCCCGCGTGCTGCAAGGCCTGGTGGCCGGCCCCATGGTGCCGCTGTCGCAATCGCTGCTGCTGGGGGCCTACCCCAAGTCGCGGGCCTCGTTCGCCCTGGCGCTATGGGGCATGACCGCCGTGGTGGCGCCGGTGGCCGGGCCGGCGCTGGGCGGCTGGATCACCGACAGCTATACCTGGCCCTGGATCTTCTACATCAACATCCCGGTGGGCCTGATCGCAGCCGGCATCACGCTGGCCATCTACCGCTCGCGCGAAACGCCCATCCACAAGCTGCCCATCGACAAGATCGGGCTGGCACTGCTGGTGACCTGGGTGGCCGCCTTCCAGATCATGCTGGACAAGGGCAAGGACCTGGACTGGTTCGCCTCGCCCACCATCGTCACGCTGGGCATCATTGCCCTGGTGGCCTTTGCCTACTTCGTGGTGTGGGAGCTCAACAATGACCACCCGGTGGTGGACCTGCGCCTGTTCGGCCGGCGCAATTTCGCCGGCGGCACCATTGCCATTTCGATCGGCTATGGCGTCTTCTTCGGCAACCTGGTGATCCTGCCGCAGTGGCTGCAGCAATACCTGGGCTACCGCTCCATCGACTCGGGCCTGTCGACCGCACCGATCGGGATTTTCGCGGTGATCCTGATGCCGCTGATCGGGCGCTTCCTGCCGCTGGTGGATGCGCGCAAGGTGGCCACGGCGTCCTTCATCGGCTTTGCCATCGTGTTCTGGCTGCGCTCGCGCTACAACCTGCAGGTGGACCAGATGACGGTGATCCTGCCCACGCTGCTGCAGGGCATCCCGACGGCCATGTTCTTCGTGCCGCTGACGGTGCTGCTGCTGTCGGGCCTGCCGCCCGAACGCATTCCGGCGGCCGCCGGGCTGTCGTCCTTCGTGCGGGTGTTCTGTGGTGCGGTCGGCACCTCGATCTCCACCACCGCCTGGAACAACCGCACCATCATGCACCACGCGCAGCTGACCGAGCATGCCACGCCCTACAGCCCCTGGCTGCAGGAAACGCTCAACAACATCAGCAGCACCCTGGGTCTGAATGCCGAGCAGAGCGCCGCCATGCTGGAGCGGACCATCACCTTCCAGGCCGCCATGCTGGGCATCAACGACATCTTCTTTGTGTCGGCAGTGATCTTCCTGGTGATCATCCCGCTGATCTGGATCATCAAGCCCTCCAAGGGCGGTGCCGGCGCGGCCGAAGCTTCGGCGGCGCACTAGGCGAAGGCACCTGGCCCGGGTGGCCCGGCTAACGCAGCCGGGCCAGCCCATGCTGCAGGCGGATGATGTCGATCAGCTTGCGCAAGGCCGGATGGGCATGGCGCCGGCTGCTGTAGTACATGTGGAAGGGTTCGCTGGGTGCAGCCCATTCAGGCAGCAGCACCTCCAGCGCCCCCTCTTCGATGTCCTTCCTGATCCTGGCCTCCAGCAGATAGGCAATACCGACCCCGGCCCGGGCGGCGGCGATGGTGGCCGCCGTATTGTTGATCGTCACCAGCCCCGGCACGCGGATGCGCTGCTGGTGCTTGCCACGGCCGAACTCCCACTTGTAGCTGGAATTGTCCCCCAGCAGCAGTTGCAGGCAGTTGTGCTGCGCCAGGTCCTCCAGCGTCTGCGGACGGCCGCAGCGCTGCAGATAGTCCGGCGAGGCGGCCGCCACCCAGCGGTGGGCGCGCGTCAAGGGCGCGGTCACCATGCCTTCCGGCACGTAGTGTCCGTAGCGGATGCCGGCGTCATAGCCTTCGCTGACGATGTCGATGGGCCGGTCATCCACCACCACGGTGAGCTTGACCTTGGGGCATTGCCGGACGAACTCGGGGATGGCCGGCTCGATCAGCAGATGCGCGGCATCGGCAAAGACATTGATGCGCAACTCCCCCAGGCTGCCCGCCGCTGCGCTTTCCAGCACACCCAGCGCAGCACCGATCTTCTCGAAACCCTCCTCCAGGCGCAGCGCCAGTTCGCTGCCGGCCGCCGTCGGCGAGACCGCCCGGCTGGAGCGGTACAGCAGACGGGTGGACAGCCGCTCCTCCAGCCGCTTCATGGCATGGCTGGTGGCCGAGGGGGTCAGGCCCAGCTGGATGGCAGCGGCCTTGAAGCTGCCGGTCCGCAAGATCGTGACAAATACCCGTAAATCCGAAAAATCCACATGATCCAGCAAGGACATGAATGAACTCCATTCACTTCATAAATTAATGATGTGCATGTTAAACCATCCTCCCGCTGCCGTGACGCAGGGTATAAATACGGTTTCACCGCCCGCAAGCGCCCGCACGGGCCGGCCCGGGCCAGACAACACCCACGCAAAGGATGAGCAACATGAAATCAAGAACGTTTGGCCGCACCGGTGCGGAAGTATCGGAGATCGGATTCGGCGCCTGGGCCATCGGCGGCTCCTGGGGCGACGTCTCCAGCCAGGACGCCAAGGCGGCCCTGCATGCGGCGCTGGACAGCGGCGTCACGTTCATCGATACCGCCGACGTCTATGGCGATGGCCGCTCCGAGCAACTGATCGCCCAGGTCCTCAAGGAACGTGGTGGCCAGCGCCCCTTCGTCGCCACCAAGGCCGGCCGCCGCCTCTCACCCCATGTCGCCAGCGGCTACACGCGCGAGAACCTGCGCGCCTTCGTCGAACGCTCGCTGCGCAACCTGGAGGTGGAATGCCTGGATCTGGTGCAGCTGCACTGCCCGCCGCCGGAGGTCTATTACCAGCAGGAAGTCTTCGGCTATCTGGATGACCTGGTCAGTGCCGGCAAGATCGCCCACTACGGCGTTTCGGTGGAGAAGGTGGAAGAAGGCCTGAAGGCCATCGAATACCCGAACGTGAAATCGATCCAGATCATCTTCAACATCTTCCGCCAGCGTCCGCTGTCGCTGTTCCTGGATGAGGCGCAACGCCGCGACATCGCCGTCATCGCCCGGGTGCCGCTGGCCTCGGGCCTCTTGACCGGCAAGATGTCGGCGCAGACCACCTTTGCCGCCGATGACCACCGCCACTTCAATCGCCATGGCGAAGCCTTCGATGTCGGCGAGACCTTCTCCGGCGTGCCGTACGAGGTCGCACTGGCGGCCGTCGAGAAGATTCGCGCGCTGGTGCCGGAAGGCGTATCGATGGCGCAGTTCGCGCTGCGCTGGATTCTCATGGAAAGCGGCATCAGCACCGTCATCCCCGGCGCGCGCAACGTACAGCAGGCGCAATCCAACAGCGCCGCCAGCGGACTGCCGCCGATCCCGGCCGACGTGATGCAGGCGCTGTGGCAGCTTTATCTGGATGACATCGCGCCCTACGTGCATCAACGCTGGTAAGCTTTGGCCCCTGCCCGTCACCCCCTACAAGAACATAAGGACAACATGACACCCATCAAACTCGCCATCGCCGGCGTCGGCAAGATCGTCTATGACCAGCACGCCCCGGCCATCGCCGGCAACCCGGATTTCCAGCTGGTCGCCACGGCCAGCCGCAACCACAGCATCGACGGCGTGACCGCCTTCAAGACCATGGCCGAGATGCTGGATTCCGGCACGCAGATCGATGCCATCTCGCTGTGCATGCCCCCGCAATATCGCTATGAAGCGGCACGCCAGGCACTACGCGCCGGCAAGCACGTGTTCCTGGAAAAGCCTCCCGGCGCCACACTGTCGGAAGTCGAATCGCTCAAGGCGCTGGCGGCCGAACAGGGCGTGACGCTCTTCGCCAGCTGGCACTCGCGCCATGCACCGGCGGTACAGGTGGTCAAGCGCCACCTGCAGCAGCACGCACCGCGCCGGGTCGAAGTGATCTGGCGCGAAGACGTCCGCCACTGGCACCCCGACCAGGAATGGATCTGGCAACCGGGCGGCCTGGGCGTGTTCGATCCGGGCATCAATGCCTTGTCCATCGTCACCGAGATCCTGCCGCAAGCCATGTTCCTCAAGCAGGCCACGCTGGAAGTACCGGCCAACCGCCAGACCCCGATCGCCGCGCGACTGGCCTTCACCGATGCCCTGGGGACGGATGTGCAAGCCGACTTCGACTGGCGCCAGACTGGCGAGCAGACCTGGGATATCGTGATCGATACCGCGAGCACGCATCTGCATCTCAAGAAGGGTGGGCATGAATTGTGGATCGACCAGGCCCCGGGCGAGCTGCCGGTGGAAGGCGAATATCCTTCGCTGTACGCCCACTTCTGCCAACTGATCCGGAACAAGTCCTCGGATGTGGACGTGGCACCGCTGCGCCATGTGGCCGATGCCTTCATGCTGGGGGAGCATGTGGTGACGGATGCGTTTGTGTAGGACCTGTTCACGCTCACCGGACAACGCACTGGTCCGGTGAGCGTGGCGGACCGACGGCCTAGGCCGTCAGGATGCGATGATGGAAGCGCAGATGATCTTCCGCAAAGCTCTGGATGAAGTAATACCCGTGGTCGTAGCCCTCATGCCGGCGCAGCGTCAACGGCTGCGAGGCCTCGCGGCAGGCGGCCTCGAAGCGTTCCGGCAGCAGTTGCTCCAGCAGGAATTTGTCGGCCAGGCCCTGGTCGATCAGGATGCCCTGCGGGAAGGGAGCGTAGAGCTTGCGCATCAGTTCGCTGGCGTCATGCTGCTGCCAGCTTTCCTGATCCGGGCCGAGGTAGTTGCCAAAGGCCTTCTGGCCCCAAGGGCAGTGCAGTGGCGCCGCAATCGGCGCAAAGGCCGAGACCGAGCGATAGAGCTCGCGATGACGCAAGGCCAGCGTGAGCGCGCCATGCCCGCCCATGGAATGGCCGAAGATGCCCATGCGCTGCGGGTCGGCCGGGAAATTCTCCAGCACGGCCTGGCGCAGGTCGTCCACCACATAGCTCTCCATGCGGTAATGCCGGTTCCACGGCGCCTGGGTGGCGTCGAGATAGAAACCCGCCCCTACGCCGAAATCCCAACTATCGCTTTCACCCGCAACGCCTGCGCCGCGCGGGCTGGTGTCCGAGCTCACCAGGATCATGCCCAGCTCGGCCGCCACGCGTTGCGCACCGGCCTTGATCATGAAGGTTTCTTCGGTACAGGTCAGTCCGGCCAGGTAGAACAGCACCGGCAGCTTGCCGCCGGTGCGGGTCTGCGGTGGCACGAAGACCGAGAACCGCATGTCCAGGCCGATGGCCGGCGAGGCATGGCGGTAATAGCCCTGCACGCCGCCGAAACAGCCGTGCTCGGAGAGTTTCTCCAGCATCGCGCGCTCCTCAGAACTCGACCACGGAGCGGATCGATTCACCGCTCTTCATCAGGTCGAAGCCTTCGTTGATGCGCTCCAGGGGCAGCTTGTGCGTGATCAGGTCGTCGATGTTGAGCTTGCCTTCCATGTACCAGTCGACGATCTTGGGCACGTCGGTACGACCGCGCGCGCCGCCGAAGGCCGAGCCCTTCCAGACACGGCCGGTCACCAGCTGGAACGGACGGGTGGAGATTTCCTGGCCGGCTGCTGCCACGCCGATGATGATGGACTGGCCCCAGCCCTTGTGGCAGCACTCCAGCGACTGGCGCATGGTGGTGGTGTTGCCGATGCACTCGAAGCTGTAGTCGGCGCCGCCGTCGGTGAGACCAATGATGGCATCGACCACGTTGGGGACGTCCTTGGGATTGATGAAGTCGGTCATGCCGAACTTGCGGGCCATGGCTTCACGCGCAGGGTTCAGGTCCACGCCGATGATCTTGTTGGCGCCGACCATCTTGGCCGCCTGGATCACGTTCAAGCCAATACCGCCCAGGCCGAACACCACCACATTGGCACCCGCCTCCACCTTGGCGGTAAACAGCACGGCGCCCACACCGGTGGTGACGCCGCAGCCGATGTAGCAGACCTTGTCGAAGGGGGCATCGGAACGGATCTTGGCCAGGGCGATTTCCGGGACCACGATGTAGTTGGAGAAGGTCGAGGTGCCCATGTAGTGGAACAGGGGCTTGCCGTCCAGCGAGAAGCGGCTGGTGGCGTCGGGCATCAGGCCGCGGCCCTGGGTGGCGCGGATGGCCTGGCACAGGTTGGTCTTCTGCGAGAGGCAGAACTTGCACTCGCGGCATTCCGGGGTGTACAGGGGGATGACGTGGTCGTCCTTCTTGAGCGACTTCACGCCCGGGCCGACGTCGACCACCACGCCCGCGCCTTCATGGCCGAGGATGGCGGGGAAGATGCCCTCCGGGTCGGCGCCGGAGAGTGTGTAGTAGTCGGTATGGCAGATGCCGGTGGCCTTGATCTCGACCAGGACTTCGCCGGCCTTGGGGCCGCCGAGTTCGACTTCCTCGATGGTCAAGGGCTTGCCTGCCTGCCATGCTACCGCTGCTCTTGTCTTCATAGGGATGGGTCCTTTATCTGGTAATGGGGAATACGTGGAGGTAACCTGGGATGGGTGCATCCTGCTCAGCCTCAACTGCGGCGGCGATCAGGGCTGCACTCAGCGACTGAGGTACTGGTGTACTGAGATGCTGTGATCCTGGACGCAGTATTATCGCATTGCAAACGAAAATGCAGTTGCCGCATTGCGCAAGTGAGTTTTTACGGGTCATCTTGATGTCAGAACAAGTGAAAATTTCCGTCTGACATGAAAAACCTGCTGCCGCGTTGCGGCATCGCCGCCACGATAATGACAAAGCCTTTGGCTTGGGGTAAGGTTGCTACAAAACAAACGACAGCCGGGGACGGCCAGCACGCCGCAGCGTCTCAAACAGACAGGGCAAGGCAGGGACAAAGCAAGGACAAGGCGAGAGCAGGGCCGGAGCAATAACGACATCCAGGGTAGCAAGCGCAGATGGCCTGTTCCAACAATGCGCATCTGCCGACCATCATCTGGTTGTACGCAATACGACAAGGCGCAACAAGCGCAGCAATGGACAGGATGGCATACTGTCATCCTTCGTATCAGCAAGTGGGGGCATCCACGTAATTTTGGCGTAAGCAACAGTCACTATGGTGACCGGCTGCGACGATGTTCTGCGCCCGCGGCTTGACACAGGACCTGCACGAGCAGGAAGAGTGCGCATTGCGTGAGAGAGCTGTCGAACGGTCGTCCGGCAGATGTCGGACGCATGGATGAGCAGCGCTAGGCTGCCTAACGACAGGTGATGTGATAGTTGGTCACATGGGAAAACAGAACAAATCACCGGGACGCACGGGATACACCCTGAAGACCTTGCTGCTGTTCGTCGGCTTCGTCGGGTCGTTCATCGTGGTACAGACATGGTGGGAAATCCGCCAGGACCGGCAGTTGACCATCGATTCCGAACGCGCCAGTTCGATGGCCGCCGTGCGCAGCGTGCAAGAGCATGCCGAGCGCGTCTTCGGCGACCTCGACCAGATGCTGTGGAACACCGCCGAGCGCATCCAGGGTGCCGGGCCCGATGTGCTGGACGACGACCAGGCCCTGTACCACCTGCTCGCGGAGATGCAGCAGCGCCTGCCCACGGTGATGGTGCTGCGCTATGTCGATCGTAACGGCAACACCCGCGCCAGTTCCCTGCGCGCCTTCGATACCACCAGCATTCCCGAGGACCGCAAGCTGACCTTCGTGGACGGCAATCCGGCGCGCCCTACCCTGTTCGTCGGCCAGCTCATGCGCAGCCGCTACAACCGCGAACTGGTGGTGCCGGTGGCGATGAACCTGTTCGATCGCAGCGCACGGCCGATCGGCTTGCTGGTGGCCGAATTGCGGGCGGCGACCTTCTTCGATTTCTACAAGCGCATCACCAACTTCGAGGCCATCGTCTCGCTGCGCTCGGAGAGTGGCTCGATGATGCTGCGTTCGCCCTACGAGGAACGCTGGCTGAACGTGAGCCTGGCCGACGCCAAGAGCATGGGGCGCATCCGGGCCGGCGCCGAGGAAGGGGCCTTCGAGGAAATCTCCCACCTGACCGGCGAATCGCTGCTGTTCTCCTACAAGCGGCTGGACAAGTGGTCGCTGGTGGCGGTCTACGCGCGCCGCATGGAAGACGTACTGGCGCCCTGGCGCAGCCGCACCGAGAACCGCATCCTGCTGACCACGGGGATACTCGGTTTCATCCTGATCGCGCTGATTTCCTTCCTGGTCTACTACCGCTACCAGCGGCGGCTGGACCACGCGTTGTCGGCCAGTGAATACCGCTATCGCAAGCTCTACGAGGAGGGCAGCGATCCCATCGTGCTGATTTCGTCGGAGCTGCGCTACCTCGACTGCAATGCCGCCGCACTGCGCTTTTTCGGCGTGCCGGACAAGGAGCGCATCATCGGCCGCAAGGTCGGCCTGTTCTCCCGCCAGAAGGCCAGGACGGCAGAGCAGCCGGATATCGATGAGCTGGTCGGGCGCGTGCTCTCCGGCCAGCCACAGCAGTTCGAGTGGGTGACCGTACGACGCAACAAGATCATCCACACCGACGTCACGCTGAACCGGGCCGAGTTCGAGCGGGGCTATGCGATCTTCGCCATCCTGCGTGACATCAGTGCCCGCAAGCGCGCCGAACTGCTGCAGAGCGAGCAGAACCGGGTGCTGCACATGGTCATGGCCGATGAAGACCTGGATGGCATCCTCAACGAAATCGTCGGCTTTGCCGATGCCCAGATTCCCTACGGTGCCAGCTGCGTGATGCTGGTCAACGAGCAGGCTTCGCATTTCACCACCGTCTTGAGCCGGCGTTATCCGCCGCGCCTGTTGCGGGCGCTGCAGGGCATGCCGATCCGGCACGGTTGCGGGGTCGGCGCAGAGGCGGCGCTGCGACGCGGGCCGTGCATCGTCACGGATATCGCGCGCGATCCGGTGAGTGAACACCTGCGGGTGCTGATCGATGTGGAGGTCTATCCCTCCTGCGGCGCCTGGCCCATCATCGGTAAAGAGGGGCAATTGCTGGGCGTGTTTGCCGCCTTGCTCAAGGAAAACCAGGCCCCCAGCAATGAATACCTGCAACTGGCCAATATCGCGGCCGACCTGGCCAGCGTGGCCATCGAAAGCCGTCGCGCCGACGAACGCATCCGCCACCTGGCGCACTACGATGAACTGACGGGCCTGCCCAACCGCTTCCTGTGCACCCAGCACGTTTCCAATGCCATCACCCACGCCGAACACCGCAACGGCATGGTGGCCGTGCTGCTGATGGACCTGGACCGCTTCAAGAACATCAACGATACCTTCGGTCACGAGGCTGGCGAGGCGGTGCTGCAGGAAATCGCCCAGCGCTTCCGCAACAGCCTGCGCGAACTGGACATCCTGGCCCGGGTGGGCGGGGACGAGTTCATCGTGCTGGTGGATGACTTCGACGATCCGCTGCAACTGGGCGAGATCGCGCAGAAGCTGCTCTCCGAGGCACGCAAGCCCTTCATCATCGATGGCCAGGAAGCGATGCTCTCGGCCAGTATCGGCATCGCCACCTATCCCGGCGATGGCGACAATGCGCAGACCCTGATCAAGAACGCCGATATCGCCATGTACCGTGCCAAGCACCATGGCAAGGACGACTATCGCTTCTTCTCCGACGAGGTCAACACCAATACGGTGGAGCGCATTGCGCTCGAAGCCGAGCTGCGCCGCGCCATCGAGCGCGCCGAATTCGTGGTGCATTACCAGCCCAAGATCAACCTGGCCAGCGGCAGCATCGTCGGCGCCGAGGCGCTGGTGCGCTGGCAGCACCCGGTACGCGGTCTGCTGCCCCCGGGCGAATTCATCCCGCTGGCAGAGGAGACGCGCCTGATCGACCAGATCGGACTGGAGGTGCTGGACGTGGCCTGCCGCGACATCGGCCTGATGCTGGAGCGCAACCTGGAATGCGGACGCATCTCCATCAACCTCACCGGCAGCCAGTTCGGCGACGAACACCTGCTCGACGACATCAAGTCGGTGGTGGCGCGCCACGGCACACCACCGGCCTGCCTGGAATTCGAGATCACCGAAAGCATGGTGATGCACAATCGCGACCAGGCCATTGCCATCATGGATGGCATCCGCGCCGAGGGCTTCACCATCTCCATCGACGACTTCGGCACCGGCTACTCGTCACTGGCTTACCTGAAGCGCTTCCCGGTCAATACCCTGAAGATCGACAAGTCCTTCATCAACGACATCCCCGATGACGCCAACAGCAGCGCCATCGTGCAGGCCATCATCGCCATGAGCCATGCCTTGAACCTGAAGGTGGTGACCGAAGGCGTGGAGACCGAAAAGCAGTTGCAGGCACTGCGCGAATTCGGTTCGGACGAATACCAGGGCTATTACTTCAGCAAGCCGGTTCCCTATGTGCAGTTCCTGCAGATGCTGCTGTTGCAGCAGCAGGCCCAACGGCAGGCCGTGCAGGCGTTGGCCACCGAAGGCAGCCCGCCCTGAGCCCTGCCCCTGCCTCTGCCTCTGCCTTCACTGCGAAGATCGCGAACTGAGCCGGTCGACCTGGTACAGCGACGGGAACAGGCGAATCCACAACAGCACGATGATCACCGTGCCGATGCCCCCGATCAGCACCGCCGGCACCGCACCGAACCAGGCCGCGGTCAGCCCCGACTCGAACTCCCCCAACTGGTTCGAGGTGCCGATGAAGACCGAATTGACGGCCGACACCCGGCCGCGCATGGCGTCCGGTGTCTCCAGCTGGACGAAGGACGAGCGCACCACCACGCTGATCATGTCGGCCGCGCCCAGCACCGCCAACGCGGCCAGCGACAGCGGGAACCAGTGTGAGAGGCCAAAGACGATGGTCGCCATCCCGAACACCGCGACGGCAATGAACATGGTGCGGCCCACGCGACCGCCCAGGGGCCGGCGCGCCAGCCACAGGGCCACCACCAGCGCACCGGCCGCAGGTGCCGAGCGCAGCAGGCCCAGGCCGGCGGCACCGGTATGCAGGATGTCATTGGCATAGACCGGCAGCAAGGCAGTGGCGCCCCCCAGCAGCACGGCAAACATGTCCAGCGAAATGGCGCCGAAGATGGCCGGTTTGCTGCGAATGAAGGCCAGGCCGGCGAATACCGAGGACAGGCTGGCACCGGTCGGCTTGGCGGCAGCGTCAGCCGCAGCAGTGGCTGACGCGGGTCGCCGGATCAAGGACAGCAGCAGGCTGCACAGGGCGAACAGGGCGCAACTGCTGGCGTACACCACCGCTGGTCCGGCCACGTAGAGCAGGCCGCCCAGCGCCGGGCCGATGATGATGGCGAACTGGGTGGCCGACGCCGAGCCGGCCACCGCGCCCGGCAAGGCCCGGGGCGACATCAGGCTGGGTAGCAGGGCCGACATGGTCGGCTTGGAGAATGCGCGACCGGCACCGATGACGGCGACGATGACGAAGATCATCTCGCGATTGAGCCAGCCGCCGATGCTGCCCAGGGCCAGCGTGGCCGCAGCCAGGGCCTCCACCAGCGCGCTGATGCGGGCCACATTGCGGCGGTCGTGGCGATCGGCCACATGGCCGACCACGAACACCAGGAACAGCGAGGGAATGAACTGCACCAGTCCGACGATGCCCAGGTCGAAAGCGCTATGCGTAAGCTGGTAGACCTGCCAGCCGACCGCCACGATCTGCATCTGCAGCGCGATGGTGGAGGCCACGCTGGCGCACCAGAACAATTTGAAGGGGGTGTGGTGACGCAAAGGCTGCTGGTCGTCGCCGGCCTGGTCGGACTGCTCGGTGGTACTGGTGGATGACATGTCTGGATGTGGAGATTGGGCGATATGGACCGGAACAGCAGACTGTGAGCGGCTGCACCGGCATCACGCAGACGGTCTTGGCGCCGCTGCGGCCCTGCCCTGCAAGGCAGGTCGGGCGCAGATATACTACCCGATCCCGCGCCCGCCGGCTGGAGCAGGCCCCCATCTGCGATCGACGCTGAAGTCGGCGCCGCAGTCGGCCAATTACAAGGAGAACCAATATGCAGTACCGCCAACTCGGCCGCACCGACATCAAGGTCAGCCAGATCACCCTGGGGACCATGACCTGGGGTGAACAGAACAGCGAAGCCGAGGCCCACTCGCAACTCGATCTGGCCGTTGAACGCGGCATCAACCTGATCGACGCCGCCGAGATGTATCCGGTGCCACCCAAGCCGGAAACGCAGGGCCTGACCGAGCGCTATCTCGGTACCTGGCTCAAGAAGTCCGGCCAGCGCGACCGTCTGCTCATCGCCACCAAATGCACCGGCCCGGCACGCAAGCCGCACAACCCGCGCCATATCCGCGGCGGCATCAACAACCTGGACCGCAAGGGCTTGACCGAGGCCTTGCATGGCAGCCTGGAGCGCCTGCAACTGGATCACGTGGACCTGTACCAGCTGCACTGGCCGGACCGTAGTGTGAACAGCTTCGGCCAGCTCGGCTACCAGCACGTGGACGACGAGAGCACGGTACCGGTCGAGGAGACGCTCAAGGTCCTCAGCGAATTCGTGAAGGCGGGCAAGATCCGCACCATCGGCCTGTCCAACGAAACCGCCTGGGGCGTGGCGCAATTCCTGCGCGCGGCCGAGCAGCACGGGCTGGAGCGCATTGTCACGATCCAGAATCCCTACAACCTGCTCAACCGCAGTTTCGAGATCAACCTGGCCGAGTTCGCCCATCGTGAGCAGGTCGGCCTGCTGGCCTATTCACCGCTGGCCTTCGGCATGTTGAGCGGCAAGTATCTTGACGGCGCCCGCCCTGCCGGAGGCCGCCTGACGCTGTTCGAGCGCTTTGTACGCTATACCAATCCGCAAGCCGAACGCGCCACGGCCGAGTACGTCGCCCTGGCCCGCAAGCACGGCCTGGACCCGGCGCAGATGGCCCTGGCCTACGTGAACAGCCGTTCCTTCCTGACCTCCAACATCATTGGCGCCACCACGCTGGCCCAGCTGCGCAGCAATATCGATAGCGCCCAGTTGGAGTTGAGCGAGGAAGTGCTGGCGGGGATCGAGGCAATCCATCGCGCCCAGCCAAACCCGGCACCCTGACGCCTGCTTGGCGCGAGCAACAAAAAACCGGCTACGCGCCGGTTTTTTTGTGTCATCACATCGCTCAAACGAGCAAGCAAGTTTCAGTCGCCGCTGCTTTCAGTGGCCACGGCCGCTTGCACCTGCTCCTCGCGGGCGCCGTAGCGCGCCGCCATCACCGCACACACCATCAACTGGATCTGGTGGAACAGCATCACCGGCAGCAGCACCATGCCGATGGCGCCGCTGGAGAACAGCACCTTGGCCATCGGTACGCCCGAGGCCAGGCTCTTCTTGGAGCCGCAGAAGACAATGGTGATCTCGTCTTCCTTGTTGAACCCGAGGCGGCGGCTGCCGAAGGTGGTGATGCCCATGATGATGGCCAGCAGCACGGCATTGATCACCAGCAACGCCACCAGCATGGACACCGGCACCTGATGCCACAAGCCCTGCACCACGGCTTCGCTGAAGGCCACGTAGACCACCAGCAGGATGGAGCTCTGGTCGACGAACTTGAGCCAGGACTTGTTGCGCTCGATCCAGCGGCCGATCCAGGGACGGGCGATCTGGCCAGCCACGAACGGCAGCAATAATTGATAGACGATTTTCAGGATCGAATCGAGCGAGGAATGTCCGCCGCCATCATGTGCCACCACCAGCACGCCCACCAATAACGGCGTGAGGAAAATGCCCAGCAGGTTGGAGGCGGAGGCAGCGCAGATGGCCGCCGGCACGTTGCCGCGCGCCACCGAGGTAAAGGCGATGGAAGACTGCACGGTAGAAGGCAGTACGCACAGGAACAGCAGGCCCAGGTACAGCTCGGGCGTGATGAACTGCAGCAGCACGGGCTTCAACAGCAGGCCGATCAGCGGAAACAGTGCGAAGGTGCAGAGCAATACCGTCACATGCAGCTTCCAGTGGGTGAAGCCGGCTACCACCGCCTCACGCGAGAGCTTGGCGCCATGCATGAAGAACAGCAGGCCGATCATGAAGGTGGTCAGGCCATCGAAGGCCTCGGCCACCTGGCCGGTGCAGGGAAGGAAGGATGCTGTGAGCACGACGGCCAGCAGCATCAGGGTCATGTTGTCGGGCAGGAAGCGGGGACGGGCCATGGCGGTATCGATTCTGTTGTAATGGTATGACCCGCGCCGAAGCGCGGGCAAACCGCCATTTTACGTGAGAGGCGCCGTCCCTTGCAGTACCGCAGGAGGCGATGCGGCTCAGGCCTTGCGCACGAATTCGGTCTTCAGGCCCATGGAGCCGAAGCCGTCAATCTTGCAGTCGATATCGTGGTCGCCCTCGACCAGGCGGATGTTCTTGACCTTGGTTCCCATCTTGACCACGCCACCGCCGCCCTTCAGTTTCAGGTCCTTGATGACGGTGACCGTATCGCCATCCTGCAGCACGTTGCCGGATGCATCGCGCCAGACGCGGGCCTGCTCGGCGGCGGGAGTCGCCTGGGCGCTCCATTCATGGCCGCATTCCGGGCAGACCAGCTGGTTGCCGTCCTCGTAGGTGAATTCGGACTGGCATTGGGGACAGGCGGGCAAGGTGCTCATGAAAACTCCGGCAATTAGCGTGAAAAGGCAGCGATTGTACTGCTTCAACCGCCAACTACACCATGATCCTGCTCATCTTCTCCATCGAAAACATGAAAAAAACGGCAGATCCGCCTGGGCAGACCTGCCGTTCCTGGTGTTGACTTCGCTGCTGCGTCCCTGCTTACCAGCCCCAGAACATCAGCCACCAGGCGGTATTGACCAGGGCCAGGCCACCGATCAAGGGCAGCATCGCCAGCCATTGCCGGCCCCAGCCGCCGGCGTGGCGCGCGACCACCTTCCAGCACAGCCACAGGCTCCACAAGGTCATGGCAGCCAGCAAGGCGGCGCGCACGTCATTGGCCCAGTACACCGGCCAGTGCTCGGCCCGCAACAGGCTGATGGTGGTCGCCGACAGGCCGATGAAGACGCCGCAACCGGCCAGCGGGATCAGGGCCTGCACCAGGTGGTTGAAGCGGCTCCACTCCCATTTGCCCAGCAGCCGTGTGGCCAGGGCGAACATGAGCGCCACTCCGCTGCCCAGTACGAGGCCGGTAGTGAGGATGTAGCCGACCACCATGGCGCCATCCAGCCAGGTGAAGACATCGCTTTGCTGCGGGTAGTTGGTCAGCAGCCACCACGGCGCCTGGGTGCCGAAGGGCCACATGATGTCGCGGTCGATCAGCCAGGTAGCGATGTCCTGCTTGATGGCGATGAACCAGGGACTGACGGTCCAGTGGAAGGCGCCGATGGCGATTCCCAGCAGGCCGTACAGCACCAGCGCGCTTTCCCAGAGATTGTTGTGGGTCTTGCCGAACTGCACCACTTCCACGGCCGGCGGACGGAAGGTCAGCGCGATGGCGTCGCGGTGGCCGCTGCAGCGACCACACATATGGCAATCGGATGCGCCCTTCATGTTGCGCAAAGGGACCAGCGGCGCGCAGTTGATGGGGATGATCTTGTGTTCGGGATGGTAGGAAGCGCGCCAGGCCGCTTCATCGACCTTGTAGTGCAGCGGCGCCAGCTTGGCCAGCAGGCCGAAGACACCGTTGACCGGGCACAGGTACTTGCACCAGACACGCTTGTCGCGACCGTAGAGATAGCCGACGATCATGGCCCCCACGGTGGAGCCGCCCAGCACCAGCAGTACCGCCTTGGGATACTGGTAGACGCTGACCATCTGCCCGTAGACGGTGGTCAGGGCGAACGCCACGAAGGGCCAGCCACCCCAGCGTATCCATTTGGGAATGGCCTTGCCGCGTCCATGCTTGCTGGCGAATTCGGTGAGTGCACCTTCAGGGCAGAGCACGCCACACCAGACGCGCCCCATCAGCACCATGCTCACCAGCACAAAGGGCCACCAGATGCCCCAGAAGGCGAACTGGGCGATCAGGGTCAGGTTGGACCACAGGTGGGCGGTTTCGTCAGGCAGAGGGAGGAACACCGGGACCAGGATCAGCAGCGCATACACGGCCACCACGATCCATTGCAGGCCTCGGATGAATGCGCCATGGCGGCGCATCCATTCTCCGGTACGCGTGAGCAGAGTCGGCGATTGCGTACAGGTCGTCATCAGGCTTCAGACTGCTTCTTGCCTCTTGCTCTTGGGCTGAGGCTGGGGTTTTCGATAGAGGGCCGAGCATACCACAGCCCAGTAAACCACATAGACGATCACCGACAGCAGCGCCGGACGGGCGCGGTAACCGGTCAGCGTGGAGACCAGGCTGCCCAGGGTGGTGGAATCATCCAGCAGCATGGAGGTGTCCCACACCGGTGCGGTCAAGGTCATGGTCCAGTTGGCCGAGGCCAGCATGTCCGAGCTTTCCAGGATCACGTCGAAGAGCTTTTCCACGCCGGTGACCAACAGACCGGCTGCCAGCAGCAACAGGATGACTTCGGTGACCTGGAAGAAACGGCGCCAGGAGAAGATCTTGCCGCCCAGCTGCAACAGGTAGAAGGTCAGGAAGGCCAGGCCGAAACCGATCACGCCGGCCAGCACCAGCGAGGTCGTGCTGGCCTCCTGCTGACCCAGGCCGATACCGTAGAGAAACACCGCGGTCTCGCTGCCTTCGCGGGCAATGGCCAGCATCACCAGCACGAACACGCCCCACCAGTTGCCGCTCTGGTAGCTGGACTGCATGGAGTTTTCCATGTCCTTCTTGAGCGTGCGACCGTGCTTGCGCATCCAGAACACCATCTGCACGATCAGCACCGCCGCGATAAGCACGATGGCGATCTGGAACCAGGTCTGGGCGTCACCCGAGAGCAGTTCCGAGAATCCCAGCAGCGCCGCGCCCAGACCGGCAGCCAGCAACACGCCGGCGGCCACGCCACCCCACAGATAGGGAATGCCGCGGCGTGCGCCGACGTCACCGTTCTTCAGCCAGGCATACAGAATACCGACCACCAGAAGCGCCTCGACGCTCTCGCGCCAGACGATGAACATGACCTGTCCCATGAACTACCCTTCCCTAGAAACCTGGACTCCCTGCAACACCGCCGCCTACTTGGCGACGATCACGCCTTGCGGCATGTTGAGATGGAAGTCATCAAAAAACTTGTACTCGCCCGGACGCAAGGGGGCGATCACCACGAAGGATTGCGCGCCGGGGGCCAGCACCTTTTCCTTGCGCAATTCCACGCTCTCGAACTCGGCGGCGGACTTGCCGATGTTGTGCACCTCGATCTTGATGCGCTGGCCGGCCGGCACTTCAATGCGCGGCGGGATCAGCTTGCCGTCCTGCATCTCCAGCTTGAAGGTCGGCAGGTCGGAGGCTTGCGCCTGCACGGCCGCGCCCAGAAGGGTCAACGCCAGGAGGGACGAACGGACAATTCTTGCAATCATCGAGACTCCGAAAATCCTGAAAACGATAAAACCGGCGCGCCGCCGTGGCAGCAGGCCGGAGTCGATTCATGGGCGCCGGGCCAGCGTCCCGCGCTCCACGAAGGCTTAGTAGCCGCCCTTCTTGCCGATGCCGGCGAAGGTGAAGTCATAGGTCAGTTCGAAGGTCTTGAACCACGGACCGACACCGGTTTCCTTGTCGACGTGACGACCGAAGTGGGCATGCTCGTTGGCCTGTGGCGAAGAGATGGTCAGCTTGAGCTTGTACTTGCCCGGACCTTCCAGCTTGACGTTGTCACCGTAGTGCGGACCGTCGTTGGCGACCATGGGCATCATGTCGCCCTTGATGGACTTAGTGGAACCAGCCTTGGTCAGTTCGTACTTGATGACCATGTAGGGCATCCAGTCACCTTCGGCGAAACCGTTGGGATTCTTGGCCACGGCGCGGATGTCGGCTTCCAGGTGGATGTCGGATTCCTCGGCCTTGCGCATCATGCCGTCCGGTTCCATCTTTACCGGCTGCAGGTAGACGGCGTTGACTTCGAAGCCATTCTGGATCTGCGGCTTGCCGATGGGGTATTCAGCTGCCGAGGCGGCTCCGGCGAAGGACATGCTCAGCACTGCGGCGACGGCAAGTTTCTTGAAACCGATCATTGCGTATTCTCCTGGTGGTCAAATGATAATGATTAGCATTAAGTATATCATCGTTTGAGCCAGTCTTGCTCGCCTACCTCTGCACTCTTCCAATGAAATGCTGACTGGAGTGGACAGAAAGACAAATAAAAACGCCGCCCGAAATGACTCGGACGGCGTCTGGCGCAGGCAAGCGGCCCCTTGCTCAGGGCCCGCAGGCAGGATCGGGACTCAGAACTCTTCCAGCTCGGGCTCCATCTTCCGGCTGGCAACCGGGGACGGCGTCGCCGGCAGGCGTGCCGCCTTGGGCGTGACATCCACCGAACGCACTGGCGCGGTCGCGGCACCCAGAACTGCGGCAGCCCGCTGCTCCAGCTTGAACACCGCCACCACGCTTTCCAGCTTCTCGGCCTGCCCCTGCAGGGCCTGGGCGGCCGCAGCAGCTTCCTCCACCAGGGCAGCATTCTGCTGGGTGCCCTGGTCCATCTGGGCGATCGCCTGGTTGACCTGGGAAATGCCAGCGCTCTGCTCTTCGCTGGCATCGGCGATATCACCGACGATCTGGGTCACACGCTGCACGCTGTCGACGATTTCGCTCATGGTGGTACCGGCCCGCTCCACCAGCTTGCTGCCGCTACCGACCTTGTCCACGGAGTCGTCGATCAATTCCTTGATCTCCTTGGCCGCAGCCGCTGAGCGCTGGGCCAGCGAACGCACTTCCGAGGCGACCACGGCAAAGCCGCGTCCCTGCTCACCGGCACGGGCGGCTTCCACCGCCGCGTTGAGCGCCAGGATGTTGGTCTGGAAGGCAATGCCATCGATGACGGCGATGATGTCGACGATCTTGCGCGAGGAATCATTGATGGAATTCATCGTGTCGACCACCTGGCGCACCACATCGCCCCCCTGGGAAGCGATATGCGACGCCGATTGCGCCAGCTCATTGGCCTGGCGCGCGTTCTGGGTGTTCTGCAGCACCACCGAGGTCAGCTGTTCCAGGCTGGAGGCGCTTTCTTCCAGTGCGGCGGCCTGCTGCTCGGTGCGCGCCGAGAGGTCAGCGTTGCCGGCGGCGATCTGGCGTGCCGCCACGGTGACCGAATCGGTCGAATTGCGGGTGGTCGCCACCACGTCGACGATGCGCGCCAGCAGCTTGTTGAAGGCCGCGGCGGTACGGCCGATTTCATCCATGCGTTCCACCGGCACCGGACGCGACAGGTCCAGGGTCTGGCTGACGTGCTCGAAGGTCTGCTGGATCTTGCCCAGGCTGCGGATCACGCTGCGCAGCATCTGGATGCCCAGCAAGCCCGTGAGCAGGACGGCCACCACGATCACGGCGATCATGCTGCGCAGGGCGAAGGCATAGGCATCGTCGCTCTCCTGCTTGACGGTATCGATCATCTTGCGACCGATCAGGATGTGGTCGTCGAAGCCCTTCTTGGCGGCCGCCGCCGAGATCGCCAGCGGCGTGCCGGCCTGCAGCGTGGCGCGTACACCGTCCATGTCATTGGCATAGGCGGCGGCGAAGAATGGCACCAGCGCCTTGCGATAGGCCTCGATATTGGCCTTGTCGGCCTGGATCAGGGCGCGATCCTTGTCATCGAAGATGAGGTCGCGCTCGTAGTGGGCGAACTCTTCATCCAGCGCCTTGTTGGAGGCATCCACCGCCTTTTGCAGACCGCTCTTGTCGGGCAGGTTGGCAAAGACCGAGAGGCGATAGCCGGCCAGGCGCGAATCGGCCAGGTAGCCCTTGAGCAGGTTCAGGCTGTCCATGCCCGGGATGATGTGGTTCTGGATCAGCTCCAGTCGCTGCTGGGCGCGTTGCAATTGCCACAGGCCGCCGGCACCGACGAACAGCAGCGCCAGCAGGGCCGTCGAGAGAGTGATGATGAGGCGCTTGGTAATGGTCATGATTGAAAATCCATCGATGAAAATGAAAGGTGCGGACGCACGGTGGTACGTCAACTACGGAAACCGGCGCCGAGGATGCCGTGTGGGTCAGGCGGCCAGCGGCGCCTGCGACGCCGTGGCGTCGAGCAGGTCGTGGTGCTGCTGGCAGAAATCCAGGCCGGCGCGATAGCCGACATCGAACAGCAACTGCATGTTGGAACTGGACCAGTCCAGAACCTGCGGCCAGTGCTGCTGCGGCACCCCCCCCATCAGGTCGACCTTGAGCACCTGACGACGCTGGGCGCCGGTCTGCGGATCCCGGTTGTGCTCCAGCTCGAACAGGCGCTGCTCGGTCTTGGAAATCTTGACCAGCGGCGTGATGATGGAGCGCACCCAGGCATCGTAGAGATTGCGCGGCTTGCGGATGAGGTGGTCTTCGCCGAGGATGTCCAGCACGACCAGGGTATCGACCTCGCCAGCCGGCGCCACGCCAGTCTCCGGGTCGGTGATGAAGGGGGTGAAATTGAGCGTATCCAGTGCCGCGCCCTCGATGTAGTTTTCGCCATCGATTTCGGTAGGCGCATAGAGGAAGGGGAAGGACAGCGACGCCCGCACGTGCGCCGGTGTGATCTGGTCCTTGTTCCAGATCTGCATATGGTGGCGGTCGATGTTGTAGGCGTTGATGAAGAATTCCGGGCGCATGCCCGGCACGGCGCCGAAATCGATGGACTGTTCCAGGAAGGGCAGATGGGCGCACAGCCCCAGGCTGCCCGAATGCAGGTCGGAGGGCGACATGGCCGACATCAACAGATGCATCCAGTCATTCCACTTGGCCGACGCATCGGCGAAATGACGGGTCAGGAGCTCCGCAAACGGACTGCCGGCCAGCCCCGGTATCTGCGGCAGCTGGCCCAGCATCGATTCACGATAGGTTTCGGCTTGCACGCCCGGCTTCTTGAATACCTTGTAGTTGACCGGGAACAGCTTGTAGATGCTGTCGGCCACCCCGACCTCGGCCCATTGCAGCAGCGCTTCACGCGGCGAGACATCGCGCGGCGCCGTCGCCAGCAGCCCCATCAGCACCCCCGCGCCCGAGGCGGAGATCACGTCGAACTCCACCCCCTGGTCGAGAAACGCCGCCAATGCGCCGGCAATCAATGTCGAGTTGGGCGCCCCGCCCCCGATGACCAGCGCCTTCCTGCTTCGTCCTGGCGAATCTTTCATCGCACCCCCTGTTGTGTTGGCGTCTTGCCGTTTTTTGTGCGATGCACCGGAAGCATCGCGATGCTGCATTCCCTTACCGCTACAACGTAACTTTTACGCACGGTGGAAATATAGCCCAGGGGCAATGTCAAAATGCTGCAGTGCGAGATTTTATTACCGCATATCTGGCATTCAGAAATTTAATGAGCCAGACCGGGAGGGGGCAAACGGGACACGGGGCGATCGCCGGCTGTAAAAAGTCCTGATCTGTCATTTTGGCGTAAGCAAAATAGGCTAGGTCGGAAGATGCCGGTAGCGGGCACCACAGGCGTAACCACCGCGCAGGCGCCCACCAGCGGCGCTGGCCGGCCAACTGTGAGCAAACAGCAATGGATTTATGTAACTCCGTATGTCAAACTTGGCGGGCAAAAAAGTGCCACATCTAAAAAAACAGGTCCAGCTCCTTTCATACGCATGTCCCGCCCCAGCATATTGATGGTCGATCCCAGTCCGGAGTCGGTGGAACTGGCGCGTTTCAGCCTCTGGCGCAGCAAGCTGGATTGCGCCTTCGGCTGGTTCGAGGATGCCGAGCGCACCATCGAGTCGCTGTTGAGCCCGCAAGCGCAAAACCAGCCGGAAACCCTGCCCTTCATGATCTTCATCGAGCCGCACCTGCCCCGCATGGAAGGCCTGGAACTGCTGCACCTGCTGCGCTCCCATCCGTCTACACAAGCGCTGCCGGTGGTCATGTTCGCCACGTCCTACGATGAGACCGACGCCGCCCGCTCGCGCGCGGCTGGTGCCAGCGACTACATCGTCAAGCCGGTGGATGCCCGTGAATTCATGCAGGTCGTCAGTGACACCGTCGCACGCTGGCTCCCGGTCGGCAGCAAGAAAGCGGACTAGGGAAGAAGGCAGGCAGAAGCGGAGAAGAAAGCAGAAGGAAGGGGAAAAGGCGGGACCAGAAAGACAAAAGGGTCCATCTTGCGATGGACCCTTCATATCTGGTGCGGCTGGCAGGAATCGAACCCACGACCCCTTGGTTCGTAGCCAAGTACTCTATCCAGCTGAGCTACAGCCGCGAAAAGCAAAATTATAGCAGCAAGTTTTTGCCTTTGGGAAGCCCCCGCCGCGAAATTTCATGGATTTGCAGAATATTCACCGAGGAATCCCCCGGCCCTTCGCTTCCGACTGAGCTGATCCGCACCCTTGCGCAGCATGCCGGAGATGACCGCGTCACGCCCGGCGGCTATCATGGCGACTCGATCCACCCTACCCCGCCCCATGCCCGACCACGCCGCTACCGACCTGACGCACGAACAGCGCATCCGCGAGCAAGAGCGCGCCCGCATCGCCCGCGACCTGCACGATGAGCTGGGCGCCCAGCTGGTCGGTATCGGCATGGCGCTGGGCCAGTTGCGGGAGCAGCTGAGCGCAGGCGGCGAGACCGGATCCGCCCTCGGCCAGGCCGACTACGCCCGGGAACTGCTGGCGCAGGCGCACCAGAGCATGGACCAGATCATCGATGACCTGCGTCCCCCCATCGTTGAATTCGGCCTGGTTGACGCCCTCGCCTGGCAGTGCCGCCAGGTGACCCGGCAAAGCGGGCTGCCGTGCAGCCTCGACAGTCCTTCCGCGCTGCCGCTGGAGGATGAGTTCGTGGTGCTGAGCCTGCTGCGCATCGCGCGTGAGGCGCTCAACAATGCCGTGCGCCATGCACAGGCCAGCCAGATCGACGTAAAGCTCACCCTGGCGAACGGCACCCTGCTGCTGGTCATTGCCGACAACGGCATCGGCTTTGCCCCGCAAGCCGCCCACCGGCAAGGGCGGGGCCTGCGCAACATGCGACAGCGCGCACAGGCGCTGGGTGCCAGCCTGGCGCTGGAACGCGGTGGCAGCAAAGGGAGCGAGGGCGGTAGCAGCATCGTCCTCCGCATGCCTGTCCCTCTCTGAGCGAACGCTATAGAATACGGCCTCGCGCAGCCTACCCGGCCGGCGCCATCCGCAGCACCTCCAGAGGAACCAAGCGCCCGCCCATGAGCAAGAAAGTCACCGCCGCCATCAAGGTCCTGATCGCTGATGACCACGCCATCGTGCGCGAGGGTCTGCGCCAGATCTGCGCCGGCACCAAGGATATCCTCGTGACCGGGCATGCCGCCAACGGCCTGGAAGCCATCAAGCTGGCGCGCGAAGGCGATGGCGATGTCATGCTGCTGGACATCGTGCTGCCCGACCGCAACGGCATCGACATCCTCAAGCAGATCCGCAAGGAGCAACCCGATTTGCCGGTGCTGATCCTCTCCGTGCACCGCGAGGATCAATACGCCATCCGCGCCCTCAAGGCCGGTGCCGCCGGCTTCCTCAACAAGCAGGCGGCGCCCGCCGAACTGCTGGCCGCCATCCGCCAGGCCGCCTCCGGGCGCAAGTACGTCAGCCCGTCCCTGGCCCAGGAACTGGCCACCCAGATCGGCTTCGATCACGACACCCCGCTGCACGAAACCTTGTCCGACCGCGAATACCAGACCATGGTCATGATCGCCTCCGGCAAGACCGTCAGCGACATCGCCGCCGAGCTGCTGCTCTCGGTCAAGACCATCAGCATGTACCGCTCGCGGGTACTGGCCAAGATGAAGATGCGTCACAACGCCGAACTGACCCACTACGCGCTCAAGAACAACCTGGTGGAATAAAAGAGACAGAAACAGACAGCCGCAGCTGCTTTGGCTGATGCGGCCCTTTTCTCCCCCTATTAAATGCATGCCGCGAAAAGGCGCTGACGTACAATTAGTTGTCATTTTGTCCCTCCGATTGAGGAGGCTGACAACGGACTGTCGGCAGCAGGGGGACCTGTCGGCGTCTGCCAGGTGATCGTCGGTCGGCAGCAGTGCTCAAGCAATGCACCTGTGCGCCGATACCGTAAGGAACTCCCTGTCGCAAACCGACATACACACCAACAATAGAGTCAGCCGGCATGTCCAAGAAACCGACCACGCTCACGCCTGTCGAGATCGCCCGAGAAGCTTTCCAGCGACTGGGGGCCAGGCGCATTGCGCCCACTCCCGACGCGTACCGCATCGCCTATGAAGAAATCCAGGGGGATGCCCCTGGCGTGACGGCCGACGCCGTATTGGGCAATTTCGCCACCAAGCTGTCCCGTCAGCCGGGAGAGAACGGTCTCCTGGGAACGCGTCTGGTACGCGCCCGCGACAATGGCGACTGGGTAGAATTCGAGCGCCAGCTGCTGGAATTCTCCGACGCCAACTGGCAGAGCCGCCCCATCGCTCCGGCCGCACCCGTGGTGCCGCACGGCGAGCTGGTCCCCATCGACCTGGAACGCCAGTTCATCCGCGACAGCAAGAAGGAAAAGATGCTGCGCGAAATGCTGGCACGGGTGCTGGTATTCAACCTGCCCTCGCTGCTCTCGACCGCGCCGGAGCTGGCCAACGAATCGCGCGACAGCGGCCAGGACCTGAAGACCGCCTTTTCGGAACAGGCGATGAACGACATCATCGCCCGCGTCAAGCAACTGAGCTTCCAGATCGAACTCAAGACGGATGACATGGCCCAGCAGCAGGACCTGCTGATGCGCCTGTTCCAGTTGCTGCTGGAAAACATCAACGGCCTGCTGGAGCAGGGCTCCTGGCTGTCCAGCCAGATCGAAACGGTACAAAGCCTGATCGCCGGGCCGCTCAGCAGCACCTCGCTGGCCGATGCTACCAAGAACCTCAAGGAAGTGATCTACAAGCAGGGTCTGCTGAAGAACACCCTGTCCGAGGAAAAGGTGGTGGTCAAGAACATGATGCTGACCTTCGTGGACCGGCTCTCGGCCATGGTCTCCACCACTGACAACTACCAGCGCACGATTCGCGGTTTTTCGCAGCAGATCAGCCAGGCCGGCAACATCGCCGACCTCAACAGCGTGCTCAGCGAGATCATGAGCGAAACCCAGAAGGCGCAGGAAGAAGCGACCCGTTCGCGCGACGCCATGGAAGATGCGCGCCAGGAAGTGGAAAAGGCCGAAGATCGCATCCACACCCTGGAGCAGCAGCTGCAGCAGATGGGCGAACTGGTGCGCGAGGACCAGCTGACCGGCAGTCTGAACCGCCGTGGCATGGACGAATCGCTGGACCGTGAGATCGCCAATGCGGTGCGGCGGGACACGCCGCTGTGCGTGGCCCTGCTGGACCTGGATGATTTCAAGCGCATCAACGACACCCATGGCCATGCCACCGGCGACGAAGTGCTGGTGCACATGGTGCAGGTGATCAAGGAGACGCTGCGCAAGCTGGATGTGATCGCCCGCTTCGGTGGCGAGGAATTCGTGGTGCTGATGCCCGAGACCACGCCGCAGGATGCGGTACAGATCATCACGCGGGTACAGCGCGAACTGACCAAGCGCATCTTCATGCACGAGAGCCAGCGCCTGTTGATCACCTTCAGTGCCGGCGTGGCCGTCTACCACCCGGGTGAAAGCCAGGCAGAGCTGCTCAAGCGCGCCGACGTCGCCCTCTACAAGGCCAAGAACGCCGGCAAGAACCGCATCATCTTTGCCGAACCACCCGCCGGTGCCGCACCGCTGGTCTAGCCGCAGCGCCGGGCGCAGCAGCTCCGTACGGCCTCAGTACCGACTGCCGCTGCCGGCCAGCTTCCAGCGTCGCCAGCCGGCGGCGGCCATCACCACGAACAGCGCATAGAGCATGGCTGTCAACGTCAGGTGCTTGTACAGGTACAGGCCGACATAGAGCACGTCCACCGCAATCCACACCAGCCAGTTCTCCAGCTTCTTGCGCGAGAGCAGGAACTGCCCCACCAGGCTGCCGGCGGTCAGGAAGCCATCCATGTGCGGCACGTCGGTATCGGTGTAGCGCTGCAGGAACCAGGACAGCAGCCACCACCCGGCCAGCCAGGCGGTCGCCATCATGGCCCAGCCGGATCGCGTCAAGGTCGACACCTGCAGCGGCCGGTACTGCTCGCCGCCACGCAACCATTGATACCAGCCCCAGACCGACACCGCCACGAAGACGAACTGCAGGCCGGCGTCGCCATACAGGCGCGCGTCGGCAAACACGGCGGCGTACAGCAGTGAAGACAGGATGGAAAACAGCCAGGCCCAGTGGTTCTGGCCGATATTGAGCCAGACCGTCAGCACGGCCAGGGCGAAGGACACCAGCTCCAGCGGCGTGGTGGTGAGGCCGAACCAGGTCAGCGGAGTGTCGGGACTCATGCAGCGGGACTCATGCAGCGGGACTCATGCAGCAGCAGGCAGATTCAGGAGCGTATCAGACCATCAGCGCGTAGCCGCGCGCGCGCCACCCGCAGGTGCGTTGGCGGGAATGGAAACGCTGTTAGGTTGCCCGGAACCAGGCATGTAGGGATTCGGATTGACGGCATTGGCGGGCTTGCCGGAACTGCCATCGAGCAGCTGCACGAAGATTTCGTTCTGCTTGATCATGCCCAGCTCGAAACGCGCACGTTCTTCGACGGCGCCCTTGGATTGCTTCAGGTCGTCCACTTCGGAGGCGAGCTTGGCGTTGCGCTCCTTGAGTTCGTCGTTCTTCTTGTGCGCCAGCTGGACCTGACGGTCGAGCTCCCAGACCTTGAACCAGCCGCCCTTGCCCAGCCAGAGCGGGTACTGGATCAACACCAGCAGAAAGGACAGGCAGAGGATGATCAGGCGCATAGCCGGGAGCTCTCTTTGCGGCGCCTGCCTTCAGGGTGGGCGCCGCAAATGTGTTACTTCAGGTTGTAGAACGCAGCGCGGCCCGGGTAGCTTGCGATATCGCCCAGGTCTTCCTCGATACGCAGCAGCTGGTTGTACTTGGCCATGCGATCCGAACGCGACATGGAGCCGGTCTTGATCTGCAGTGCGTTCATGCCGACGGCGATATCGGCGATGGTCGAGTCTTCGGTTTCGCCCGAACGGTGCGAGATCACGGCGGTGTAGCCGGCACGCTTGGCCATTTCGATGGCGGCGAAGGTCTCGGTCAGGGTGCCGATCTGGTTGATCTTGATCAGGATGGAATTGGCGATTTCCTTGTCGATGCCTTCCTTCAGGATCTTGGTGTTGGTGACGAACAGGTCGTCGCCCACCAGCTGCACCTTCTTGCCCAGGGTTTCGGTCAAGAGCTTCCAGCCAGCCCAGTCGTTCTCGGCCATGCCGTCTTCGATGCTGATGATGGGGTACTTGTCGCACCAGGAGGCCAGCAGGCCGGTCTTCTGGGCCGGGGTCAGCACCATGTTTTCACCGGCCAGGTGGTAGTTGCCGTCCTTGTAGTACTCGGAAGCGGCACAGTCCAGGCCCAGGGCGATCTGGGTACCTGGCTCGTAGCCAGCCTTCTCGATGGCTTCGATGATCAGCTTGATGGCTTCTTCGTGGCTGGAGACGTTGGGTGCGAAGCCGCCTTCGTCGCCCACCGACGTGGCCAGGCCGCGGTCGTGCAGGATCTTCTTCAGGGTGTGGAACACCTCGGCACCGTAGCGCAGGGCTTCACGGAAGCTCGGTGCGCCCACCGGGATGATCATGAATTCCTGGATGTCCAGGTTGTTGTCGGCGTGTGCGCCGCCGTTGATGACGTTCATCATCGGCACCGGCATCTGCATCGAACCGCTGCCACCGAAGTAGCGATACAGCGGCAGACCCGACTCTTCGGCGGCGGCCTTGGCCACAGCCATGGACACGGCCAGCATGGCGTTGGCGCCCAGGCGGCTCTTGTTCTCGGTACCGTCCAGATCGATCAGGGTGCGATCCAGGAAGGCTTGCTCATTGGCGTCCAGGCCCATGATGGCTTCCGAGATTTCGGTGTTGATGTTTTCGCAGGCTTGCAGCACGCCCTTGCCGAAGTAGCGGCTCTTGTCGCCGTCACGCAGTTCGATCGCTTCGCGCGAACCGGTGGATGCGCCCGAAGGCACGGCAGCGCGACCCAGCACGCCGGATTCCAGCAGCACATCGCATTCCACGGTGGGATTGCCACGGGAGTCGATCACTTCGCGGCCGATAATATCAACGATTGCACTCATTCAGATCTCCATCAAGGTTTTAAAAATTGTTGGCGGGTGCAGGCCCGGTGGCCGGGGCGCCCATGATGAAACGGCCGCCCGACGGCAGCCGTTTCATGCACACGTTCAGACCGTCACGCCTGGCCTTTGATTGCCGCGTGATGCGCCAGCGCCGCGCGGATGTACGAGATGAACAGCGGATGGCCGTCACGCGGAGTGGACTTGAACTCCGGGTGGTATTGCACGCCGATGTAGAACGGGTGAGCGTTCTCGCCGGAGCGCGGCAATTCCATGATCTCGCACAGATCTTCGGACGGGGTACGGGCCGAGACCACCATGCCGGCCTCTTCCACGCGACCGAGGTAGAAGTTGTTGGCCTCATAGCGATGGCGGTGACGCTCGGTCACGCTATCGCCGTAGATTTCCGCGGCCAGGGTACCCGGCTTGACGGCGCAGGTCTGCGCACCCAGGCGCATGGTGCCGCCCAGGTCGGAATTGGCATCGCGGCGCTCGACCTTGCCATCGTGGTTCTGCCATTCGTCGATCAGGGCCACGACCGGCTGTTCGGTGTCCGGATCGAACTCGGTCGAGTTGGCCTTGGTCAGGCCGGCCTTGTTGCGGGCGTATTCCAGCAGCGCCACTTGCATGCCCAGGCAGATGCCCAGGTAAGGCACCTTGTTTTCGCGGGCATAGCGGGCGGCGGCGATCTTGCCTTCCACACCGCGCTTGCCGAAGCCGCCCGGCACCAGGATGGCGTCGTACTTGCCCAGACCGTCGGTACCGTTGGCTTCGATCTCTTCCGAATCCAGATACTCGATGTTGACGCGGCTGCCGGTATGGATGCCGGCATGGCGCAGCGCTTCGGTCAGCGACTTGTAGGACTCGGTCAGGTCGACATACTTGCCGACCATGCCGATGGTGACTTCGTGCGAAGGATTGTTCTGCGCATCGATCAGCTTGTCCCACATCGACAGATCGGCCGCCTTGGGCGACAGGCCCAGCTTTTCGCAGATGATGGTATCCAGACCCTGGTCGTGCAGCATCTGCGGAATCTTATAGATGGTATCGGCATCCCAGACCGAAATGACGGCATCGGCCGGCACGTTGGAGAACAGCGAGATCTTGTCGCGTTCGTCGTCCGGGATGCGGCGGTCGGCACGGCACAGCAGCGCGTCAGGCAGGATGCCGATCTCGCGCAGCTTCTGCACGCTGTGCTGGGTGGGCTTGGTCTTGAGTTCGCCGGCCGAGGCCAGGAAGGGGACCAGCGTCAGATGCACGAAGGCGGTGGCGTTGCGGCCCGAGCGCAGGCTCAGCTGGCGCGCCGCTTCCAGGAAGGGCAGCGATTCGATGTCACCGACGGTGCCGCCGATTTCCACCAGCGCCACGTCAAAGCCTTCGGCGCCACGATGGATGAATTCCTGGATCTCGTTGGTGATGTGCGGAATCACCTGGACGGTCTTGCCCAGGTACTCGCCACGGCGCTCCTTGCGGATCACCGATTCATACACCTGGCCGGTGGTGAAGTTGTTCACCTTCTTCATCTTGGCCGAGATGAAACGCTCGTAGTGGCCCAGGTCAAGGTCGGTCTCGGCGCCGTCGTCGGTGACGAACACTTCACCGTGCTGCAACGGGCTCATCGTGCCGGGGTCGACGTTGATGTAGGGATCGAGCTTGAGGAGGGTGACTTTGAGGCCGCGCGATTCGAGGATCGCAGCCAGGGACGCGGCGGCAATCCCTTTACCCAGGGAAGACACGACGCCGCCAGTGACAAATACAAACTTGGTCATTACAGATGAGTGCCGAACGGCACATGCGGGAAATTCAAATTATACCCCAAAATGCGCTCGTTTTTTAAGACAGGCAGCGATAAGTATCGCCGATGTCGCGACTTCGCCAAACTTGCAGCAGGAAAACATGCCTCCCCGAGCAGCCCCTTGATAGGGTTCAGCCAGGGTTCAGCTTCTTGACTCGGTATGTGCAGTTTGGTTCAGCCCGGCCGGCCCTGCAACAGCTCGCTTATCATGGCGTGCGTCGCCTGGGCGGCCTGTACGGGCGACTCCATCGGGAACAGATGGCCGCCGGGAATCTGGCGGAAGTGCGGCCCCACCAGCCGGCGCGTGGCCTCCAGCCCGGCCAGCCGGCATTCCACCGAATCGGCACCGCCGACGAAGCCGATCGGCACCGGATAAGGCTGGCGCAGTACCCGCCCCAGATGATGCGGAATGGTGCGATAGACCGCCGTTTCGGTCTCGCGCGAGAAGCGCAGGCGCACTCCCCCGCCGGCGTGCGGCTCCAGGCCGTGTGCCACGTAGTCACGCAGCACCTGCTGCGGCCAGGCCGCGAACAGCGCCTTGGCCGCATAGTGCTGGTAGGCCGCCTCGATATCGGGCCAGTGCTCGCGCCGCCGCGCCGACGCCACCGAGGGCGAGTAGCGGCTCTCATACTTGAACAGCTTGGACAGGCGCAACACCTGCGCCCGCCAGCCCGCCACGATCGGCGAATCCAGCAGCACCACGCAGCGCACCAGTTGCGGACGCCTGCGGGCCGCCATCAGTGACAGGATGCCGCCCATGGAATGGCCGACCAGGATCACCGGCGCGTGGTAGCTGCGCTCCAGCTCCTCGCGCAGCTCCCGCGCCAGGGTGCGCCAGCCGTCATCGACCGGAAAGCGCGGATCATGGGCATGGATGGCCAGGGCGCGCACATCGTAATGGGCGCGCAACTGGTCGAAGAACATGCCATAGGTACCCGCCGGGTAACTGTTGGCATGAGCGAAATGCAGGATGGGAAGGGGCATGGAGACCGGGATGCAAGACAATGGCGGCAGCATAGCAAAACGGCCAGGGCCGCGAGCGTGCTATTTTCCCGCATCGCGAAATGCACCTCAGTGCAGGCCTAGCGGCCGTACCAATAGCGCGCGTGCTGCTTGCGATATTGCTCCACTTGCAACTGGTCGCCCAGGGTCATGGTCAGCGCGCCGGATTCATCGGTCCGCAGACGGCGTATGCCCAGCCGGCCATAGCGCTCATAGACATCCGCCCTGGGATGGTTGAAGCGGTTGCGGTACCCGACCTGGAACACCGCCAGCTCCGGCCGCACCGCCCGCAGGAAGGGTTCGGTGGACGAGGTGCCGCTGCCATGATGCGGCGCCAGCAGCACCGTCGACGGCAGGCGCTCGGCCATGCGACCGTTGAGCAGTTCGTCTTCCTGTGCTGCCTCGATATCTCCGGCCAGCAGCACCGACTGTCGGCCGATCTGCACCTTCAGCACGCAACTGCGCGCATTGGGACGCCATTTGTCGCTCTCATAGCTGGCTGGCGTGGGATGCAGCATGGTGAAGCCGATGCCGTCCCAGTTCCACGACTGGCCCGCCTCGCAGCGCGTGGCCAGCGGTGCTACGCGCAGGATGGGGCTGTCCTCCGCCAGCGACGAATACATGCTGTCCACGGCCATGTTCTTGAACAGGGACACCGCCCCGCCCGAATGATCATTGTCGTTGTGCGAGATCACCACCCGGTCCAGATGATCGATACCCCGCGCGCGCAGATACGGCAGGATCACCCGGGTCGCACCATCCGATTCGGCGCTGTAATAGGGACCGGTGTCATACAGCAGGCGATGGCCCGGGGTTTCCACCAGCACCGCCATGCCCTGCCCGACATCGAAAGCGGTCACCCGCATGCTGCCTTCGGCCGGTGCCACAGGGGCATTGAGCAGCAGCGGCAGCCAGCCGAACAAGCCCAGCCAGCGTACCGGCCAGCCGCGCGGCGCCAGCACCAGCAAGGTGCCGCCCAGAGCCAGGGCGAACACCCAGCCATTGGGCAAGGGCGTCTGCCAGACCGCCCACGGCATGGCATTGAGTGCCTGCAGGAGATCGGCCAGCCACACCAGCAGCAGGTGCGGCACCTGCAGCACGAACTGCGCCAGCACGGTCGGCAGCACGCTACCCACCAGCGCCAGCGGCGTGATCACCAATGACACCAGCGGAATGGCGATGGCATTGGCAATGGGACTGACCAGCGAATACTGCCCGAACAGCAGCATCGTCAGCGGCACCAGGCCCAGCGTGACCACGTATTGCGCGTGGCTGGCCTCCTTGATCCGCTGCACCAGCGCCGCGCCCCAGTGCTTGCTGGCCGCGGCGGCCGCCATTGCCTGTGGCGGCTGCATGCGCCCCACCGTGCCATACAGCAGCAGGGCCACCGCCCCGAACGACAGCCAGAAGCCCGGCCACATCAGCGACCACGGGTCCAGCAGCACCACCAGTGCCAGCGCCAGGCACAGCACCACCGAGACCCGCACGATGCGCCCGCGCCAGAAGGCGATGCCGACCACCACCAGCATGTAGAGCGTACGCTGTGCCGGCACGCCAAACCCGGCCAGCAACACATACAGCAGGGCCACCAGCATGCCGACGATCACCGCCACCTTCTGCGCCGGCAGGCGCAGCGGCAACTGCGCGCCGGTAAAGAAGGAGCGCCGCCACAGCCAGCTGGCCAGACCGCCGCACAAGGCCGCCAGCATGGTGATGTGCAGGCCGGAGATGGCCATCAGGTGACCGATGCCGGTGCGATTGAACACATTCCAGTCGGCCTGGCTGATGCCGCGCTGGTCGCCCATGACCAGCGCCGCGATCACGCCCGCATAGGGCGCATCCGGCAAGGCCTGGTAGACGCGGTCGCGCAGCCAGCCGCGTGCGGTATCGATCACATGCCAAGGCGTCCATACGAAGGCATCGAGACGACGATTCACCGCCGAGGCAGGCGCGGAAGCCGCTGCCGGCCGCCCAACCACATAGCCGGTGGCCCGCACGTCATCCTGCAGCAGCCACAATTCATAGTCGAAGCCATCCGGATTGGCATTGCCATGCGGACGCTTGAGCCTCACCTGCAGGCGCCAGCGCTCGCCCGGTTGCAGGTCCGGCAAGGCCAGCCGCGCCGGCGCAGCCTGTTCGCCATCCTCGGTGGGCGCCTGGTAGCGCTGGTTGCCATACCAGCTCAAGGCCAGCCGTGGCGGGATGGGCGGCTTCACCCCGCCCTGCAGCACCACCTGTTCGACATCGAAACGGAAACGCAGGCCCTGCCCCGTCGGCGAAGGCAGATCGGCCACGGTACCGATGACGGTGACGTCATGCCCTTCCCAGGCCGCTGGCAGCTCCTGATCCAGGTAATAGAGCGCAAACGAAGCCGCCCACAGGAAACCCAGCCAGGCCCCACAGGTCAGCAGCAGCGGCACGCGCAGGAAGGGTTGCCAGAAGCGGCGGGCGGTGAAGGCCAGCAAGCCCGCCAGCACCAGCCCGATCACATACCACTCGATGCCGGGCAACTGCGACTGCAGTTGCAGCAGGCCTGCACCCAGTGCGAAACCGATGATCAGTGCGCGCATCAGAGGCCCAGCCCGGCGTGCGCCAGCCGCGGCAGCGCGGCCTGGGCATTGGCGGTGGTGGCAGCCGCGATCTCGTGCAGCGGCATCTGGCGCAGCTCGGCCAGGACCTCGCCGATGCGCGGAATCTGGTCGGGGGTATTGATGTCGGGATGGCGCCAGGCCGGCGAGATATCGGGCGCGTCGGTCTCCAGCACGATGGACGACAACGGCAATTCGGCCGCCAGGCGACGAATCTGCAGCGAGCGCGGGAAGGTCATGGCACCGCCGAAGCCCAGGTGCAGTCCCAGCTCGACGAAGGTGCGCGCCTGCTGGTCACTGCCGTTGAAGGCGTGGGCGATGCCGCCGGGAACGCGGATGCGGCGCAGATGCTTCAAGATGATGTCCTGCGAGCGGCGCACGTGCAGCAGCACCGGCAGCTGGAAGTCACGCGCCAGCTTCAACTGTTCGGCGAAGAAGAACTCCTGCTTTTCCCGCAGCGGCGCCTCCTTCAGGGCCGGCACGAAGAAATCCAGCCCGATCTCGCCGATGCCCACGAACAGCGGGTCTTCCAGCGCACTTGCGATGGCCTCGCGCAGCACCTGCAGGTCAGCTTCCTGGGCCGTGGGCACATACAGCGGATGGATGCCCAGCGCATAGACCGCATTGCCGACTTGCCGCGCCAGGCGCCCGACCGTGTCGAAATTGACGCGGGCGATGGCCGGGATCACGATGGCCCGCACCCCGGCCTGCGCGGCCTCGTCGGCAACGGCTGGGGAACGGGCGCCGAATTCTCCGGCGTCGAGATGACAGTGCGTATCGACCCACATGGTTTGGCTGGCCTGGCGAAAAATCGGAAACCCCGCCCACGGGAGAACGCTTCCGGATGACGACATACGCCACGGGGATCGCACCCTTGCCTGTCCGGCTTGCTTCCCCCGAAGCGCATTATTATTTTTACAGCAACTCCGGGCAGGCCCGGAGCCAGAGACGGCAGTTTACCGTCTAAGCCACGCTTGCAGCCATTAACAATCGTAAAGAATTACCCCGCACTTCTTCGGATACACGGGTCAAACATGCCTGAATGCGGACGTAAAAAAGGACGCGATCACTCGCGTCCTACGTCCTCCCCAGTCTCAATGGACGGAAAGGCCGGATCAAGCCGGCTGCAGCGACTTGCCCAGCTTGCGCAGGAACTGCTCGCAGCGCTCCATCTGGGCCAGCGTCACGAACTCGTTGGGCTTGTGGGCATTGCCGATGTCGCCAGGACCGCAGACGATGGTGGGGATGCCGATCTGCTGGAACAGCCCGGCTTCGGTGCCATAGGCCACCTTGCGGGTCTCGCGGTCTCCCGTGAGGGCGCGCACCAGTTCGGTGATGGCCGCCTGCTCCACCGCTTCCAGCGCCGGGCTGCCGGCGAAGTTGTCGATCTCGATGCGGGCCTCCGGGAATTCGCTGCGCATCTTCGGCAGCAGCACCTCGGCGACGTACTTGTCGATCTGGGCCTGGATGTCGGCCACGCTCATGCCCGGCAGGTTGCGGAATTCATAGGTGAATTCGCACAGCTCGGGGATGGTGTTGACCGCAATGCCGCCACGGATCTGGTTGGTGGTCATGGTGCTGAAAGGCACGTCGAAGAACTGGTCGTAGGGACCATTGGCCTTGTAGCCGTCGGCGAAGTCGCGAATGGCGCAGATCAGGCGCGCCGCATGCTCGATGGCATTGCAGCCCTGCGGCGTGAGCGAGGAGTGCGCCGACTTGCCATGTACCTTGCAGGCGAATACGTTGATACCCTTGTGCGCCACCACCACGTTCATGCTGGTGGGTTCACCGACCACGCAGCCATCGACCTTGATACCGCGCTTGACGATCTCTTCCAGCATCACCGGCGCGCCGATGCAGCCGATTTCCTCGTCATAGGAAAAGGCCAGGTGGATCGGCTTGGTACGCGGCATGGCCAGGAATTCCGGCACCAGGGCCAGCGAGGTGGCGATGAAACCCTTCATGTCGCAGGTGCCGCGACCGAACAGGCTGCCATCCTTCTCGGTGATCTTGAAGGGGTCGGTATCCCATTTCTGACCATCCACCGGCACCACGTCGGTGTGGCCGGAGAGCACGATACCGCCTTCGGTGCTGCCGGCATTGGGACCGGCCGTGGCCGGCAGGGTCGCGAACAGGTTGGCCTTGGTCTGCTCCTTGTTGTGCGCCAGCCAGGAGGAGATGCCCTGCTTTTCCAGACTGTCGCGCACGGTCGTGATCAGCTCCAGATTGGAATTGCGGCTGGTGGTATCGAAGGCGACCAGGGTCTCTAGCCATTGGCGGGTATTCATGTTCACTGACTCCATGTTCCATCTGTTCAAAAGCACACCGCCGTCTTTCATGGAGACGGCGGCGGAAAACTGCAAGCTTACCCGGATTGCGTCAGCCCTGCTGCGTCACCGCACGCAGACCCAACTCCGACAGGCGCAGCACGCGCCCGCAGCGACCGGCCAGTTCGCCGTCGTGGGTGACGATGACGAAGGCCGTGCCCAGCGTGCGCGAGAGTTCGATCATCAGTTCGAAGGTGCGGTCGGCCGTGCTGCGGTCCAGGTTGCCGGTCGGCTCATCGGCCAGCACGCAGGCCGGTCGCGTGACCAGCGCGCGCGCCAGCGCCACGCGCTGACGCTCACCACCCGAGAGCTCGCCCGGCACGTGGGTCACGCGCTGGGCCAGACCCACCTTCTCCAGCATCTCGCGGGCCTGCTCCTGCGCCTGGGCGCGCTTGACGCGGCGGATCATCAGCGGCATGGCCACGTTGTCCAGCGCCGAGAATTCCGGCAGCAGGTGGTGGAACTGGTAGACGAAGCCCAGCGACTGGTTGCGCAGCGCGCCGCGCTCGCTCTCGCCCAGGCTGGCAAAGTCCTTGCCCTGCAGGCTGACGGTACCGGCGCTGGGGGTATCGAGCCCGCCCAGCAGATGCAGCAAGGTCGACTTGCCGGAGCCGGAAGCGCCAACGATGGCGACCTGCTCACCGTGGTAGACATCGATATCCACATTGCCCAGCACCTTCACCGAATACTTTCCCTGGGTGAAGGTCTTGCCCAGGCCGCGTGCCGACAGCACGGCCTGGCGGTTCAGGATGGAATCATTCATAGCGCAGCGCCTCCGCCGGTTTGACGCGGGCTGCCGACCAGCTCGGGTACAGCGTGGCCAGGAAAGCCAGTACCACGGCCACGCCGCCGATGATATAGACGTCCGACCAGATGAGGTCGGAGGGCAATTCGGAAATCACATAGATACTCTTGGGCAGGAACTGCACGTGGAAGGCATGCTCGATGGCCGGTACCAGCACATCGATGTTCAGTGCCACCGCCACCCCCAGGGCGACCCCGGCAGCGGTCCCGATCAGGCCCACCAGCGCGCCCTGGATCACGAAGATCTTCATGATGGAACCGGGCGACGCCCCCAGCGTGCGCAGGATGGCGATGTCGGCCTGCTTGTCGGTGACCGTCATCACCAGCGTGGAGACCAGATTGAAAGCCGCCACCGCAATGATCAGGGTAAGGATGATGAACATCATGCGTTTCTCGGTCTTGACGGCGGCGAACCAGTTGCTGTTCTGCTGCGACCAGTCGCGCAGGTAGAGGTCGCCGCTGAGGGTGCGCGCCAGCTCCTGGGTCACCTCCGGCGCCTGCAACATGTCGCGGATGCGCAGGCGCACCCCGGTGGGCGCATCCATGCGGAACAGGGTCTCGGCGTCCTGCAGGTGGATGAAGGCCAGCGAGGAATCGAACTCGTAATGGCCGGCCTCGAAGATGCCGGTCACGGTGAACTGCTTCAGGCGCGGCAGCACCCCGGCTGGGGTCACCTGCCCTTGCGGCACGATCACGGTGATCTTGTCGCCCAGCCCGACGCGCATGCCCCGCGCCAGTTCGCTGCCAAGGACGATGTCGAATGCCCCCGGCTTCAGGGAATCGAAACTGCCCTGCTTGATCTGGCGTGCCACGTCCGAGACCTTGGGCTCTTCTTCCGGCAGCACGCCGCGCACCAGCACGCCGCGCAGGTTGTCGTCGCGCGTCATCATGGCCTGGCCGGACACATAGGGCGCCGCACCCAGCACTTCCTTGTTCTGGAAGGTCTGCTTGGCCACGCTCTGCCAGTCCTTCATGGAGCCGGAGGCGTCGAACACCTCGATATGCGCCAGCACCGAGAGCATGCGGTCACGGACTTCCTTCTGGAAACCGTTCATCACCGACAGCACCACGATCAGTGCGGCCACGCCCAGGCCGATGCCGGCCATGGAAATGAGGGAAATAAAGGAAATGAAACTGTTGCGACCGCTACGCTTGCCGGCCCGCGTGTAGCGGATGCCGACCAGCCATTCGAACGGCAGGTTTTTAATCAGACTCAAAATTGCTCCGGGAGAGGGCCTGCAAAATGTGCCGGCGAAATCCCGTCGAAACCGGACCCGCCGCACGCCAACACGGGCGAAGACAAAGCGCGAAGTTTGCCACAGAATGGACAGCCGGCCCATCCCTGGCCCCTGTCCTTCACTTGCGCACGTTCCCGCGTGCAGGCTATAGATTCACTTCTACGGCAGAGGTTCGCGGCTTGCTATGCAAACTGTTTCATCTCCATTGCACGCCGGCTGTTGCATCATGAACTGGTTATATATACAGTACCCACCTGTGCCCGCCCTTCAAAGGCCGCCCTGCACGGTCTCCACCTGAATTGCCCCTCACCCATGCTGCCAGACCTCACCCGGGAAGCGCCCGCGTCCACTGCCCCGCAGACCGCCTCTGCCGACGACCCTGCACAGGAGCGCGATCCCTTCGCCCGCCTCAACGCCGAACAGCGCGCCGCCGTCGAGCATGGTAGCGGCCTGCCGCCAGCGCAGCAGACGCCGCTGTTGATCGTGGCCGGCGCCGGCTCGGGCAAGACCAATACCCTGGCGCACCGGGTGGCGCGGCTGGTGCTGGAGGGCGCCGATCCGCAACGCATCCTGCTGCTGACCTTTTCGCGCCGCGCCGCCGGCGACATGGGCCGCCGCGTGGGCCAGGTGATCCGCCAGGTACTGGGCCTGGCCGCTGGCGATGTCCCGCCGCAACTGCCCTGGTCCGGCACCTTCCACGCCATCGGCGCGCGCCTGCTGCGCGACTACGCCAGCGTGATCGGCCTGGAAGACGACTTCACCATCCAGGATCGCGGTGACTCGGAAGACCTGATGGGCCTGTTGCGCCACGAGATGGGTCTGTCTTCCACCGACAAGCGCTTCCCGCTCAAGGCCACCTGCCTGGCGATCTATTCGCGGGCCGTCAACACCCGCCAGGACCTGGCCCAGGTGCTGCAGGTCCATTACCCCTGGTGCCGCGAGTGGGAGCGGCCACTGGGCGAACTCTTCGCCCGCTATGTGGATGCCAAGGAAGCCCAGCACGTACTGGATTACGACGATCTGCTGCTGTTCTGGGCCGATATGCTGTCCGACCCGGAAATTGCGCAATCCGTCAGCGCCCGCTTCGACCACGTGCTGGTCGATGAATACCAGGACACCAACCGCCTGCAGGCCGAGATCCTGCAGCGCATGAAGCCCGATGGGGCCGGTGTGACCGCCGTCGGCGACGACGCCCAATCGATCTATTCCTTCCGGGGCGCCACGGTGCGCAACATCCTCGACCTGCCCTCGCTGTTCACCCAGCCGGCGCGGCTGCTGACGCTGGAACAGAACTACCGCTCCACCCAGCCTATCCTGCAGGCGTCCAATGCGGTCATCGCCGATGCCCCTGAGCGTCACTTCAAGAACCTGTGGAGTGACAAACCCTCCTCGCAGAAACCGCAGCTGGTGGTCATCCCCGACGAAGCCGAACAGGCGCGCTGGGTCGCCAATCGCATCCTGGCGCATCGCGAGGAAGGGCTGACGCTCAAGTCCCAGGCAGTGCTGTTCCGCACCGCCACCCACAGCGCCGCGCTGGAGCTGGAACTGGTCCGCCGCAACATCCCCTTCGTGAAGTTCGGCGGGCTCAAGTTCCTGGAGAGCACCCACATCAAGGACCTGCTGTCGCTGCTGCGGCTGGCCCACAACCCCAGCGGGCGGATGGCCGGCCTGCGTGCCCTGCAACTGATCCCCGGGGTCGGCCCGGCCACCGCCCGCAAGGTACTGGACCTGATGGCCGGCGCCGCCGACCCGGCCGATGCCCTGCTCCACTTCGGCGCCCCGGCCAACATCGCCCTGCAGTGGCAGGCCTTCGCCGATACCTATGCCCTGATGCGGCGCGCCAGCGCGGCCTGGCCGACCGACATCAACGCCGCCCGCGACTGGTACCTGCCGCAGCTGGAGCAACGCTACGAGGACGCCGACGCCCGCGCCGCCGACATCGAGCAACTGGCCGCGCTGGCCCGGGGCTATGCCTCGCGCGAGAAATTCCTCACCGAGTTGACACTGGACCCGCCCGAATCCAGCAGCGACTTTTCGGCCCCGCCCTATCGCGACGAGGATTACCTGACGCTCTCCACCATCCACTCCGCCAAGGGCCAGGAATGGCGTTCGGTGCATGTGCTGAACGTGGTGGACGGCTGCATCCCCTCCGACCTGGCCACCGGCAGCGAGGCCGAGATCGCCGAAGAGCGCCGCCTGCTCTATGTGGCCATGACCCGGGCCAAGGAATATCTGCACCTGATCGTGCCGCAACGCTTCTACATCACCCAGCAGACGGCCCAGGGCGACCGCCACGTGAACGCCATCCGCAGCCGCTTCATCACCCCGCGCATGCTGCCCCATTTCGAGGACAGCCTGTGGCTGTCGGCCGAGACCAATGGCGCCCGTACACCCATGCCCGAAAGCGTGCGCATGCTGGTGCGCCAGCGCGCCAAACAGGCCTGGAACAAGTCTTGAGCGGTTTTTTAAGGGCCTCAAGTCAGATAAGTGAAGCTTTGTGCAGGGGACGCCCAGGCCAAGCGGCCCGCCAGCCGCTAAAATAGCGCCCCATGAATCAACTCGACATCCTCGTTCCCTTCGCCCTGCCCCCGGCCGAGCTGGCCCGGGACCTGCTGCGCCAGAGCAAGGCGCCCGCCCTGGCCATGCTGCTGGGCCGTGGCAAGGCGGCGCCGCTGCAGTCGCACGACCCGTTTTCGCGGGCATTGCCGCATGAACACTGGCTGGCCCGCCGCTTCGGCTTGCCGCCGGCCCCGCAGGATTCCAGCCCCGCTGCGGCCGCCGCATTGATGCAGGGCCTGGGCCACAGACCCGCCGCCGGCCACTGGTTCGTGCTGCACCCGGCGCACATCCACGTGGCCCGCGACCACCTGGTGCTGACCGACATCGGCCAGCTGCAACTGGAAGAGGAAGAATCGCAACGCCTGTTCGCCGCCGCCCTGCCGCTGTTTACCGAGATCGGCCATGAACTGGTGTATGGCGACGCCCGCACCTGGTTCATCCGCGCCGACGCCTGGGCTGGCCTGCGCACCTCTACACCGAGCGCCGCCAGCGGCCGCAACGTCGACATCTGGATGCCGGAAGGCCCGGGTGAACTGGCCTGGCGCAAGCTGCAGAACGAAGTGCAGATGCAGTGGTTCGCCGAGGCACTCAACGAACAGCGCGAAATGCGTGGCCAGAAGGCCATCAACTCCATCTGGATCTGGGGCGGCGCCGATGCCGGTGCCAGCGCGCAGCATAGCTATGGCGCCCGCTTCGGCCTGCGCGGCTGGATGCGCGCCTTCGGCGATGGCGCGCTGGCCGGCCAGGCCCATGCCAATGCGCATGCCCATACCAATGAGAGCCAGGTGAACGACATCCTGCGCGGGGACGGACACCGCCTGCTGGTACTGGATGCCCTGGCCGAAGCAGCCCTGGCCGAGGAATGGGGCCTGTGGCTGCAGCACCTGGAACACCTCGACCGCGAATGGTTGGCGCCGCTGCTGGTGGCGCTGCGGGCCGATACGCTGGGGGCCGTGAACCTGGTCCTGACCGGGTCTGACCGCCTGGTCGAGGTTGCGGTCACCCGTGGCGCCTTGCGGCGCTTCTGGCGCAAGCCCTCGCTGGCGCTGCTGGCGGAGCGTTGCACATGATCCGCGTCGCCACCCGCCCCTATCATCCCGGCCAGGCCGACCAACTCATCGCCGAAGGCGTCCACCCGGTCCTGGCGCGGGTCTACGCGGCACGCGGCCTGTCCACCGCGCGCGAACTGGCCAGCGAACTCAATGCGCTGTTCCCGCCCGCCGGCCTGCTCCACATCGACGCTGCCGCCAGCTACCTGGCCGACGCCATTGCCGCCGGCAAGAAGCTGGTCATCGTGGCCGACTATGACTGCGACGGCGCCACCGCCTGCGCGGTCGGCCTGCGCGGGCTGCGCCTGCTGGGCGCGCAGGTGGACTACATCGTGCCGAACCGCTTCGAATACGGTTACGGGCTCACCCCCGAAATCGTCGAGCTGACGGTGCGCGAAAAGAACCCCGACATCATCGTCACCGTCGACAACGGCATCGCCAGCATCGACGGCGTGGCCGAGGCCAAGCGGCGCGGCATCGACGTGGTGGTGACCGATCACCACCTGCCCGGCGATGCCCTGCCGGACGCGCGCGTGATCGTCAACCCGAACCAGCCGCAATGCGGCTTCCCCAGCAAGAACCTGGCTGGCGTGGGCGTGATGTTCTACGTGCTGCTGGCGCTGCGCGCCGAGATGCGCAAACGCGGCCTCTTCGATGCCCAGACCCAGCCGCGCCTGGACACCCTGCTGGACCTGGTGGCCCTGGGCACCGTGGCCGACGTGGTCAAGCTGGACGCCAACAACCGCATCCTGGTGGCCCAGGGCTTGAAGCGCATGCGCAGCGGCAAGATGCATCCGGGCATTGCCGCACTGTTTCGTGCGGCCGGGCGCGAAGCCCGCCGCGCCACGCCCTTCGACCTGGGCTTTGCCGTGGGGCCGCGCCTGAACGCGGCAGGCCGCCTGGCCGACATGGCACTGGGCATCGAATGCCTGACCACCGACGACGAAGGCCGGGCCTGGGCGATCGCCCAGCAACTGGACGCCATCAACCGCGAGCGGCGCGACATCGAAGCCGGCATGCAGGACACCGCCCTCTTGCTGCTGGACGACTTCAACCCGGCCGATCGCCGCACCATTGCTGTTTTCGATGCCTCCTGGCACCAGGGCGTGATCGGCATCGTGGCCTCGCGCCTGAAGGACAAGTTCTATCGACCCACCATCACCTTCGCGCCCGGCGACGAAGGTTTCATCAAGGGCTCAGGCCGGTCGATTGCGGGCTTCCACCTGCGCGACGCGCTGGACCTGGTGTCCAAGCACGCACCTTCGGTGATGACCAAGTTCGGCGGCCACGCCATGGCGGCCGGCCTGACCCTCCATGCCGAGGCCTTCGACGCCTTTGCCGAAGCCTTCGAGGCCGTCGGCCGCGACTGGCTCACGCAGAACCAGCTGGAGCGTGTCATCGAGACCGATGGCGTGCTGGAGGATGCCTATTATTCGGTGGAATTCATCAGCCTGATGGACCAGCAGGTCTGGGGCCAGGGCTTTGCGCCACCGGTCTTCTGCGATCACTTCCGGGTGCTCAACCAACGCATCCTCAAGGAGAAGCACCTCAAGCTGCAACTGGAGAAAAACGGCCGCAAGTACGACGCCATCTGGTTCGGCCACACCGACGCTTTGCCCGACCACGCCCAGGTGGCGTTCCGGCTGGATGCCAACGAGTACAACGGCAAGACCATCGTGCAACTGATGGTCGAACACGCCGAGCCAGCCTGATCGTCTCGCCCCTGCCCCAATGGGCGCAAAGCCTTGCCCCGCAAGGATTGCAGCAGGGAAACAGGACATCAAGAAGGGAACAAAAAAAAGCCAACATTGTGGCGTTGCAGTGGCACAATGTTGGCTTGGAGCGACTTTCAGCCTGCCAAACTGAAGGCAGCTAGAGACCGCTCCAGACAATAACAACAAGACCAACCCGATGATGATCAAGCGCATTCACTGCAGCCTGGTGACCCGTCTCACCCTGTTCGGACTCTTGCTGATTCTGGTGAGTGCGGTCTTGCGCTACAACATCCTGATCGGCTTCCTCGAAAAGGAGCAGGCCCAGGTCGCCGCCGACCAGCAAAGCACCATTGCCAGCTACCTGGCGCAGGACATCGGCTATCGCGTGCAGGAGCGTGCCAGCTATCTGGAACGCCTGGCCAGCCACTTTCCCAGCGCACTGTTGGGCGACCGCGCCGCCATGCGCAGCTGGCTGCAGGATCACCAGCAACTGCTTCCGCTGTTCGCACAGGGCCTGTTCGTGGCCGACGGCAATGGCACCATCGTGGTCGACTACCCGACCCTGGATGGCCGGCGCGCGCTATCCCTGACCAACTACCCCGATTACGAGCGCGTGCTGCAGGGTGCGACCGTTCTGTGTCCGCCCCTGAACAGCCCTGCCAGCGGCAAACCCATCATCGCCATGCTCACGCCGCTGCGCGACGCCAGCGGCCGCATCGTGGGCGTGCTGGGCGGTAGCAGCGAACTCAATGCACCGGGCTTCCTGGACCATCTGCAACAGGCGCGGCTGGGACCGACCGGCAGTTTCCTGCTGGTGTCGCCGCAGCAGAAGATGATCATCGCCTCCAGCGACGAGGCCCTGGTATTGACCCAGCTGCCGTCGGCGGGCCGGGACGAATTGATGGACCAGGCCCTGGCGGGCTACCGGGGCAATGGCGTGGGCATCGCGGCCAATGGCGTCAACGAGATCAAGGCCTTTGCCTCGGTGCCGGGCACGCCCTGGCTGGTGGCGGTGACCATGCCGCTGGCCGCGGCCCTGCCCACGGTAGAGCGCACCCGCGCCCTGATCGCACGCGGTGGCGTGATACAGGGAGTCATGGTCGTGTTGCTGCTGGTGCTGGCTTATCTGTGGTTCTTCCGCCCGCTGCGACGGGCTGCCGCCCTGGCCGACCGCATGACGCGCGGCGAGCTGCCACTGTCGCCGCTGCCGGTCGAACGACGCGATGAGGTAGGCCACCTGACCATGGCCTTCAATGGCCTGCTCTCGCGGCTCAAGCTGCACCAGGCCGAACTGCAGCATCAGGCCCACCACGATGTACTCACCGGCCTGCCCAACCGCATGAAGCTGGCCGAGCGCATGGAGGCCGCGCTCACCCATGCCTGCCGCGAACGCAACGGCGTAGCCCTGCTGTTCCTGGATCTGGACGGCTTCAAACCGATCAACGACACCCTCGGCCACAAGGCCGGCGACCTGGTGCTGCAGGAGGTCACCCGGCGCCTGCACCAGGTGGCAAGGCACGGCGATACGCTGGCGCGGATGGGAGGCGATGAATTCGTGCTGCTGGTCACCGATCTCGGCGAGCCGTATGAACATGGCGCCCAGGTGCTGGCCGAAAAGTGCATCAAGGCGGTCTCCGAACCCCTGCACCTGGCGCAGGGCGAGTACCGGCTCGGGGTCTCGGTGGGGATTGCGGTCTGCGACGGCAGTTGCGACGCCGACAGCCTGCTGCAGGCCGCCGACAAGGCCATGTATGCCGCCAAGGGCAATGGCCGCGGCTGCTACGTGATCGCGCCGGCGCGCGCGAGCGGCACGGGGACGGACCTCAGCGCACCGGGAGGAACTGCAGGAACGACCCGCCCAGCAGGTTCTGCACATAGCTGATGCCAGCCCGGCGATAGCGCTCGGTGCTGAATTCGGCCATCAGGTCCAGGCGTCCGACGATCTTGCCGAACTCCCGCTCGAAACTGAGGTTGCGCACGTCTCCGCCGATTTCGTCGGAGAGCAGCAACGGCGCACCGCTAGCGTTGCGCCGGCTGGCCAGCACCCAGGCGGCGATTTCAACGTTGCGGGCGGCGTTGTAGAGATGCTGGGCATCCAGCCCGTCGACCAGGAAGAACTCGATCTTGTTGCCATGGGCGACGATGATCATGTCGGCGGTGGCATCGATGAAGGCCGCTACCCTATCCCCCTTGAAGTCCGGCGCCAAGGCCAGTGTCATGGCGGCGATGTCGCGCTTGCCCTGCAGTTCCGGCCAGGGCTGGCGCTGTTCGATGGCGTCACGCACCTTCTTTTCGGCCTCTTCCCGGGTGGTCGCGGTCTTCTTCCATTCGACCGGATTGCGCCGATACAGCTTGGACATCAGCAGATACAGGCTATCCAGATTGGCGCGCATGGCCAGGGTGGCCACGCGATTGCTGTCGGACTGGCCCATCTCGCGCGAGCTGGCCTCGGCCCCCTTGACCTGGCCGTGCGGCGCGGGAGAGCTGGCGCAGGCCGCCAGCAAGGCGGCACAGGGAAGCAACAGGGGAAGCAGCGTTGTTCTTGTCATCGGCGGGCAGGACGAAACGAGCTGATAGGACCGATCCTAGCAGATTGCGTTCCGCGCCGGCCCGCCGCGACGGCGGACTCGGCCTCAGCTCCTGGCCGAGTACGGCAGACCGGTCAGGTAACCGACAGTGGCGCCGAAGCGGTCCTTGTAGTTGGCCCGCACCAGCGCATCGAGCTTGTCCTTGACCTTGTCGTGCAAGCCCTTCTCCCAGTCACCGGCGTGCTGGAAGTTGCTCATGACATAGGTCCAGCCATTGATTTCATCGACCGCATGCAGGCCGGTCGATTCGGCCCCTGCCGGGCAGGACAGCACGCGGGTGAGCGCCTTGGTATCGACGTTGTAGGCCCACAGGAAGTTGTTGACGTGCATGCCGCTGTCTTCGCCGATGAACAGCGTGCGCAGCTTCTCGGAGAATTTGATGTTGTCCGGATTGGCGATGTGTTCCTGATCGGCCAGGTTGCCCAGGACATCCGGGGTCTTCAGGTCCACGCCCACCAGCGCGGCCGGCGGGGCCATGTCGATGGCCACCCATTCGCTGTCGATCACATTGCCGCCGGCGTCGCGCTGGCCGCCGCGCAGGTTCAGCGCATACACGGCGCCGGCCTTGGGGCCTTCCACCTTGATGTGGCCGGAGCCATTGAGCATCGAGGTCTGGACATAGGACATGGCCGAATAGGCGATCTTGTCGCGGGCATTGACGGTGGTGCCTTCCATCTTGGTGAACCCCAGGCTGCCACCGGCCAGGGCGGCGTAGCGGTGGGTTTCCAGGAAGGCGGCAGCCTTCTGCATGCCCGGCTTGACGCGCACCCAGTTGAACTTGCCGTTGAAGGGAATCCTGGAGAAGGAGCCATCAGCCGGGTCGGTGGTGCGGATATCCATGATGTCGGAAGCCTTGTAGCGCTCCGCCATGGCCTTGACTTCGGCGCTGGTGGCGCTGCCCAGGCGTACCCAGGACAGCTTGCCGGCACCCGGACCGACGCCCGAGACCTGCTCCCAGCGCGCCACATAGAGCGTGCCGGAGGACAGGTCGGCGGCGCGATCGGCGATGAACATGAACAGACCGCCGTTGGTGGCATCGTCGCCCATCAGGACGGTGCGCTGATCCGGCATGACCTGCACCAGTTCGTGCGAGATGCGCCCCAGGCAGTAGTGCTTCTTGATGGAACCGGTGCCGTCCGGGTTGACCGTCACTTCCGGCAGATGGCCGTAGTGGTAGGGATTGGCGCGGTTTTCATCACCGTACAGGTTCTTGCTGAAGGCCTTGAATTGCGGGTTGGAGGCGATGGCCGAGGCGTCCGGTTCATATTCTTCCGACGACAGGTGCGTATTCCAGGGCGACAGGCTGGCGCCGCAGGTGATCCACAGGCCGTTGACCTGGGAGGTGTCGACGTTGTGGTACTGCACCAGCGACAGCTTGCCCGAGGACGGGTCCTGGTCCAGCGTGAGCACGGCGATGGGCGAAGGCAGCTGGCCATACATGGCAGCCTGCTTCTGGTCGCGGGTGGTGTATTCGAATTGCACCACGGCAAACACCGCATTGCCCTTCACGCCAGGCACCTTGGCGCCCTGCACGGTCAGCAGCGAAGAACCGTCCGGGCAGTCCGAGAAGAACTGGCGCTCACGGCCCGCCACCGAGCGGTCGATGATGGGCTGATTGTTGATGTCCAGGTAACCGCCGGCCAGGATGCTGCCACCACGGCCGTCCGGCACCATGTCGCCGGTCATGAAGAAGGGCTGGTAGGCCAACTTGTAGCTTTGCTTGCTGCCATCGGCGAAGCTGACTTCCAGGGCCGAACCGACAGTGGTGGAAGCCATGGCGGCCGGATTGTCCAGGGTGGGTGCCGGCATGCCGGTAAAACGCGCCGAGGCGAAGGGCTTGCCGGCGCCGGGCGTGGCGCAGGCCGCCAGCAGGGCCGAAGCCGACAGACCACCGGCCAGGGGCAACAGTGGGGCCGAGGCAAAGGCCTTGAGCAGGCTGCGGCGACCGGCTTGCGGCTGGTCGACGCTGGAAGGGAGGGACGTGGCGGCAGGCTGTCTCATCGAAGATTCTCCGGTAGGGGCTGGCAGGTATCGGGCAGCGCCGTGCGCCACCGTCAGGTTTTTGTCAGTAAAACAAGCGCGCCGATGGTAGCGAGCGAAAATGACAGGCGCGTGACGGGGATGAAACTCCCCTGCTCCTCTTGTATAATGTGAGGTTTGATCGCAAAAGAACCCATCATGGAAGCAGAACGCCTCAATTCCCTCCAATCCCTGCTCGACGACCTGGCCACCCGCGCCACCGAGCTACGGAGGTATCTTTGACTTCGATGTGAAGTCGGAGAAGCTCGAACAAGTCAACGCCGAACTGGAAGACCCCAACGTCTGGAACGACCAGAAGCGGGCCCAGGACCTCGGCAAGGAAAAGAAATCGCTGGAAGCGATCGTCCACACCCTCATCAAGATCGACAGCGAGTTGAACGATGCCCGCGACCTCTTCGAGATGGCACGCGAGGAAAAGGACGAGGACACCATCGTCGCCATCGAGGCCGATGCCGAGAACCTGAAGAAGCTGGTGGAGGAGATGGAATTCCGCCGCATGTTCAGCGGCCCCATGGACGCCAACAACTGCTTCATCGACATCCAGGCCGGCGCCGGCGGTACCGAAGCCCAGGACTGGGCCTCCATGCTGCTGCGCCAGTATCTGCGCTATTGCGAGCGCAAGGGCTTCAAGGCCGAGATCATGGAACAGTCCGACGGTGAAGTGGCCGGCATCAAGACCGCCACCATCAAGGTCGAGGGCGACTACGCCTATGGCTTCCTGCGTACCGAGACCGGCGTGCACCGCCTGGTGCGCAAGTCGCCGTTCGACTCGTCCAATGGCCGCCACACCTCGTTCTCCAGCCTGTTCGTCTACCCTGAGGTGGATGAATCCTTCGAGATCGAGATCAACCCGGCCGACGTGCGCGTCGATACCTACCGCGCCTCCGGCGCCGGTGGTCAGCACATCAACAAGACCGACTCCGCCGTGCGCCTGACGCACGCCCCGTCGGGCATCGTCGTGCAATGCCAGAACGACCGCAGCCAGCACCGCAACCGGGCCGAAGCCTGGGACATGCTGCGCGCCAAGCTGTTCGAACTGGAACTGCGCAAGCGCATGAGCGAGCAGCAGAAGCTGGAAGACTCCAAGACCGACGTCGGCTGGGGCCACCAGATCCGCTCCTATGTGCTGGACCAGTCCCGCATCAAGGACCTGCGCACCAACTTCGAAACCGGCAACACCAAGGCCGTGCTCGATGGCGACATCGACGACTTCATCGCAGCCTCGCTGAAACAGGGCGTCTGATCCACGCCGGCCGCGCAGTCCTTGCGCGGCCGGTTGCCGACTGAGCTACCGTTCAAACCTCAAGAATTCCAACCATGACCACGCAAAACACCCCCGCCGCCCAGCCGGCAGCCGACGAGAACAGCATCATCGCCGAGCGCCGCGCCAAGCTGGCCGCCATCCGCGAGCAGGGCGTCGCCTTCCCCAACGATTTCCGCCCGGCCAACAATGCCGCGGACCTGCACGCGCAATACGACGGCTTCGAGAACGAAGCGCTGGAAGCCGAACCGGTGACCGTCACCGTGGCCGGCCGCATGATGTTGAAGCGGGTCATGGGCAAGGCGGCCTTCGCCACCCTGCAGGATGCCTCTGGCCTGCGCGCCGATGGCCGCATCCAGCTCTACGTGACCCGTGACGTCACCGGCGAAGAAGCCATGGCCGCCTTCAAGCACTACGACCTGGGCGACATCCTGGGCGCCGAAGGCACGCTGTTCAAGACCAAGACCGGTGAGCTGTCGGTCAAGGTCACCAGGCTCAAGCTGATCACCAAGTCGCTGCGCCCGCTGCCCGACAAGTTCCACGGCCTGGCCGACCAGGAAATGAAGTACCGCCAGCGCTACGTGGACCTGATCATGAGCGAGGAAACCCGCCGCACCTTCAAGGCCCGTACCGCCGCGATGTCGTCGATCCGCCGCTTCATGGAAACCAACGGTTTCATGGAAGTGGAAACCCCGATGCTGCACCCGATCCCGGGCGGCGCCGCGGCCAAGCCCTTCATCACCCACCACAACGCGCTGGACATGCAGATGTTCATGCGCATCGCCCCCGAGCTGTACTTGAAGCGCCTGGTGGTGGGCGGTTTCGAGCGCGTCTTCGAGATCAACCGCAACTTCCGCAACGAAGGCGTCTCGCCGCGTCACAACCCTGAATTCACCATGATGGAGTTCTACGCCGCCTACGTGGATTACCAGTGGCTGATGGGCTTCACCGAACAGGTGATCCGCCAGGCCGCCATCGACGCCCACGGCACCGCCGTGCTGACCTACCAGGGCCGCGAGCTGGACCTGTCCAAGCCCTTCGACCGCCTGACCATCACCGGCGCCATCCTCAAGTACGCACCGAACTACACGGCCGAGCAACTGGCCGACATCGACTTCCTGCGCACCGAACTGAAGAAGTTCGGCGTCAAGACCGACCAGGCCCCGCTGGCCGGCGCCGGCATCGGCGCGCTGCAACTGGCGCTGTTCGAAGAGACCGCCGAGTCGCAGCTGTGGAACCCGACCTACATCATCGACTACCCGGTCGAAGTCTCGCCGCTGGCGCGCGCATCGGACACGGTGGCCGGCATTACCGAGCGCTTCGAACTGTTCATCACCGGTCGTGAAATTGCGAACGGTTTTTCCGAGTTGAACGACGCCGAAGACCAGGCCGCCCGCTTCCAGGCCCAGGTGGCCGCCAAGGATGCCGGCGACGAGGAAGCCATGTACTACGACGCCGACTACATCCGCGCCCTGGAATACGGCATGCCCCCGGCCGGCGGTTGCGGCATCGGCATCGACCGCCTGATGATGCTGATCACCGATTCGCCCAATATCCGTGACGTGATCCTGTTCCCGCACCTGCGTCGCGAAGACTGATCGCCGAGGATTGAAGCCTGCAGGCTGACAGCCCCGCATTGACGTCCAGGGGACGGCGACATCGCCGTCCCCTTTCCATTTCTGCCTCGCAGGCATCCTGCCCGCCTGCTGCTGCCGCACTCCCCCGGCTTGCTCCCCTCCCCCGCGCCCATCTTCCCTTTGAGCTGCGCTCCTGTGTGGCGCGATGGCTGTTGTCATCCCGCAAACCCGCCTCCCGGGCCGTTTTTGCCACATTACAAGTTTTTACAACTGACACAGAATCGGGATTTTTTTTGGCCGATGACCACTCCATAATCCAGTCATCCAATCTTCAACGACAACAGAACAACTAGAGAGGTCATCATGGAAACCAACAACACACAACCCCTGAATTCCGGCAACAACGCCGTCGCCAAGACATCCTCCGGCCGCCTGCATCCGCTGATGGCCGGCGCTGCCGTGGCCGTGATCCTGGTCAGTCTCATCGGAGTGGCCGCCATGACCGGCCTGCTGCCCAACTCCAAGAGCGAGAATTCCCCGCAGCAACTGGCGGCGCTGGATCAGAACGCGCAAGCCCCCGGCGCCCCCGCCAATGCCCTGAGCGCGCAGCAGCAAGCCCAGCGCGCCCCGTCCTATCAACCGCAGCAATCGGCCTACCCGACCCAGGCTGCAGCGCCTGCAGTACAGCGCGCCCCGGCGATCTGCAATAGCTGCGGTGAAGTGGTCGGCGTGCGCGCCGTGCGCCATGCCGCCCCCACCAGCGGCGTCGGCATCGCCGGTGGTGCCGTGGTCGGCGGCCTGCTGGGCAACCAGATCGGCGGCGGTACCGGTCGTACCCTGGCCACCATCGCCGGTGCGGTCGGCGGTGGCTATGCGGGCAATGAAGTGGAAAAGAACGTGCGCGCCACCACCAGCTATGTGGTCGACGTGCGCATGGAAAACGGCAAGACCCGCAGCTTCCCGCAGAGCAATGAAAACTGGCGCGTCGGCGACCAGGTGCGCGTGGTCAACGGCCATCTGGAAGGTCGCGGCTGATCCGACTCCCCTACCCTCGTCTCATCAGCCAGCCCTTCGCACTCCGGTGCGAGGGGCTTTTTCTTGTCGGTCAAAACCTGCACTTTCGTACATTTGCCAACTATTGTTGCCTATTGGAAAATAATAGTGAACCAAAAGACAGGTGTTGTGCACCAACAGCAGTGTTATGACGTTATCGTGTCATGATTCGGAAATATTCCTGCCGGTTGGCAAGACCTGCCTCCCCTCAGCCGGCGCAGTATGAATGTTCTTGATAAACGCTGGAAACATTTGGCGCCGGCAGTTAGACTTCCGCAAAAACTTGCCGCCAGGATGGCAGCGGAATTGGTACTCGGGACACAGAACGCGACAAGCGTCGGCCCGCTTACTCGTAATGAACGGGGGGCGAACGATTCGCCAAGACGCGCCAGACCGGCGCGAATGCGTTTGAAGATTTATGGACTCACAGTCATCCACCGACAGCAGCACGCTGGTCTCCGAGGCCCGCAACGATGACCGCCACGGCGGTCCCCACAAGGATCATGCGGTCATCCTGCTGCATGGCCTGTGCGGTTCCCAGCTCGAAATGGGCTCGATCCCCAAGCAGCTCAAGAAAGCCGGCTGCACCGTCATCCCGCTGACCATCGACAACTACTCCGCCGCGCTGACCAATCCGCGCGTCTCACCCGACTGGGAAGCCTGGTGCGCCGTGGTCGAAAGCCGCGTGGCCCGGCTCAAGGAAGAATTCCGGACCGTCTCGCTGTGCGGCCTTTCCATGGGCGCCACGCTGGCCCTGGCGGTAGCCGCCCGCAGCAAGGACCTGCTTTCGGTGGTGCTGCTCTCACCGGTGCTGCAATACGACGGCTGGTCGGTGCCCTGGTACTGGAAGCTGTTGACCGTGGTCTATGACATGGGCTTTCGCAACTGGTCCTACAAGGAAAGCGAACCCTACGGCATCAAGAACTACGAGATGCGCCGCCGCGTCGCCGCCGCCCTGGAAAAGGATGGCGTGGCCGCCGTCGGCGCCGCCGCCATCCCTGCCCGCCACCTGCGCGCCGCGCTGCGCATGATCGCCTTCGTGCGCAAATCGCTGCCGCTGGTGCGTACCGACACCCTGATCATCCATTCCATCGACGACGAAACCGCTTCCCCGCGCAATGCCGAGGTGATCCTGCAGCACATCAATGCCGAGGTCCGCAAGGTGATCTGGCTGGGCGACTGTTATCACATCATCACCGTGGACAACGAGCGCGAAATCGTGACCAACGAGACCGTGATGTTCATCAAGCGCAGCATCGAGATCCACGGCAACGAACTGAGCCGCAAGTACCTGGGCCATTCCTCGCCGCTCAAGGATCGCCGTCACTAGCCTGCTGCGCCGATACAACAGGGCCGATCATGGAATGCCGTAAAAAAACAGTCCTGGTCAGCCTTTTGAAAGACTGGATTCTTAACATGAGCATATTGCGCGAGCGCGCAATGTAAACGAAGATGGACACGACGCGCCACCCTGCCAAAGCCCTCATGAGCCTGATCAAATTGAAGAACGCCAAGAGCTGGCGTCCGCAAGGCTTCCGCCCGCTGTATGTCAGCGCGTTCGGATTCGTTGCGGCCTTCGGCTTGCGCTATGCACTGGCGCCCTTCGTGGACGAGGCGCTGTCGATGGTGTTCTTCGCCGTCAACTGCATCGTCATGAGCTACCTGTTCGGCTGCGTGTATTCGCTGGGATTGCTGTCCATCAGCATCCCCACGGCCATGTTCTTCTTCCGCAAGCCCTTCTATACGATGGATGGCCTCAACGACAAGGACGTCTTCATGATCCTGGTCTACACCATCATCGTGGTGACCGCCTCGGTGATCATCGAATGGCTGCAGCGCGAGCGTTATGCAGCCGTGCTGCAACAGCGCGTATCGGAAACCCGCTACCGCCTGCTGATCGAGTCCGACCAGGCGCGCCGTGCCGAATACAGTCGCCAGTTCGAGAGCAGCGCCAGCGAACAGGCCTGACGGACGGCTCCATCGGCCTGATCATGCCTCAGGCCTGCGCTGTCCACGCAAGCCGGCATCAGGAAGCCCCTGATATCCACGGTCGCCGGCCCCTCCTAAGATGAGCCCATACCAGCACATCCCGCCAAGGAGGCCGCCATGTCCCTGACCCATCACCTGCCCCGCATCCTCGTCATCGATGCCGACCTCGATGCCATCGAAATGGCCCGCTTCGCGCTCTGGCGCAACCATCTGCCCTGCCAGTTCGAATGGTTCGACGATGCCGAACTGGCCAATGCCTCCCTGCTCACGCAAGCCCTGTGCCGTGCCCGCGACCTGCCTACGCTGATCCTGCTGGACCCGCGCAGCTTCCCCGGCACCGAAGGCTACGAGCTGCTGCGCACGCTGTGTGTGTACCAGACGCTGGCGCACATCCCCCTGGTCTTGTTTACCGCCGCACCCTTGTCCAGCGATTTCGCCCGCGAACAGGACGGCCGCATCTGGTACGCCGCCAAGCCGCAACGTGCCACCGATTACATGGAGCTGGTCACCCAGTGCGTGCAGCAACGTCTGCATCAGCCAGAACCGTTCTGACCACCTATCCCTTGCCGGCGCGGCGCAACACCTGCGCCAGGCGCCGGATCAGCGGCGCAAACTGCTCCGAAGAGGTATTGCCATACCCGATCACCAGGCCATTGCTGGCAGCCTGGCGCGGCTGTGCCGAAAACGACGACAAGGCCCCCACATTCATCCCCGCCGCCCGCGCCGCCGTGCTGACGGCGGTATCCTGCCAGTCCAGCGGCAAGCGCACCGTCAGGTGCAGACCGCTATCGCCGCCCCATACCTCATACCCGGGCAGATGTGCCTGCAAGGCCTCGCGCAGCGCCTGCTGACGTTCGCGATAGAGCCGCCGCATGCGGCCCAGATGACGCGCGAACTGGCCGCCGGCCATGAATTCGGCCAACGCCAGCTGCTCCAGCCGATGCCCACCGCGCAGCAACTCCGCCAGTGCCGGCCAGGCCCCCGCACCCGCCGATTGCGGCAGCACCAGGAAACCGATGCGCAGCCCCGGGAACAAGGTCTTGCTGAAGGTGCCCACATACAATACGGGTGCATCCGGCACCAACCCCTGCATGGCGGGCACCGGGTGGCCGCGGTGCCGGAACTCGCTGTCGTAGTCGTCCTCGATGATCCAGGCCCCGCACTCGCGTGCCCGCGTGATCAGTTCCAGACGGCGCGGCAAGGACAGCACCGCACCGGTGGGATATTGATGGGATGGCGTCACATGCACCAGCCGCGGCGGGCTGCGCCAGGCCCGCGCAGGGATGACGATGCCCTCGCCATCGACCGGCATCGACCGGATCTTCAGGTCGCCGGCATGGAAGGCCGCACGTACCCCGCCATAGCCCGGGTCTTCCAGCCAGGCGCGCTCGCCGGGGTTGGCGAACAAGCGCACACACAAGGACAAGGCCCCCTGCGCGCCCTCGGTCAGCACCACCTGGGCCGCCTCGCAGCGCACACCCCGCGCCACCCGCAGATATTGCGCAATGGCCTCGCGCAGGGCCGGCTCGCCCAGCGGATCGCCATACGCCAGCGCCATCGGCCCGGCCCGCTTCAGGGACCGCTCCTGGGCGCGCAGCCAGGCATTGAGCGGAAAACGGTTCAGCGCCGGCATACCCGGCGTGAGCGGCAGGGTCCGGTCTCCGGCGTCGCGCGTGGGCGTCATGGTCGACACGCGGCGCGACTGGCGTGTGCTGTCCGGGCGAGATGGCTGGACGAACCGGGTCGCCGCCCCCGCCAGCGCAGCCACGCGGGTCCCCTGGCGATCGGCGCGGGCATAGCCTTCGGCCACCAGTTGTTCGTACACCGCCAGCACGGTATTGCGCGCCACCTGCAACTCCGCGCACAGGCTGCGGGTGGCAGGCAGGCGACTGCCCGGCGGCAGCTGTCCATCGAGGATGGCGCGCTTGAAGCGGGCCAGCAGCTGCTGCTGGCGTGAGCCCGCGGCAGCGTCCAGGTCCAATGGCGTGCTCAGCAGGGAAACGGAAGATGTCGTCGTCACAGTCATTGCAGTCATTGCAGTCATCACGGTCGGGTTTCGTGGCCCCATCAAAAGTGCAGGTATTGGCACTTCTGATGATGCCACGAAAGCGCTATCGTGCAGCTTCTCTCGCCCACCTGGATGCCAACGTGAACCACTCCACCGCCACCCGCCGCAACGAATACCAGCAAGACATCGGCCCCGCCCTGCCCGACTGGCAGGCGCGCCCTCGGCCGTCAGTACAGACCCTGCAGGGCCGCTACTGCCGACTGGAACGCATCGATCTCGGCCGCCACGGGGCAGCACTGTATGCCGCCTTCGCCGAGGCCGCCGATGGCCGCGACTGGACCTACATGATGAGCGGCCCCTTCCCGGATGAGGCCAGCTACCTGCACCAGGCCGAACTGATGCAGGCCAGCCAGGACCCGCTGCATTACGTAGTGATCGACCAGGCCACTGGACGGGCCCTGGGCAGCATGGCCCTGATGCGCATCGAACCGGCGCACGGCGTGATCGAGGTCGGCCACATCGCCTTCTCGCCGCGGCTCAAGCGCAGCCGCGTGGCCACCGAGGCGCACTACCTGCTGATGCGCCATGTCTTCGAAGACCTCGGTTATCGCCGCTACGAATGGAAGTGCGACAGCCTCAATGGCCCTTCGCGCCGGGCGGCGCAGCGGCTGGGCTTCTGCTTCGAGGGCATCTTCCGGCAAGCGGTGGTGTATCGCGGGCGCAGTCGCGATACCGCATGGTTCTCCATCATCAATGGCCAGTGGCCGCAGCTGCGACAGGCTTTCCAATGCTGGCTGCAGCCCGACAATTTCGATAGCGAGAGCCGGCAACGGCAGGCATTGTCGACACTGACTGCACCCGCTACACCGACCACACCCACGGCCCCCTCAGAGGACTGACACCACCCATCAGGAGCGCGCACTGAGCTGCTTGAGCTCCCACAGCGCCTCCAGTACGTGGCGCGTAGCCGGTTCCGGCGGGCCGGCGCGATGGGCGATGCCCAACGGCCGCCATAGCGCCGGGCGCAGCGGGCGCATCACGATGCGCGGGTCCGGCGGCACGGCACGGCCCTGGGCACCGGCTTCGTGCGGCAGCAGGGTGGCGCCATACCCGGCCGCCACCAGGCTCTTGATGGCATCGTTGAAATTGAGTTCGATGCGCGGCAAAGGATGCTCCCCACCGCTGGCGAACCATTCCGTGGTCAGGCGCGAGAGCCGTGTCTCGGGCGCATTCAGGATCAGCGGCTGCGCCGCCAGCCAGGCCGGCGTCACCACCCGCGGCACCTGCCACGCCGCCGGCAGGAAGGCCATCACCGGGTCGCGCCGCCAGGGCTTGACCGTCAGGCCGCCGACCGGGGCCTGCGGCAGGGCCACCAGGCCGATGTCCAGCGTCCCTTCCACCAGTTGCGCCAGCGTCTCCTGCGAGGTCAGGATGCGCACCTGCACATCGATGCCCGGATGCTGCTGCCCCAGACGTTCCAGCACCTGCGGCAACAGATAGGCAATGGCGCCGGTGGAGGCTCCCAGGCGCACCCGTCCGGCCAGGCCCTGCACCTGCCGCTGCACTTCTTCCAGCGCCTGATCGGCCGCCGCCAGCAACTGCCGCGCCCGCGCCACCAGCGTGGCGCCGATGCCCGATGGCCGCACCTGGCTGCGCTGGCGCAGCAACAAGGGCGCGCCGATGCGCGCTTCCAGTTCGCTGATGTGCAGGCTCACCGTGGGCGGCGCCAGGTTCAGGGTGCGCGCCGCAGCGGCGAAGGAACCCAGGTCGGCGATGGCGACCAGGGTACGCAGACGATCCAGGTTGAGTTCACGCATGGAATGGCTCCGGCATCAGCAACGACAGTGGAAACAGCAACAGGAACGAATACCGCATCTTCAGTAAAACTGAACGATCTCTTTGTGATATTCAACTTTTCCAATTATACGTTTTGTCGCACCATGCAAGGCATCGGCATTCCCGCGCCATGCCAGGGCCAGGGCGAAGTCCCTCGCCACCGCTTCCATCCGGGCGCGCCCACTGCTTGCAGCTGACCGGAGTACACCATGAGCAACCCTCCTCTGATCTTCATCGACGGCGACCAAGGCACCACCGGTCTCCTGATCCACGAACGCCTGCGCGACCGCAAGGACCTGCGCATCCTGACCCTGCCGGCGGCCGAGCGCAAGGATGCGCAGCGGCGCGCAGAAGCCATCAACAGCGCCGACATCGCCCTGTTGTGCCTGCCCGACGCTGCGGCCCGCGAAGCCGTGGCGCTGATCGAGAACCCCCGCGTGCGCGTCATCGATGCCAGCTCGGCCCATCGCACCAGCCCGGGCTGGGTGTATGGCTTCCCCGAGATGACGCCGGAACAGCCCCAGGCCATTGCCAACGCCCACCGCATCAGCAACCCCGGTTGCTATCCGACCGGCGCCATCGCGCTGCTGCGCCCGCTGGTACAAGCCGGACTGGTACCGGCCGACTACCCGCTGAGCATCCACGCCGTCTCCGGTTACTCCGGTGGCGGTCGGCCGCAGGTAGAGCAATATGAAGGACCGGAAGCCGCCAGCGCCGCGCCCTTCGTGCTGTACGGCCTGGGCCTGCAGCACAAGCATCCACCGGAAATGCAGCTGCACGCCGGATTGACGCAACGGCCGATCTTCCTGCCCGCCTATGGCGCCTTCCGCCAGGGCATCGTGCTCTCCATCGCACTGCAGACCCGCCTGCTACCGGCCGGCTCCAGCCTGGAGTCGCTGCGCGCCGCACTGCAGCGCCACTACGCCGGGGCGCGCCATGTCAAGGTACTGGATGCCGAGCAGAGTGCCGCCACGGCCCAGCTTGATCCGACCCGCCACAACGGCAGCAATGACATGACCCTGGGCGTATTCGGCAACCCGGCCGAAGGCCACATCCTGCTGTGCGCGGTCTTTGACAACCTGGGCAAGGGGGCATCGGGCGCCGCCGTACAGAACCTGGACCTGCTGCTGGCAGCCGCCTGACTCGCGTATCGATGCGGCGTGCGGTCCCGGCCAACAAGGCCGGAGGCGGGACGCGATTCCCCACGAGCGCCCCGCCCTCGCCGCATCACTCGTAAAACGGTTTAAAGGCCTGATCTGCTGCAAGGCAGGATTGGTCAGGCTGTGGCATCATTCGTGACTTGATTCGCCACCACAGACTGCAGGCGTCGGCTCCCCCTAAGTTCGGCTGCCGCCCCGCTTCAAAGCAAGATGTCCACCACTCTAGGCGCAATAGCGTGCAAGTATCTCGACGCCACCATCAAGCTGACCCCGGTATTACGTACTGACGGCAAGTGGACGGCGTTCGTCCATATCGACTTCCCGGATCGCACCACCCACGAATTCGGCGACTTCAAGCCAGGCAACTCCAAGATGGAAGCCTTGCAGAATGCCGTCACGGCTGCCGAGAACTACGTCGTCACCCGCAAGAAGAAATAGGCTGGCCAGAATATCCGCTCCCCCATGCAAAACGGCCTGCATCGCTGCAGGCCGTGGCGGTACATCCCGAGCCGACGGATCAGTTGATCTTGACGCCGGCAGCTTCGCTTTCCTTGTAGATCGCATCGATCAGGTCCTGCCCCACCCGTGAGGCCATGCTCTTGTGCACCGGCAGCAGTGCGCGGCGCCATTCGGCCTTCTCCTGTTCGGAAAGGGTGTAGACCTTGGTCTTGCCGCTGGCCTTGATGGCGGCCAGGGCATCGTCGTTTTCCTTCTGGGCGATGGTGTTGGCGTAGACCGTGGCTTCCTTCATGGCCCCTTCGAGCTGGCCGCGCACATCGGCCGGCAGGGCCTCCCAGAACTTCTTGTTGACGATCACGGCGTAACCGATATACCCGTGATCGGACACGGTCAGGTTGGACTGCACCTCATGCATCTTCTGGGTGTAGACATTGGAGGGCGTGTTCTCGCTGCCATCCACCACCCCGGTCTGCATGGCTTGGTACACCTCGGAAAACGCCAGCACCTGCGGATTGGCCTTCAATGCGCGGAACTGCTCGTCCAACACCTTGGAAGACTGGATGCGCATCTTCAGCGCCCGGAAGTCCGCCACCTTGTGCAGCGGCCGGTTGGCCGTCATCACCTTCATGCCGTTATCCCAGTAGGCCAGGCCCTTGATGCCCTTGCTTTCCAGCTTCTGGAACAGGCCCTGCCCGATCGGCCCCTCGGTCACGCGCTTCAACACTTCCTTGTTGGGGAAGATATAGGGCAGGTCGAACACCTCGAACTCCTTGGCCCCCAGCGGCCCGAACTTGGCCAGGGAAGGCGCCAGCATCTGCACCGAACCCAGCTGCAGCGCCTCCAGCTCTTCCTTGTCCTTGTAGAGGGTGCTGTTGGGATAGACCTCGACCTTGACGCGCCCATGGGTCGCCTTCTCGGCCAGTTCCTTGAAGCGTTCCGCGCCCTTGCCCTTGGGCGTGTCGTTGGCCACCACGTGGCTGAACTTGATGACGATGGTCTGTTGCGCCAGTGCCGCCGTGGTCGACAAGGTCAGCGTGGCGAAGGCGCAGGCGGTCAGTGCCGCCCGCATTGTGATGATGGTCATGCGTGTCTCCTCCGGGTGAAGCCGGGGGCCGATGACCTCGGCCCCCGGCGTTAAAAGACGATCAGGTCGCGCAGCCCCTCCCCGCCATGCAGGCGGTCGAAACCGCGATTGATGTCGGCCAGCGCCAGGCGCTCGCCCATGAGCTTGTCCACCGGCAGGCGGCCGGCCTGGTACAGGCCGATGTAGCGCGGGATATCGCGCACCGGCACGCAGGAGCCGATATAGCTGCCCTTGACGGTACGTTCCTCGGCCACCAGGCTGACCTGCTGCAGCGCCCAGTTCTGGTTCGGCGCCGGCAGCCCGGCCGTGATCGTCATGCCGCCGCGGCGGGTCATGCGGTAGGCCGCTTCCATGGCCTGCACCGAGCCGGCCATCTCGAAGGCGTAGTCGACGCCGCCCTTGGTGAGTTCCTTGACCTTTGCCACCGCATCCGGGTCACGGGCATTCACGGTGGCCGTGGCGCCCAGCGCACGCGCCACTTCCAGCTTGCTATCGTGCAGGTCCACCGCGATCACTTCGCGCGCGCCGGAGGCCAGCGCACCCAGCATCGCGCACAGGCCCACGCCGCCCAGCCCCAACACCGCCGCCGTAGTACCGGCCTTGACCTCGGCAGTATTGACGGCTGCGCCCACGCCGGTCAGCACTGCGCAACCGAACAGGGCCGCCTCGACCGGGTCGATATCGGCTTCGATCTTCACGCAGGAGCGACGCGAGACCACGGCATGATCGGCAAAGGCCGACACCCCGAGGTGGTGATGCACCGCCTGGGCCTTGTCACGCAGACGGCGCTGGCCAGACAGCAGCTCGCCCACGGTATTGGTGGCGGCGCCCGGCTCGCACAGCGCCGGCCGTCCTTCCATGCAGGGCAGGCAGTGGCCGCAGCTGGGCACGAAGACCAGCACCACCAGATCGCCGGCACGCAGGTCGCTCACGCCGCTACCCACCTGCACCACCTCGGCCGAAGCCTCATGACCCAGCGCCATGGGCAGCGGACGCGGACGCACACCGGTGATCACCGACAGGTCCGAATGGCACAGGCCGGCAGCCTTCATCTTCACCAGCACCTCGCCGGGGCCGGGCGGCTCAAGATCGAGTTCTTCGATCTTCAGCGGCTGGCTCACGGCAAACGGATGCGCATCGGTCATTTCGCGCAATACGGCGGCCTGGATTTTCATGTGGTCGTCTCCCTCTGGTTGGAAAACGTCTAGGTTACACGAGCAGGTCCGGCTCAATCGGACAGCAAGCCCGCCTGGTGCAGGAATTTCTCGGCCTGCAGGATCACCGGCTTGTCGATCATCTTGCCCTCCAGCGAAATGGCACCGCCATCGCTGGCGCGCACCGCCGCCATCACGGCCCCCGCCCAGGCCAGCTCCTGCTCGCTGGGCATGAAGCCACGCCGCACGCCTTCCACCTGGCGCGGATGGATGCACAGCTTGGCGCCAAAACCCAGCCGGCGCGCGCGCTGCACCATACGCGCGAGGAAGGCGTCGTCATTGAAATCGGTGGTCACGCCATCGATGGGCGGGGCAATGCCGCCCAGGCGCGAGGCCATCACAATCTCGATGCGAAAGTGCGTCAGCTCCTCCTCTTCAGGACCGCACTGCATGCCCAGATCGACCTGCGCATCGATGGAGCCGAAGGCCAGCCGCTGCACGCCCGGCACCGCCGCAATCTCGCGCATGGCCGCCAGACCGGCAGCACTCTCGATGAGCGCGATCAGGCCGCGCCCGGGACCCAGCCGACGCGCAATCGCCGACAGGCTCTTGGGCTCTTCCGCCTTGGGCAATACGATGCCGGCCATGGACAGTGCCGAAAACGTCATCAGGTCCTCGCCATGCCAGACCGTATCGGCGGCATTGATGCGCACCCACAGGCGTGGCTGCGGCCCCTGTTCGCGCAGCCAGCGCGCCAGGGTCTCGCGGGCCTGCTCCTTCTGCGGCAGGGCCACGGCATCTTCCAGATCGACGATGACGGCATCGGCACCACTGTCCAGGGCCTTGACATAGCGCTCCGGGCGATTGGCCGGCACGAACAGAAAACTGCTGGCCGTGGCAATCTGCGGCGCCATCACACGGCTCCCCGTTCGCGCAGCGTGGCGATGGCCGCCGCGTCATAACCCAAGCCACCGAGAATGGCGTCGGTATGCTCCCCCAGTGCCGGGATGGGGTCCATACGGTAGTCATAGCTGTCGTTGGCGCCCGGTGGCAAGAGCGCCGCCACCTTGCCGGCCGGCGTATCGACCTCGGCCCAGCGCTGGCGCGCCGCCAGCTGCGGGTGCTGCCACAGCTCGTCCATGCCATTGACGTGGGCATTGGCGATCTGCGCCCGGTCCAGCCGCGCCACCACCTGCTCGGCGGTCATGCCGGCGAACATGTCCAGGATCAGCTGGCGCAGCACATCGCGATGTTCGTGGCGGCGCGAGTTGCTGGAAAAGCGCGCATCGCCGGCCAGGGCCGCATCCTCCAGCACCACCTCGCAGAAGACCTTCCATTCGCGCTCGTTCTGCAGACCCAGCATGACGGTCTTGCCATCGCCCGCCGCAAAGGGGCCATAGGGATAGATGGTGGCGTGCTCGGCACCGGAGCGCTGTGGTGCCCCCGCGCCCTGATAGGCATAGTAGAGCGGGAAACTCATCCACTCGGTCAGCGCCTCCAGCATGGACAGGTCGATGTGACTGCCGCGCCCATCGCGCCCACGCTTGATCAGCGCGGCCAGGATGTTGGAATAGGCATACATGCCGGCGGCGATGTCGGCAATCGAGCAACCGGCCTTGACCACCTCGTCGCGAGTCCCCGTCACCGAGAGAAAACCGGCCTCGCTCTGGATCAGCAGGTCATAGGCCTTCTTGTCGCGGTAGGGGCCATCCTCGCCATAACCGGAAATATCGCAGACGATCAGGCGCGGATGTTTCTCCTGCAGCACCGCGGCCGACAGGCCCAGCCCGGCCGCCGCACCCGGCGCCAGGTTCTGCACCAGCACGTCGGCCTCTTGCAGCAACTGGTCGATGATGCGCTTGCCCTCTTCATCCTTGAGATTCAAGGTGAGGCTTTCCTTGGAGCGATTGGTCCAGACGAAGTGCGACGACAGACCATGCACGCGGGTGTCGTACCCCCGCGCAAAATCGCCCACCCCGGGCCGTTCGATCTTGATCACCCGGGCGCCCAGGTCGGCCAGCTGGCGCGTGCAGAACGGCGCGGCGATGGCATGCTCCAGGCTGACCACGGTAATGCCCTCCAGCGGGCGGTTGGCTTGTGACATGGCGCTTCCTCGGTCGATGGGCGGGTGCAGAAAAACAGGTTCAGAACGAGCGCGGCAAGCCCAGGATGTGCTCGGCCACATAGGAGAAGATCAGGTTGGTCGAGATCGGCGCTACCTGGTACAGGCGCGTTTCGCGGAACTTGCGCTCGACGTCGTATTCGCAGGCGAAGCCAAAGCCACCGTGGGTCTGCAGGCAGACATTGGCCGCCTCCCACGAGGCCTTGGCCGCCAGGTACTTGGCCATGTTGGCCTGGGCACCGCAGGCCTGGCGCGCATCGAACAGCTCACAGGCCTTGTAGCGCATCAGGTTGGCGGCCTCGATCTCGATGTAGGCATCGGCAATGGGGAACTGCACGCCCTGGTTCTTGCCGATCGGACGGTCGAACACCACACGCTCATTGGCGTATTGCGTGGCCTTGTCGATGAACCAGTAGCCGTCGCCGATGCATTCGGCCGCGATCAGGGTGCGCTCGGCATTGAGGCCGTCGAGGATGTACTTGAAGCCCATCCCTTCCTCGCCGATCAGGTTCTCGGCCGGGATGTCCAGGTTGTCGAAGAAGAGTTCATTGGTCTCGTGGTTGACCATGTTGAGGATGGGCCGCACTTCCATGCCATGGCCGATGGCCTCCTTGAGATCGACGATGAAGATGGACATGCCCTCGGATTTCTTCTTCACCTGGTCCAGCGGCGTGGTTCGCGCCAGCAGGATCATCAGGTCCGAATGCTGGATGCGCGAGATCCACACCTTCTGGCCGTTGACCACGTAGCGGTCGCCCTTCTTCACCGCCACCGTCTTGATGCGCGTGGTATCGGTGCCGGTGGTGGGCTCGGTCACGCCCATGGACTGCAGGCGCAATTCGCCGGTGGCGATCCTGGGCAGGTAGAGCTGCTTCTGCGCCTCGGAGCCATGCCGCAACAGCGTGCCCATGTTGTACATCTGCCCGTGGCAGGCACCGGAATTGCCACCGGTGCGGTTGATCTCTTCCATGATGACCGAGGCTTCGGTCAGGCCCAGGCCGGAACCGCCATACTCCTGCGGGATCAGCGCGGCCATCCAGCCGGCGCGGGTCAGGGCATCGACGAACTGCTCGGGATAGCCGCGCGCCTCATCGACCTTACGCCAGTATTCCGGGGGGAAGGTATTGCACAGATCGCGCACGGCATCGCGCAGATCGCCATAAGCGTCATTGGGCGCCTGATAGGACATGGATGGGTCTCCGAAAAAAGTCTCTGTCGTCAGGCCAGGATGGCCTCGGCCTGCATGGCCAGTTCACCGCGTTCGTTCTGCGCCCAGAGTTCGGCGCTGCGACCATCGGCGGCCAGCCGGCCGCACAGCGTGAAGGGCTCGGTATCGAACAGGCTGCCCACGGCGCGGAAGTTGAACTCGCGCAGCACCGCCTGCGGCATCTCACGCGCCAGCAGATCGGCCAGCAGCGTGGCGATCAGCGGTCCGTGCACGATCAGGCCCGGATAGCCCTCCACGCCGGTCACGTAACTGCGGTCATAGTGGATGCGATGCCCATTGAAGGTCAGCGCCGAATAGCGGAACAGCAGCACCGGATCGGGCAGCACCCGGCGACGCCATTGCGCCCCCTCCGGCGCGCTCTTGGGCACCACGGCCACCGCGCCCGGCTGGGGCAGGTCACGATAGACGATGTCGTGTTCCTCGCTCAGGCAGAGCCGGCCTTCGTGACTGATCTCGTGACGCACGGTCACGAAGGCCAGCGCCCCGGTGCGGCCCTGCTTGACGTCGATGCTGGCAATGCGCGAGCGCTTCTGCGCTGTTGCGCCGATGGGCAGCGGTGCGGCGAACTGCAAGCGCCCGCCGGCCCACATGCGCCGCGGCAAAGGCACCGGCGGCAGGAAGCCGCCCCGCTGCGGATGACCATCGGCACCCACTTCGGACTGGCGGCAGATGCTCCAGAAATAGATCCAGTGCCATAGCGGCGGCAAGGCATCGCCGGCACGCGGCTGGCGCGGACCATCAAGGGTCGCCGCCAGGGCCGCAGCGCTCACCGGGTTGATGAGGTCATGATGGGTTTCGGTCTTGTCCAGCCACTGCCGTAACAGGGTGAGATCGAGATCAGGGTGGGCCATGTCTCCTCGCTTGTTCTTTGTTTATTGGCCGCAAGTCTGTCGTGCCAGGAAGACAAGAACAATCTCTCATTTTGGAAGGGGGGCTTTCGCAAAACTGAAGTCAGCACTGGCGCCGGCACGAGACCGGACATGTGGCGGCGCAGCACGCAAAGCCCGCCAGCGTCACAGCAAATCGGCGTAACATGAAGACCGTTCACGCGCCACGCCTACGTGTGTGTGTAAGGGTGCGCCCTCCCCTCAACGATCGCCGGAATCTGCCATGCTCTTCGACCTGACCGACCTGCGCCTGTTCATCCTCATCGCCGAGCTCAATAGCTTGACCCGCAGCGCCGAGCGCATGAACCTCTCGCTGGCCGCCACCAGCAACCGCATCAAGGAACTGGAGTCGCGCTTCGGCACCCGTCTGCTGTATCGCGAAAGCAAGGGCGTGCAACTCACGCCTGCCGGCCACACCCTGCTGCACCACGCGCAACTGTTCATGCAGCAGGTCGAGCACCTCAAGAGCGACATGCAGCAGTACAACAACGGCATCAAGGGTTACATCCGCATCTTCGCCAACACCACCGCCGTGACCGAGTTCATGCCGGAGATCCTGGGCAAGTTCCTGGCCATCCATCCGCAGGTCAACGTGGCGCTGGAAGAACGACTGAACCACGACATCCTGCGTGGCATCCAGGAAGGCACGGCCGACATCGGCATCGTGGCCGGCCCGGTGCAGGGCGAGGGATTGCAGATACTGAATTTCTCCACCGACCGCCTGGTCCTGGCCACCGCCCTGGAACACCCGCTGGCCGGCGCCGGCAGCATCCCCTTCCTCGACACGCTGGAGTACGAACACATCGGCTTGCACGAGGGCAGCACCCTGCACCACTTCCTCAACAAGATCGTCTCCGAACATGGCCAGCGATTGAAGCTGCGCATCCAAGTACGCAGCTTCGAAGCCATGTGCCGCATGATAGAAACCAATGTCGGCATCGGCATCGTCCCGCGCTCGGCGGCACAACGGCATCAGCAGACCATGCAATTGGCGGTGGTGGAATTGAGCGACCCGTGGAGCGTGCGCGAGCGCAGCATGGTGTTCCAGAACATCGACACGCTCTCACCGCATGCGCGCAATCTGGTCGACTTCATCCGCGAGCAGATGAGCCAGGGCACGGACGACGACAAGGTCGTCCTCCTGAACACCGAAAAGGCCGAAAAGACCGAAGGTACCGAAAAGAAATCCGCCGCGCGCCAGAAGAAGACAGCCTGACCAGATCAGCCGGCGATCATCATCCACAACGACAGCAGCAGCAAGGCGCCGCAGAACAGGATGCGCAGGCGCCGCTCCGGCAGATGGTGCGCCAGCGCCACGCCCCAGGAGATACTGAGCACACCGCCCAGCGCCATGGGGATGCCCACCGTCCAGTCCACATGACCGGCATGCGCATAGGTCCACAGCGCCACCAGGGTCCCGGGCGTGACCATCGCCAGCCCCAGCCCCTGCGCAGCAGTCTGCGTGGCCCCGAAGAAAGCTGTCAGCAGCGGCACCGCCACAATCGCCCCACCCACACTGAAGAAGCCCGCCGACGCCCCCGCCGACAACCCCACCAACGGAATATAGCGACGCCCCAGCCGCAGCGAAGTCTGCATCTCGCGCTTGCCGCGCAACAGCGTCCACAGGTAATACAGCGCCAGCAGCCCCATGAAGAGCGCAAAGCAGAAATGCAGCTTGCGCGCATCCATCACCGTAGCCAGCCGCGCCGAGAAATACGTCGCCACCACCGCCGGCCCGCACATCATCGCCGCCGCACTCCACTCGATCCGGTTGCGCTGCTTGTAGCGCCAGAAGGCGATGACCACGTTGGGCACGATCATCACCAGCGCCGTCCCCTGCGCCAGCTGCTGGTCCATCCCGTACAGATAACCCAGCACCGGAATGGCGATGAGCCCGCCACCGATCCCGAACAGACCGCCCATGGCACCCAGCACACCGCCGAGCAGAAAGTTGACTAAGCACGAGAAAAACAAGGAAGCCGTCATCGGTGTAAAGTGATGCCTCTGCCGCCGGGCTGCAATCAGTAGCGAAAGCAACGGCAGCATCGAAAGATAAAAAAGGAGACTGACATGAGCGGCGTCATCGTGTTTGCGCTGGAGATGGGCGTGGTCGCCATCATTGCGCTGGCCATCTACATGGTGATGAAGAAATAGCGCCCCTGATCAGGTCCGACAGTGTAGCGCAGCCCGCCCCCGCTGTCCGGGCGGGCCTGCGCCCTACCATGCCAACCCCTCAGCAAAGGAAGAAACGATGGATTTGAAACTCAAAGGCAAGACCGCGCTGGTGTGCGCATCGAGCAAAGGCCTGGGCCGCGCCTGCGCGCTGTCGCTGGCGCGTGAAGGCGTACACGTGACCATGCTGGCACGCGGAAGCGAAGCGCTGGAAGCCGCCGCCGCCGAGATCCGTGCCGAAGTCGCCGCCACCGGCGCGACCATCACCACCGTGGCCTGCGACATCACCACCCCCGAAGGCCGCGCCCTGGCCCTGGCCGCCTGCCCGGCGCCGGACATCCTGGTCACCAACGCCGGCGGCCCCAAGCCCGGCGACTTCCGCGACTGGACCCGGGACGACTGGATCGCCGCCGTGGACGCCAACATGCTCACCCCCATCGAGCTCATCAAGGCGACCGTCGACGGCATGATCGCCCGCCGCTTCGGCCGCATCGTCAACATCACCTCCAGCGCGGTGCGCGCACCGATCGACATCCTGGGACTCTCCAACGGCGCTCGCTCCGGCCTGACCGGCTTTGTCGCCGGCCTGTCCCGCAAGACCGTGGCCCACAACGTCACGATCAACAACCTCCTGCCCGGCCCCTTCGAAACCGACCGCCTGCGCTCCACCGCCACTGGCGCGGCGCAAGAGAGCGGCCGCACCGTGGACGAAGTCCTGGCCGAACGTCGCAAGCTCAACCCGTCGGGGCGCTTTGGTGACCCGGCCGAGTTCGGCGACGCCTGCGCCTACCTCTGCAGCGCACAGGCCGGTTTCATCACCGGTCAGAACCTGTTGATGGATGGCGGGGCTTATCCCGGAACGTTCTGAGTGGGCTTGCGGCTGCCTGAGGGCTGGCGGCCGCAACAGCGCAAGATGAGCGGCATCTGCTTGCGTCGCGGAAAGAGGTGGATGCAAAGAAATTGATGTGATGTATAATGCGGCCCTCGTGCGACAGGCAACGCCCTGTCGCATCGCAAGGAGGTTTGGGTGAGTGGTTTAAACCAGCAGTCTTGAAAACTGCCGACGGGGTGACCCGTCCGTGAGTTCGAATCTCACAGCCTCCGCCACAGCACGTCAAGCAAAACGGGCCTTCGATCGAAGGCCCGTTTTCATTTCTTCCTCAAAATTAGAAGGCCTCAGTAGGGCACCTATAAATTGAAATATTTAAAAATATGCTGGGAGGCAACGCATAAACCCGAAAGGAAATTGATCTTCCTGCAGTTCAAAAATTTCTGGCAGCGAAAATTGCAAACTTTCGCTGCATGGTTCGCGAAGCTCGCGGCCTGGTGAAGACCTGTTCGTCTGGGGGAACCTAGTCAAGACCATTTCGACAGGGGGATTTAAACGCCGGATGACCCTGTGTACGCTCACCACGTACTCCCTGCCAGAACATTTCAGCGTAGTGACGAGAAGCCTCAGCAGCCTCGCCCATTGGAAAAGACACTGCATTCACCGCACTCAGCAATGTCTGCACGATTTCAATCGTTTCTAGATAAATCTCATCGATCTCGGCCCGCACAACCTCCGGCATACCGTTTTCAGGTGATGCTAGCTGCCTATGCGCTAAGCGAAGATGGCGGATGTCTACCAACTTTTGAAGTTTTCTAAATCGAGCGCCGCCATCTATGTACTTGCTGATCAGAGTTACCGCGTGAGCACATTTGGGCCCTATGGCAGCGCGTAGTGGCCCCGACACATCAGCCCGCATTCCCATAGCGCGCTTTCTGTCTTGGACTATTCGCTCCACAATATCGGCCCGTTTTAGCTTTTCTCTAATTGCAGTCATTCGAAGAGATTTCTTGTTCGTATCCCAGATCCTTACTAAGGCGAGCAACAACTCCCTTTGTAAGGAAAACTGAATTACGTTAAATGCATTAGTGGCAAATGATGTTCCCAACTGGTTAGCCAAATCAGCATTTTCGATTGTTGGTCGCCACGTCTCGTAGAACGCCACTGCCATGAGAATCTCATCTTGTGCAGCACGAACGGCAGTTCGAAGTGCCTCGACTTCTACGTCCTCTGAAACTCGCCCCGGATTTACACTCGACGGGAATATTCCCATGATCGCTCCTAATCAGCTTCTCTGAGAGTCCTCTCTAGAAAACTGGCAGTTAATGACAGAGGGACTAAATGTTGGCGACTCTTTAGTCGTTATTACAGGCGCAAATAGGTTCGATATATTATTCATTAACCTGGCATGGAGCCTTGCCCTGCGAAAACATTTTTCAGCGTGCTCACATTGGAACCCGCATTCACATCAATGATTGTCGCAGCTTATCGAAGAATAAATTCGACATTACGGTATGTTCTGAACACGTGTAGAGGTTTTCTTCTTGCTGGACAATGGTGGCACAACAAACGGCTTTATCAAAAGCCATGCCTTCTTTATTCCTGAGTAGATTTTTTTCTCAGAATTTATTTAACAAAAATAAGGGAGCCCTCGTGTCTATCCTAGATCTACAAACGATTGACGCAACATTTCTCTCCAGAATTTGTGATGAAAAATGGCCCGAAAACTCGACTCTTGATTTCAAACGTCAACTCCCCACAAGTTCTGGGAAAGACAAACATGAGTTCTTAAAAGATGTTTGCTCTCTAGCAAATTCTGGAGGAGGAAACATCCTCTTTGGAATTTCAGAAAAAGATGGTTGTGCCGATCTGCTATTTCCTATCAGCTCCGAAATATCAGATGCGGCTAAGCGCCGCCTTGGACAAATCGTTGATGCGGGAATTGAGCCGCGTTTGGTTGGTTTAAACCTGCAACATATTGACGTTACTGGTGGCTACATTCTCGTTGCGAACGTTCCCCCACAATTTGGCGGGCCCTACGGAATGCAGCTAGAAGGGAAAAGTGCCTTTTATATGAGGAACAACACCCACAGCGTCGAATTGACCTATCAGCAGCTACGCCTTGCATTTGGAAACGCATCCGCCCTTCAGCAAAGAGCAACCTCGTTTAGAGCAGACCGTATAACCGCTTTATCCAGAGGAAAAACATTGAGGCCGATGGTTTCAGGACCGCTCGCAGTTCTCCATGTAATCCCTCTTCAAGGCTTAGCTAGCGACACTGGAATTGATATGAAGTCGGTGGCAAGCAATGCAGCTAACCTAATGAGCAGCTCCTGGGGAGGCGGCACGCACAACTACAATTTGGATGGCTTGTTGATATCGGTCACCTCCAGAGGCGACACATCCGACGCCCTCGGCGCCTACAATCAGATCTATCGCAGCGGGTGTTGCGAGGCCGTGCGTTTCGCTGGAAGTTTTGGCGAAGGATATGAGGAGTACATGCCTTCCACGCTAATCGGAGATTTTTTCCGGGAATATATTTCCAAATTCCTTCGCTTACTTCATGAACAGGAAATAGCCGGTCCCGTTGTAATAGGCGCCGCTCTTTTAAACACTGAAGGGAAGAGGTTTGGAACTGGCGGGTTCCTCGCCGTCCATCCAAAATCGGATAGACCCGACCTCATTCTGAATGAGATATTGTTGGAATCACCCCAACAAATTCCAGTCGATATAATTGCCCGTCCCATGCTAGATGTACTCTGGCAGGCGTTTGGATTTGAGCAATGCTTAGACTATGACGCTGTCGGCCAATGGAGCCCGCGACGGTAGACTTACGTTTTCTTGCATTGATCTGCACTCAAATCGGGGACACAACCAATGCGAAATTTCCGTAAAAACCGTCTGAATACAAGAGGGTGTGGACGTTATAAGCCAGCCAAGCCCTCTCATCACCCATGCAACCCCCGCTGATAAGCCGCCAACACCGCCTCATGCATCACCTCCGACTGCGTCGGATGAGGAAACACTGTCGCCATCAGTTCAGCCTCGCTGCTCTCCAGCTCACGCGCAATGGCATAGCCCTGGATCATCTCGGTGACTTCCTCGCCCACCATGTGAGCGCCCAGCAGTTCGCCGCTACCTTCATCAAAAATCACCTTGGCAAAGCCCCCGGTAGCGCCCAGCGCGATGGCCTTGCCATTGACCGCAAACGGAAACTGTCCCACCCGGATGCGGCGCCCTGCCTGGCGCGCAGCGGCTTCCGTCAGACCGACGCTGGCGACCTGCGGATGGCTGTACGTGCAAGCCGGGATCTTTGACGGGTCCAGTGCATGCGGATCGAGGCCGGCGATCTTCTCGACGCAGGCCACGCCTTCGTGACTCGCCTTGTGGGCCAGCCACGGCGGACCGGCAACATCACCGATGGCGTACACGCCCGGCTCGCCGGTGCGACCAAAGGCATCGGTCACGATGTGGCTGCGCTCCACCTTCACCGCCGTGCTCTCCAGGCCCAGCTCCTCGACGTTTCCGACGATGCCGGCTGCCACCAGGACCACGTCGGCCACCAATGTGTCGGTATGCCGGCCTTCGAGCGTCACCTGCCACTCGACACCGGTGCCGGTAGCGCCATCACGCTTGACCGTCGATGCGATGCGCGCGCCGGTGTAGAGGCGCATGCCGTCCTTGCGCAGTGCATCGGCGACGTGGGCACTGATGTCTTCGTCCTCCACTGGCAGGATGCGCTCGGCCATCTCCACCACACTGACCTCCGCACCCAATGCGCGATAGAAGCTGGCGAACTCGATGCCGATCGCGCCAGCGCCGATCACCAGCAGGCGGCGCGGTGTCTGGCGCGGCATCAACGCTTCGCGATAGGTCCAGACGCTCTCGCCATCGGGCTGCAGCCCCGGCAGCACCCGTGCACGCGCCCCCGTGGCCAGGATGATGTTGCTTGCCGTGATGACGGACTTCCCCTGCTTGCCGTCCTTGCCCTCCACCTCCAGGCGTCCGCGCCCGGCCAGCCTAGCCCTGCCCTCGACGACGGTGATCTTGTTCTTCTTCATCAGGTAGGCCACGCCCTTGTTCAGATGCGCGGCCACCGAGCGCGAACGCGCCACCATGGTCTGCAGGTCGGTCTCGGGCTCGCCGACCTGCACGCCGAACCGGGCAGCGTCACGCACCAGTCGCAGGACATCGGCCGAGCGCAGCAGCGCCTTGGTGGGTATACATCCCCAGTTCAGGCAGACACCACCCAACTGGGCCTTCTCCACCAGGACGGTCTTCATGCCCAGCTGGGCGGCGCGGATCGCCGCCACATAACCGCCCGGGCCGCCGCCAACGACGGCCAGGTCGAAATCAGTTTGCGCTGCCTTCATCACGTATCACCTCAAATCAATGCACTCAGGGGGTTTTCGATGCAGCGCTGGAAGGCCGCCAGCCATTGCGCGGCCAGTGCACCATCCACGGCGCGGTGATCCACCGACAGCGTGACCTTCATGACCTGCGCCACGGCGAGCTGCCCATCGACCACGACCGGCTGCGACAGCGTGGCACCCACGGCCAGGATCGCCGCCTGTGGGGGGTTGATGATGGCCGAGAACTCGCGCACACCGAACATGCCCAGGTTGCTGACCGTAAAGCTGCCGCCCTGGTACTCGTTGGGCGCCAGCGCACCGGATCGCGCCCGCGCTGCAAGGTCCACGATCTCGCGACTGATGGCCGACAGGGTCTTGCCGCCCGCATTGCGTACCACCGGCGTGATCAGGCCGCCCTCGGTGGACACGGCCACTGAAATATCGGCCTGCTGGTATTTGCGCAGTGCGGCCTCGGTCCAGCTGACGTTCATGTCAGGTACGCTCTGCAGCGCCGCTGCCACTGCCTTGACGATGAAATCGTTGACCGAGATCTTGCGCGTGCCGGCGGCATTGATTTCCGCGCGCAGGGCCAGCAGCCTGTCCATGCGGCAGTCGGCACTGAGATAGAAGTGGGGAATGCTGGCCTTGCTCTCACTGAGACGGCGCGCGATGGTACGTCGCATGCCACTGTGGGGGATGTCGGTGAAGGCAGCACTGCCTTGCGCAGCGCTGGCGCTGGGGATGGGGATGGCGATGGCTGGCGGCGTCGCATCGCTACCGGCAGCGGCCGTAGCATCAGCAGCCGTCGCAGGGGCAGCTTGCGCAGCCGCTTCCACGTCGCGCCTGACGATACGGCCATGCGGCCCGCTGCCCGTCATTCCTGCCAGTGCCAGGCCACGCTCCTGCGCCAGGCGGCGTGCCAGCGGGCTGGCAAAGATGCGCCCCGACGCCGCTGCATCGGGTTCGCGTTCAGGCTCGGCTGCCCCCGTAGTTGTTGCTGCAGTGGCGGTGGCGATTGCCGATGCAGTCGTGCCAGCGGCCGGTGGCGGCTCCACGGCAACGCCGGCCGCCGCCAGCAGGGCGGCAATATCGACCTGAGTTTCGCCCTCTTCGAACAGCACGGCGATCGGTGCGCCGACTTCCACCTCCTGGCCCGCCGCGGCCAGGATCTTGCCCAGCACGCCATTGCTGTCGGCGTCGTATTCGATGACGGCCTTGTCGGTCTCGATCTCTGCCAGGCACTCACCGGCCTTGATGGCTTCGCCTTCCTTCCGGGACCACTGGACGATCACCGCCGAGGTCGCATTTGCGGCGATTTCCGGCATCTTGATCAGCTTTGCCATGTCATTGCCCCTCTTTCTTGAGATCGGGTCGATAGGCAGCGATGTCGCTGTATTGGACCAGTTCCAGCACATTGCCTTCCGGGTCGCGGCAGAACGCCAGATACACCCCGGGACGCGCCTCCACCCGCTGCGCACCGGTCATGAACTCGATCCCGGCGGCGCGCAGGGTGGCAATGGCGGCATCGATGTCGGCCACGATGAAGGTCAGATAGGCGGCGTTGGGCCGATCCAGGATGTAGGCGGAAGGCGTCTCGGCGCGGGGTGGCGTTCGGGGTGCCAGCAGCTTGATCCGTTCGCCATAGGGGGTCTGCAGACGGACCACGGTATAGCCGTCGGCAGACAGGCCGGAGGCTGCCGATTTGTCGGCAGGGACGGTGATTTCACTCACAAAGCTGAAACCCATGGTGATTTCATAGAAGCGCCGCAGCGCCGGCAGGTCACGACAGGCGATGCCCACTTCCAGGGGGACAATCATCTCGATGCTCATGGCAAATCCTTTCGGTAATCAGGCGGTATTCAGCGAACCTCGGGGCGGGCGCCCTTGTCGCGCATCACCTGCTGCAGACCGGCGACGGTCTCTTCGGTACGGGCGGCAGCGGCACGTTCCAACACCTTGGAGATGCTGGGCGAAGCTTCGCCACCCACCACCCGCTGTACTGGCTGGTCCAGCCAATCAAAGAAGCGGCGCTGGATCTCGTCGGCCAGCCAGCCGCCATAGGAAGTACCCTGCGCGCCCTGCTCCACGATCAGCACATTGTTGGTCTTGCGGATGCTCTGGCCGATGGTGTCCCAGTCGAGGCTGGCGCGGTCCAGCCAGCGCAGGTCGATCACTTCGGCGTCGATGCCGGTCTGCTGTACGGCTTCCAGGGCATGCGCCACCATGGATAGATAGGTCAGCACCGTCATCTCCTGGCCGGCACGTCGCACAGCGGCGCGCCCGAAGGGCGTCTGGTAGTCGAAGTCGTCTACGGGCGCAGGACCGCTGCTGTTGTAGAGATCCACGTGTTCGATCACCAGTACCGGGTCCTTCAGCGCCAGTGCCGCATTCATTAGGCCGACATAGTCGAACGGCGTGGACGGCGCCACGATGCGCCATCCCGGGCTGGTGGCGAAGATGCCCGCCGGGTCCATGGAGTGCTGCGAACCATAGCCGGTCCCCATCGCCACTTTGGTACGCAGGACGAAAGGCACCTCGATATCGCCGCCGAACATGTGGCGTGCCTTGCCGATCTGGTTGAACACCTGATCGGCCGCCACCCACATGAAGTCCGGGTACATGAACTCGACCACGGGGCGGAAGCGGCCATCCATGGCGATGCCGCCGCCCAGCCCGCAGAAGGCGTTTTCGCTGATGGGTGTGCCCAGCGTGCGCTCGGGATATTTGTCTTTCAGGCCACGGGTCGCGCCATTGGTGCCGCCCTTGAGACGATGCACGTCCTCGCCCATGACCACCACCCGCTCGTCCACGGCCATGCGACGATCCATCACATCGGCCACCACGTCAATGAACTTGCGCTGCGCCAGCTTGCCGCCGAACCCGGCTTCTTCCTCGGTGCGCGCTCCCTCCAGTTCCGACAGGTCGCCACGGATACCGACATCACGAAAATCCGGGCTGGGCCAGAGTTCAGGGCGGATGCGCTTCTTGCCGGCCCGGGCCGGGTCGTCTTCCGTCAGCGCCTGCACCGCCCGCGCCATGGCGGCCTTGATGCGATTGCGCAGTGCCAGGATGCCGGCCTCGTCGATCAGGCCGCGTTCGCGCATGCGCTGGCCCACCAGGTCCAGCGGGTCCCGCTGACGCCAGCTCTGCTCTTCTTCCTTGCTGCGATAGCCGAAAGCACTACCGGGGAAGCCGCCATTCTGGTGGAAGAAGCGATAGACATCGGCCTCGATGATGGTCGGCCCCTTGCCGGCCCGCATATGCTGCAAGGCCTCGCTCATGGCCAGGTGCACCGCCAGCGGGTCCATGCCGTTGACCTTCCAGCTGGGGATGTTGAAGGCAGCGCCGCGTGCCGACAGACGCGGTTCGGCCGTGGCCTCGTCCACCGTGGTGGAGACGGCGTAGCCATTGTTCTCGATGAAGAAGCAGAGCGGCAGCCTCCAGGCGGCGGCAATATTCATGGTCTCCAGCACCGAGCCGATGTTGACTGCACCATCGCCGAAATAGGTCACGGCGACATGCTCGGTACCGGCATGCTTGTGCGCCCAGGCCGCACCCGCTGCCAGCGGCACCCCGCCGCCGACGATGGCGTTGGTCCCCAGTACGCCCGCCTCTGCCCAGCGCAGGTGCATGGAGCCACCGCGTCCCTGGCAGAAGCCTTGCGCCAGGCCAAGGATTTCGGCCAGCGTCCGCTGCAGCAACTGCTCGACCGCCGGGCTCAGTTCGGCCGTGGGCGCGATGCCCTCCGGCATGAGATAGGCCAATGCCTTGGCCAGGAAATGATGGTGCCCCCGGTGCGAGCCATTGACCTGGTCTGCCGCCAGCAGGGGCAGGATGGAACCTGCCGCCCCACCCTCCTGACCGACGCTGGAATGGGCCGGGCCATGCACCAGGCCATCCATGGCCAGTTCCAGCACGGATTCTTCGAAGGCGCGGATGATGTGCATGTGCGCCAGCAGGGAGCCCAGCAAGCCGGGATCGGCGGCATTCCAGTCGGCGTCGGTGGTGCGCAGTTCGACCCAGGGCGCGGCCGGGGCGAGTGCAATATGGTCAGACATGGGCTTACTCTCCAGAGAACAAACTGATTCGGTGGTAGCGGCCGCACCATCGGAGCGGCCGGAGAAAAGATCAGATATAGCTATAGGCCGACCAGCCGCCATCGGCCACGATGGCCTGGCCGTTGATGAAGGCGGCATGTTCGGAGGCCAGGAACAAGGCCAGGGTGGCGATCTCGTGCGGCTCGCCCAGGCGGCCGGCGGGCGTACGCTTCTTCAAGGCCGCCAGGTCCATGCGGCCGGTGCTGACCAGCTCCTGCACCAGCGCCGTGTGGACGTAGCCCGGCGCAAGCGCATTCACGCGCAGCCCCTTGGGCGCCCACTCCACCGCCAATACCTTGGTCAGCATCACCACCGCCGCCTTGCTGGCGCAGTAGGCCGCGCGCTCGGGCGCGGCCACCGTGCCATACATCGACGCGGTGTTGAGGATCACCCCGCTCCCCTGGGCCACCATGTGCCGGGCCACTGCCTGGGCGCAAAAGAAGACCCCGTTCAGATTGACGTCGATGGCATGGCGCCACTGTTGTGCAGGCAGTTCCAGGGTCGGCCGGTTGGCCGAGATGCCGGCATTGTTGAGCAGGATGTCGATGCGGCCGAAACGTGCATGGATGGATGCGGTTGCGGCCTCCACCGCTGTTTCGTCGACGATGGAAGCGACCAGGCATTCGACTTCGATCTGCGGGAAGGTCCGGTGCAGTTCCGCCCGGGCGCGCTCCAGCGATTCGATGTTGACATCCAGCAGGGCCAGGTGGGTGCCATTGGCCGCGAAGGCATCGGCCATGGCACGACCGATGCCGCTGCCGGCCCCGGTGATGAAGGCGACCTGGTTGGCCAGATCGGGAAACTGCTTGTATTTGGCGGTGGCATGCAGTGCATGCGCATCGATAGTGTGATCGCTCATCGTGTCTCTTGAAGTGAAATCGCTTGCCGGCTCATACCGCCAGCCAATCCTTGAGCAACTGGGGATTCTCCCCAAGCTCGTCGGGCGTGCCGCTGAAGACGATCTGGCCATGACCGAGCAGGCAGACCCCGGTGGAAATCTTCATGGCGATGGTCAGCTTCTGCTCGATCAGGATCACGGATACGCCACGCCGGTGGATTTCCTGGATGGTCTCGCCCACCACGGTCACGATCTTGGGGGCCAGGCCCTCGGTGGGCTCATCGATCAGGATCAGGCGCGGATTGCCCAGCAGCGAGCGGCAGATGGTCAGCATCTGTTGCTCGCCCCCGGAAAGATTGCCGGCCCGGGTGTTGCGCCGCTCCTTCAGGCGCGGGAAGAAGTCGAACATCTGTTCCACCGTCCATTGGGGCGCATCGTTGCGGGCGCGTTGCATGCCCATCTGCAGGTTCTCGTCGACGCTGAGGTTGGCGAAGACCTCGCGCTCCTCCGGGACGAAGGCGATCCCCGCCCGCGATACCGCGAAGGGACGTTGCCCGGCCAGATCACGACCGTCCAGCAAGACCTGGCCGCCGGTGGGCGGTACCAGGCCCATGATGGCGCGGGCTGTGGTGGAGCGCCCCGAACCGTTGCGCCCCAGCAGACTGATCACGGCGTTGTGACCGACTTCGAAATTGACACCCTGCAGGATATGGCTCTTGCCGTAGTGCGCGTGCAGGTCGCGTACCTGCAGCAGCGGCGCCTGTGCCGGTGTGGCTGCTGTGCTCATGCTGCGACCTCCTTGCCCAGATAGGCTTCCTGTACTTGCGCATTGTTGCGGATTTCCTCGGGGGTGCCGGTTGCGACCACCTGGCCATAGACCAAAACACTGATGCGGTCGCACAGCGAAAACACCACATCCATGTCGTGCTCCACGATCATCAGGCTGCGGCCCACCGAAAGCTCGCGCAGCAGCTCGGCGGTATAGTCGGTTTCTTCTCGCGACATGCCGGCCATGGGTTCATCCAGCAACAAGACCTTGGGGTCGGAGGCCAGGGTCATGCCGATCTCCAGCGAACGTTGTTCGGAATAGGAAAGCTCCCCGCCCAGCGTGTCACGATGGCGGACCAGCCGGACCTGCTCCAGCAACTGCTCCGCCAATGCAGTGACCTTGCGATACTGCGAGATCGGGCGCCACAGCGTGTATTGCATGCCGAAGCGCTGCATCACGCCCAGGCGCAGGTTCTCGAACACCGACAGGCGCGGGAAGATATTGGTGATCTGGAAGGAACGCGCCAGTCCCATGCGGTTGATGCGTTCCGGACTTAGCCCGCCGATGGGCACTTCTCCCAGCAGGATTTCCCCTGCGCTGGGCTTGAAGTTGCCCGAGATGAGATGGAACAGCGTCGACTTCCCCGCCCCATTGGGACCAATGAAGGCATGACGCTCGCCACGCTGCAGTTCCAGGTCGACACCCCGGATGATGTGCGCCTCGCCGAAGGACTTGCTGACGTTGCGCAGGGTCAGCGCCGCCGGGCTGGTGCTGACAGGATGGATGGAGTTGACGGCGCTCATGCGGCCTCCTCTTCATTGAGTGCGTCCCAGGCACGCGTGACCCGGTTCAAGATCAGGCCACCGGCCACCAGCAGCAGCAGGGGCAACAGCCATGTGCTCACCGCGCCGGGTAGCCAGTCACGACCAAACAGGGCGATCGCCGGCCACGGCTGGGCATCCACCAGTTGCGACTGGTAATCCGAGCCCAGGGCGCGCTGCAGCAGCTCCACCGAAAACACCACCGCCGCCGCACACGCCAGGGCGCCCAGTGACCAGCCCGCCGCATAGCGCGCCAGCACCGCGCTGCTACGCTGACTGCGCTGCCACCACAGCACCACGCCCGACAGGCCATTGGGCATGAACATCATCACCACCACGAAAATGAGACCCTGATACAGCAGCCAGGAGCGCGTCAGGTCCGAGACCGCATACCCGAAGAAGGTCATCACCGCCGCGCCCAGGGCCGGGCCGAAGAACACCCCGGTACCGCCGATATAGGCATTGAGCACCACCTCGGAAGACAGGCGCACATCGAAGAGCACGTAGTTGCCGGCTTCATTGTTCATCGCCAGCAGACCACCGGCCACGCCCGCAAAGCTGGCCGAGATCATGAACACCATCACCCGGGCGGCATGCACGTCATAGCCCAGGAACTTCAGGCGCATGGCGTTTTCGCGCAGACCCAGCGTGAGCCGCCCCAGGGGGGTACGGGTGAAGAAGAACAAGGCGCCCAGCGAAGCCAGTACCCAGGCCAGGGTCAGGTAATAGACATGCATCGGTTCGCCAAAGGACAGGCCCCAGGCCGGCATGCGCATCGAGGACACCCCAGCCTCGCCACCGAAGACGCTGGTCAGGTGCGGTGCCAGCGCATGCAACAGTTCGGCCAGGGCCAGGGTGATCATCGAGAAATAGACACCACTGCGCTGCGTGGAAAACCAGCCCGCCACCAGGCCCAGCAGACAGCCGCCCAGGGCACCGAATATCGGCAGCAGCGGCGTGGGCAAGAGCCCCGCACCGCCCAGCGCATTCATCGCATGCAGGGTGGCAAATGCACCGATACCGAAATAGGCCGCGTGGCCGAAGGAGAGCATGCCACCCTGCCCCGCCAGCACATTGAAGGCCGTAGCAAACAGCGCCGCGATGAGCATCTGGATGGCCGCATTCACCAGCGCCTGGGGCAAAACGAAGGGGGCGATGAGCAGCAACAGCAGCACCGTCACCATCAGCAGACGCGAGGCCAGCGATACTGCAGCCGGCGCTCGCAGTGACGTGGCTGGGAACGCGGTGGATGAAACTTTTGCGGCCGACCCGGGCAGGCTTGGCAAGACCTTGTTTGTGGATTCGTTCATGTGACTCACTCCTTCTCACCCATCAGCCCGGAGGGGCGAACCAGCAATACCAGCAACATCAGCGCAAACGGGATGGTGGCGGCCAGCGACGAGACCTTCAGCGTCATCAAGCCGCCCAGGTCACGCGCCCATTGTCCTGCCCCGACATAGTCCAGCGCATCGGCCAGGCTGACATCCACGCCGACGGCAAAGGACGAGATCAGGCCGATCAGGATCGATGACAGCATCGCGCCCTCCAGCGAACCCAGGCCACCGATGACCACCACCACGAAGACCAGCACACCCAGCTCCAGGGCCATGTTCGGATTGGTGGTATAGAACGCGCCGGCGATGGCGCCGGCCAGGCCGGCCAGCGCGGCCCCCACCCCGAAGACACCCATGAAGACCAGTGGCACGTTGTGGCCCAGGGTCTCCGCCATGGCCGGGCGATAGATCGCCGAGCGCACGACGATGCCGATGCGGGTGCGCGAGAGAAGCAGGTAGATCAGGCCGAACATGAGCAGCGAGACCAGGCCCATCATCAGGCGATAGAAGGGATAGTCCGTACCGAACAGGCGAAACGCGGCAAACGAGAGCGAAGCCGGCACCTGGTAGTTGACCGGGTAATTGCCGAAGAAGAGCTTGATGATTTCGGCAATGATGAAGGACAGGCCAAAAGTCAGCAGCAGTTCATGCGCATGACCGTAGCGATGCACGCGCCGCAGGAACCAGCGTTCCACGACCACGCCCAGCAGACCCACGATCAGGGGCGCAATGATTACGGCAGGCCAGAAGCCGATGAACTTCTGCAAGGTATAGGCCAGGTAGGCACCCACCATGTAGAAGGAGGTATGCGCGAAGTTGAGCACCCCCATCATGCCGAAGATGAGCGTCAACCCGGCCGAGACCATGAACAGCAACAGGCCGTAGATGGTGCCGTTGATCAGCGATACGGTAAAGAATTCCATAGCGTCTTCCAAGAAAACGGGACGACCGTCCCCCGCACGGGACGGCAAGGCCGCCCGTGTCGATTCGGCGCCGTGCACATGCACGGCGCCCGCTCAGCGAGTCAGATCAGGAGGGACGCTGCATCTTGCAGCTGGTCTGGACCGGGTTCACGGCGTCTTCGCCGCTGAACTTCTTGATGACCTTGAAGCCCATGTCGGTATCGTCGACCTTGTACTTGACGTTCTTTTCCACGCGGGAGACGACGATGGGCAGCACCACCTGGTGGTCGGCGGCGCGAATCGAGGTCTCGCCCATCGGCGTCTCGATCCTGACCTTTTCCAGTGCCTTGGCCAGCTCGGTGACATTGATCTTGTCGCCGCTGGGCTTGACCTGCTTGAGGGCCTCGCCCAGCATCTGCATGCCGAACACGGTCTGCGGCTCAATGAAGGTCGGGAAGTGACCGGTCTTGGCCTTGTAGTCGGTGGCGAATTCCTCGGTGGCCTTGTTGGTCTCGATATTGAAGGCGTGCGAGATGAAGTGTCCCAGGGCGGTGTCGCCGGCATTGCCGATGTTGCCCGGCTGGTCCAGGAAGACGGTACCGAAGCGTACCTTCAGGCCCGCAGCCCGTGTGGCCTTCATCAGCAACAGCAGATCGTTGGACCAGTTGCCGGTGAGGACTGTGTCGGCCCCGCTGGCCTTGATCTTGGCGACATAGGGTGAGAAATCCTGGATCTTGTTGACATCGTGTAGGGTGCTCTCGACCACGGTGTAGCCACCGGCGGCGGCATCGTCCTTGATGGCCTTGTCCATGTCGATGCCCCAGGAATAGTTCTGGTTCATCGCATAGACCTTGTTCCCCAGTTCCTTGGCTTCCTTCATGGCCGGCACCAGCGTCTTGACGCGGATCACGGCGTTGGTGGTGAAGCGGAAATGATAGAAGTGGCACTTGTCGCCGGTCAGCTCCAGCGCCTCGCCGCCCATGTTCATGAACAGGACTTCCTTGCCGGCATTGCGCAGGTTGTGCTTGCGCACGTCTTCGGTGATCTGGCCGGACACGGCCGAGGACGAACCCTGGATGATGATCTGCGCACCGGCGGCAATGGCAGCCTTGACCTTGTCGGAGGCGCCGGCAGGTCCGCCCTGGTTGTCGTACTCGGCCAGTTGCACGGCTTGCCCGTTCCATCCGCCGGCGGCGTTGATGCGATCCATCTCATACTTCACTGCAGCGCGATAGAGCAGCCCGGTCGAGGCCTGCGGGCCGGACAGGGTTTCCACCAGCGCGATCTTCAGGGGCGCGGCGGCCTGGGCGGGACATGCGATGGCGGCCAGGACCAGGGCCGACAATGATGTCAGCGAGGACGGTGACGATAGCGACGACAGGGACACTCCGATGTAATTCTTGCTCATACCTCATCTCCGTTATATTTGTAGGATTCCAGGTCTTGCACTGCCGGCGCCCGGGCTTCCGTGCGAGAGCCGCGCCGGTGCGGCTCCCTTCTCAAGGGGTGGCGCGCCTCTCAGCGCAACCCAAGGAACTGTTTCATGCTTTCAAGCTGGGCCTGCATCATGTAGCGGCCAAAGTGCAGCGCCAGTCCGCGCCTCTGGGCTGCCGCCAGTAGCGGGGTCAACTCCACCTTCATGACCGCCTCCGCCACCAGCGCATCAGTGGGCAGGCCTTCCACGGCGAATGGCAAGGCATCGTCCGGGTTCAGCCCCAGCGAGGTGGAATTGATGGCCAGGGTGTAATGGGCGGGATGCGCCGTTGCCACGTGGACGTCCAGTTGCGGGTAGTAGCGACGCAGTTCGGCCACCAGATGTCCGGCACGTTCCGCACTGCGGTTGTACACGCCGATGGCACCCGCGCCGTGCGCGGCCAGGGCATGTGCAATGGCCTTACCGGCACCACCGGCACCGGCAAGATAGACCCGCCGCCCCACCAGCGCATGCCCCTGGGCCAGCAAGCCACCGACGAATCCCTCGCCATCCAGATTGCTGCCGACCAGGCGCATGCCTGCTTCACCAGAGGCCTCTGCCTGTCCCGCCTCCGCCGCATCAAACCGCACGATGTTGACCGCACCGACCTGGCGCGCTGCATCGGTCAGCTCATGGCAGAGGGAGAGGATGCTTTCCTTGTGGGGAATGGTGACGATCAGGCCGGCCATGCTCCTGACCCTGGCCAGCGCCGCCACGACCGATGCAAGATCGGCTGGCGCCACCTGCAGCGGCACCACCACGGCATTGATTGCCTTGCTCGCCATCAGGGCATTGAACGCCTGCGGGGTCCGCACATGGCCGATCGGATCGGCCAGGATACCGATGACCCGGGTATGTCCATTGATGATGGGGGACGCCATGTCGTGCGCACTGCGCTCCCCGGCTCCTGCCAGACTCACGGTATCTCCTTCGCAAGTGGCGCCTTGCAGCGCTCTTCTTTTCCGTCATCCCGCATTTTTTGCGGTGACATGATAGGTTTTTATGCACTTGTCTGATAAACTTTTAATCCTGTCTGACAAGTTGTGCAGCGATTCTACAGAGCGAATTTTGTGATGTCAACAACCCCTGCCTCTGCATCCCGGACAGATGAGCGACCTTGCATTACGCCTGGAAAGCCACGTCCAGCAAGGCTTACAGGACGAAGCACCAATACAGAAAAACAGGAGACCCCATGATTGCATTCACCGACAAGACCTTTTTCATTACCGGTGCCGGCGGTGGCATCGCCCGCGCAACCGCCTTGCTGACTGCCCGGCATGGCGCCAACCTGGCCCTGGCCGACATCGACCTCCAGGCCCTGGCTTCGCTCAAGGAAGAGATCCTTGGCATCGCCCCCGGCGCACAGATCAGCCTGCACCAGCTGGACGTGGCCGATGCCCAGGCCTGCCGCCAGGCGGCCGATGCCTGCGCCCGCGCCCATGGCGGGATTGACCACCTGATCCACTCGGCCGGCATCTATCCCGAAAAGCGCGTGGCGGAGATGACAGAAGAAGAATGGCGGCGCCTCATGGCGATCAACCTGGACGGCACCTTCCATATCTGCCAGGCCGTCATCGCCTATCTGCGCGAGGACAGCTCGATCGTCAACCTCGCTTCGCTGGCCGCACAGCGCGGCAGCTACGCGCATGCGCACTACGCGGCGGCCAAGGGCGCGGTGATCAGCTTCTCGCGCAGCCTGGCGCTGGAGCTGGCCCCCAAAACGCGGGTCAACGCAGTATCTCCGGGTATCATTGCCACTCCGATGACCCGGGAACTGCTGGCCAGCAAGGGGCCGATGCTACTGCAAAACACGCCCCTCGGCCGCCTGGGAACTGCGGAAGAAGTGGCCGGCTCGATTGCCTTCCTGTGCTCTCCCCTGGCCTCATTCATCACCGGAGAGACACTGCAGGTCAACGGCGGTCTGTACATCAATTAATCCAGCTGCAATCCACCCATGAAAACCGCGACACAGCGCTTGCCCACGCAATCCCTTACCGAAGAGATTGTTGAATGGATTAATGAAGAAATCCGCGAGCAGCGGCTCAAACCGGGCGACAAGCTGCCCAGCGAAAAACAGCTGGGCGAGCAATTCTCGGTGAGCCGCTCGGTCGTGCGCGAAGCCCTGTCCCAGCTGAAATCGGAAGGCATCGTCAATGCCCAGCAGGGACGCGGCGCCTTCGTCAACGAGCGCGGCTCACGCCAGGCCTTCCGCTTCGAGGCGGCGGCCCTCAACGATGCCGAGGGACTGGAACACGTCATCGAACTGCTGGTGACGCTGGAGACCGCCGCTGCCCGCTATGCGGCCATCCGCCGCACGCCGGAAGACCTCAAGAAGATCAAGAAGGCCCTGGTCGGGATGGAGTACGCCATCATCAATGACAAGCTGGGGGACGAGGAGGATTTTGCCTTCCACCAGGCCATCGTCGACTCGACCAAGAATCCGCACTTCTGCATGCTCAACGAGTATCTGGAACAGCACGTCAGAAGACTGATCCGCCAGGCCCGCAGCAACACCGCGACGAACTACAACAATCTGATCCAGGCCGTGCAGGACGAGCACAAGGCCATCCTCCAGGCCATCGAAGACAAGGACCCGGTCGCCGCGGCAATTGCCGCAGAAACGCATCTGCGCAATGCGGCAAAGCGGCTGAACAAGTACCTGAGCTGAGCCGGTTGGAAAATCTGTGGCATCGCCACATAAAAAAAGACCGCCCGTCGGAAATCACGACGGGCGGCTGAACGCCAGAGGGAGTACTGGCGGGAGTCGACAACAACAACAACAACAGGGAACGTCAGAGACCGGAGACTTCATCTCGGACAGGCATCAGTGTTGCAAATCCTCGCATCAGACGTCTAGCTATACCAAAGGATGGGTCACCCCATACCAGCGATAGCCTCCCCCCGCCGGGAGGGGCAGACACCCCGATTTGTGCGTCCCGCGCAAAACGGTTGATGGCCGCAGGCAGCTTATCGAAGTGCACCGCCTGTCTTAAGCTGCGCTCCAGATCAAGCCGCCACGTCAGGCGGCGCCTCCCCCTTTCTCCTCGCAGGTCGCCCGTGCGTCTGAATATCCATGTCATCGATGACGATGAAAAATCCCTCCGTGCCATCCGCTCTTCGCTCAAGGGCCAGGGGCAGCACTGGCAAGTCCATTTTCATGCGGACGAGGCCGATTATCTGAACAGGCGCAAGGCCGACGCGCCCTCCTGCCTGATCCTGGAACTGAAGCTGGCCGGAGTCGACGGGCTGGACTTCCAGCAGCGTCTGCGCAGTGCCGGGGAGGCGCCGACCATCATCTTCCTGACGGCGCAGGGCAGCATTCCCACCGTGGTCCAGGCGATGAAACAGGGGGCCGTCGAATTCCTGACCAAGCCGGTCAGGCCCACGGAGCTGCGCGCCGCGGTACAGCAGGCCGAAAAGATCGAATCGATACGCTGGAAGCAACGAGAGGAAATCCGGATGCGACGCCAGCAATTGGCGACGTTGACCCGGCGCGAGCGGGAAGTCTTTGCGCTGGTGGTGGCCGGCTACATGAACAAGGTCACTGCCGCGCTGCTGGAAATCAACGAAGGCACGGTCAAGATCCATCGCCGCCATCTGATGCGCAAGTTCTCCACGACCAGGCTGACCGAGCTGGTGCGGATCGCGGCAATGCTGGGCATCAAGCGTTCGGATGAATCTACGGACGACGATACCCGGCAGGAAAAACCGGGCAAGGCAGGCTGAGTCTGCGGTGTTTCCGCGCGCTATCAGCTGCGCTCAGGCAGCCTCGCGCACGTGCTAGTCCGCCACGCTGGCATTCACGGCCCAGCTCGGCGGCAATCCGATATGGGCGCGCAGCGTATCGAGCAGGACCGTCACCCGCGCCGGCGGTTGCCGCAGTGCGCGCAGGGCGTGGATGCCGGTCTGCGCACAGGCTTGCGCCGACCACTCCGGGAACAGCTGCACCAGCAGCCCGGCCTTGATGTCGGGGCCTACCACCCAGTCCGGCAGATAGCCGATTCCCATTCCCTCTCCCACTGCCAGGCGCATCGCTTCGAAGTCGTCGCAGGCGAACACCGGCTGGGCGCTCGCCGCCCGGGCCGGCTGGCCGAGCACATCGGCCCAGCCCAGCAGATCGGCGCCATGCATCTTGTCGACCAGCCGATGGCAGGCCAGGTCGGCAATGGAGGCCGGCGTGCCGGCACGAGTCAGGTACTGCGGGCTGGCGCAGAGGATACGGGTCTGGGTGGCGATGCGGGTGCCGATCAGGGTGCTGTCGGCCATGTCGCCGATGCGGATGACCAGGTCCAGTCGCTCCGCCACCGGGTCGGCCAGGCGTTCGGTCAAGTCCAGCTCAAGGCGCAGATCGGGATACTGCCGCGCCATCCCCCCCATGGCCGGCAAAACATAGCGCTTGCCGAAAGTCGGGAAACAGGCCACGCGCAAGATTCCGGTCACCGCCCCCTTCATGGAGGCCAGCTCCTGCTGGGCATCCTCCAGCGAATCGAGAATCTGTCTGGCCCGCACCAGCAGGGCCTCGCCGGCATCGGTGAGCGTGAGCAGGCGGGTCGACCGCAGGAACAGGGGCGTGTCGAGATAGGCTTCCAGGGTGTCGATCTGGCGCCCGATGGCCGATGGCGTGCGGCCACGACGACGACCGGCGCCGGAGAAGCTGCCCTCCCTTGCCACATCGGCGAAGACGCCGAGAAATTCCGCGAATTTTTCTGACTGCATTTGTGCGTTCCTTGCATAGCCATTGTGGGCCGGCTCGGTCTTATCAAGCACCGGCCCCGGTTTTAATCTTCTTCCTGCAGCAAGTCCACATGCTACCGAATCCCCTTCAGGAAGAACATCATGCAAAAGTTTAGTTACGACCCGCTCTACCTCTTCATCAATGGCAACTGGCTGGAAGCCGGCCAGCGCGATACCGTGCCCGTCATCAATCCCGCCACCGGTACCGCCCTGGGCCGCCTGCCCATGGCCGGCGCTGCCGACCTCGACCTGGCACTGGCCGCCGCCACTCCGGCCTTCGACGTCTGGCGCCACACTGCTCCCGAGCAGCGCGCCCGGGTGCTCAAGGATGCCGCAGCGCTGATGCGCGAACGCAGCGAGCACATCGCCACCCTGATGACACTGGAAGAAGGCAAGGCCCTCACCGAAAGCCGCGACGAAGTCCTGCGCGCAGCCGACTACTTCGAATGGTTCGCCGAAGAGGCACGTCGCATCGATGGCCGGGTGGTGCCGGCCAACCGCCCGGGCGTGCAGCAGCTGGTCAAGCGCCAGGCCATCGGCCCGGTAGCAGCCTTCACTCCCTGGAATTTCCCGGCCATCACTCCAGCCCGCAAGCTGTCGGCCGCGCTGGCGGCCGGCTGCAGCGTGATCCTCAAGCCCGGCGAGGAAAGCCCGGCCACCGCACTGGCCCTGGCCCGCTGCCTGGATGACGCCGGTCTGCCCAAGGGCGTGCTGCAGATCGTGTTCGGCGTGCCGGACCAGGTGTCGGCGCATCTGATTGCCTCCCCTGTCATCCGCAAGGTGGCCTTCACCGGCTCGGTCCCGGTGGGGCGCCTGCTCTCGCAACGGGCCGCCGCCGGCGTCAAGCCCATCACCCTGGAACTGGGTGGTCACGGTCCGGTGCTGGTGTTCGAAGACGCCGACATCGATGCCGCCGCCGCAGGCGGTGCCGCCAACCGCTTCCGCGGGACCGGCCAGATCTGCATCTCCTCGACCCGCTTCCTGGTTCAGCGTAGCGTCTACGCACGCTTTGCCGAGCAATTCGTGGCGGCCACCCGCAAGCTGGTGGTGGGCGACGGCATGGACCCGGCCACCCAGGTCGGCCCTCTGGCCAATCCGCGCCAGCTGGAAAAGATGGAAGCCCTGGTCGCCGATGCCGTGGCACAGGGCGCCAAGGTCTTGACCGGCGGCAAGCGCATCGACCGCCCTGGCTATTTCTTTGCACCCACGGTCCTGGCCGAGGTGCCGATGAGCGCCCGCGTCATGCACGAAGAGCCCTTCGGCCCGATCGCCGTGCTGCGCCCCTTCGAGCAGCTGGAGGACGCCCTGGCCGAGGCCAACCGCCTGCCCTATGCGCTCTCGGCCTATGCCTTTACCCGCGACGCCCGCACCGTGCTGGACGTCGGCGATGGCCTGGAGGCCGGCATGATCGGCATCAACCAGTACCGCATCATCGCCACCGAACTGCCCTTCGGCGGCATGAAGGAAAGCGGCCACGGCTCCGAAGGGGGCATCGAGGGCATCAACCATTACCTGACCAACAAGTTCATCAGCCAGGCCTGAAACCACACGGATTCGCGGATCAGCGGATCAATACGACCAAGGAAGCATCATGACCCCCATCGATTTCAGCAGCCCCCGCGCCGCAGCCCGGGCCTTCACGCCGAAGCTGTCGGATCTGGTCGAGGCGCCACTCTACGCCGAAGTCTGGAATGACAGCGACCTCGCCCCGCGCGACCGCAGTCTCATCACCATCGCCTGCCTGATCGCGATGAACCACGCCAACGAATTACCCGCCCACCTGCACCGGGGCATCCAGAACGGCCTGACCCGGACCGAGCTGAGCGCCGCCATCACGCATCTGGCCTTCTACGCCGGCTTCCCGGCAGCCATCACGGCATCGGCCTATGCCAATGCGGCCCTGTCCAGGCAGGACGACGCAAGCGCCTGAACCGGGTGATGCGCCGTGATGGATTCACGGCGCCACTTCCCACCTTTCCACTCCTGAACATAGAAAGAACCACCACCATGAAAGCCATCCTCTTTGAACAATTCGGCGCTGCCGACGTCCTGAAAATCGGCGACGCCCCCGACCCCGTGCTGCGCCCAACCGACCTGCTGGTGCGCACCCATGCCGCCGGCGTCAATCGCGCCGATCTGACCCACCGTCGCGGTGGCTACGGCTGGCCCGACTTCGGCGACTCCACCATCATGGGCCTGGAAATCGCCGGTGAAGTCGTCGCCGTGGGGAGTGAAGTGACGGGCTACCAGGTGGGCGACCGCGTCATGGGCATCGTCGGCGGTGGCGCCTATGCCGAGATGGCGCGCATCGATTACCGCATGGCCATGCCCATCCCCGAGGGCCTGGACTATGTCCAGGCGGCGGCCATCACCGAAGTCTTCGTCACGGCGCATGAAGCGCTCATCCACCTGGGCAAGCTGGAGCCGGGCGAAACCGTACTGGTGCATGCCGGCGCAGGCGGCGTGGGCGGCGCGGCAGTTCAGTTGGCCCATGCGGTGGGCGCCACTGTCATCACCACTGCCCAAGCCAGCGCCCATGCGCTGGTCCGCAAGATGGGGGCCGACCACGCCATCGACTACCAGACCGAAGACTTCGCCGAAGTGGTCGCCAGGCTGACCGACAATCGCGGCGCGAACCTCATTCTCGACTTCATCGGCGCGCCCTATTTCGAGCGCAACGTGAACTCCCTGGACTTTGGTGGACGCATGGTGCAGATCGGCATCATGGGCGGCATCGAAAACGCCCGCATTCCGCTGGATCGCCTGCTCTATCGTCACCTGCAGATCATCGGCACGGTCATGAAGTCGCGTTCGCAAGAGGTCAAGCACGCCATGTCGCGCCGCTTCAAGGAGCGCTGGCTGTCGCAGTTCGGCAAGGACGGCCTGAACCCGGTCATCGACAGCGTTTATCCGCTGGCCCAGGCCGGCGCCGCCCAGCAGCGCATGGAAGATGGCCTGAATGTGGGCAAGATCGTGCTGACCATGTAAGGCGCCCCGGCCGCTGCGTGCATGCCGTCCTGCATTCACACACGTGGGCAGGTATGCAGGTGTACAGGTGTACGCACACGCAGCGGCCGCCATGCGGTTTAACACCTTTGTATAGTTATCGCCCTCTTCCATCGTTGCTACCCTGCGTAGCGGTCAGTCGGACCTATTTCCCGGAGTCTCCCCATGTCTTTTACGCTCAAGGTCAACGGCCACCCGCACACGGTGGCCATCGCTGGCGACACCCCGCTGCTGTGGGTGCTCCGTGATGTGATCGGAATGACTGGCACCAAATTCGGATGCGGCATCGCCCAGTGTGGCGCCTGCACGGTCCACCTGGATGGCGATCCGGTGCGCTCCTGCGTGCTGCCGGTGTCTGCCGTTGGCGGCCGCCAGGTCACCACCATCGAAGCAATTGACCAGACCCCCACCGGCAAGCGCATCCAGGATGCCTGGCTGGCCGTGGACGTGGTCCAGTGCGGCTACTGCCAGTCCGGCCAGATCATGTCGGCGTCGGCACTGCTGGCGCGCAATCCCGCGCCCACCGACGACGACATCGATGCCGCGATGTCCGGCAATATCTGCCGCTGCGCCACCTACGTGCGCATTCGCGCGGCCATCAAACAAGCCGCCAGCGGCAAGATCGAGGTCACCCAGGCCATCCCCGTGAGCGCACCGGGAGGCCGCAAATGAGCCGCCCGAACAGCTTCTCGCCCAACCGTCGTCGCCTGCTCAAGGCGGCCGGCCTGTCGGTGGCCTTCAGCTGGCTGGGCGCGCCGCGTCAGGCGATGGCGCTGGTATCCCCGCATCGCCAGGCCGCCGACGCGGCGGCCGCGGTTGCCGACGGCGCCCCGGCCTTCGCCCCCAACGCCTTCATCCGCATCGACGCCGATGGCGCCATCCGCTTGGTCATGCCGATGGTCGAGATGGGCCAGGCCATCTACACCGGCTCCTGCATGCTGCTGGCTGAAGAACTGGATCTCGACCTGGACCAGATCCAGGTCGAACACGCGCCGCCCAGCGACGAACTCTATGGCATGAAGCTCCTCAAGGCGCAGATCACCGGCGGCTCCACCAGTACCCGCAGCACCTTCACCGAATTGCGCCAGGCCGGCGCCGTCGCCCGCACGCTGCTGGTGGCGGCTGCCGCCGCCAGATGGAAGGTACAGCCGTCCGCCTGCGTGGTCGAACGGGGCGTCATCCACCACCCACCATCGGGCCGCAGCCTCCGCTACGCCCAGGTCGCACAGGCCGCCGCCCGTCTGCCGGACCCGGGTGAGGTCAAGCTCAAGGACCCGGCGCAGTTCAGACTCATCGGCAAACCCATGGCGCGCCTGGATTCCGCTGACAAGGTCCGTGGCGTCACGCGATTCGGCATCGACGTGGCCGTGCCTGGCATGCGCATCGCCACCGTCAGGGCCTGCCCGACCTTCGGCGGCAAACTGGTCGGCGTCGACGACCGCGCGACGCGCGCCATTGCGGGCGTGATCGAGGTGCTTTGCATCGACAATGCGGTGGCGGTCGTGGCCACCAATTTCTGGGCCGCCAAACGCGGCATGGAAGTCCTGGACATCCAGTGGCAGCACGGCCCCAACGCCCGCCTCACCACCCGCGAACTGCGTGAAGACCTGGCCCGCAGCCAGGCCAACGGCCAGGCGATTGTCGGTCGTGAAGTGGGCAGCCGCCCCGCCGGCGAATTCATCCAGGCGACCTACAAGCTGCCCATGCTCGCGCATGCGACCATGGAACCACTGAATGCCACTGTACATGTACGCAGTGACCGCTGCGAGATCTGGGCCGGCACCCAGGTCCCCACCCGGGTGGTTGCCAACGCCGCCCGAATCACCGGGCTGCCGGTCGAACGGATCGTGTTGCACAGCCAGTATCTGGGAGGCGGTTTCGGCCGACGTCTGGAGAGTGACTACGTCGACCAGGCCGTGAGCTTCGCCCGGCTGCTGCCCTATCCGCTGAAGATCGTCTGGACCCGTGAAGAAGATATCCGCCATGACATCGTGCGACCGATGTATCACGACGTCATTTCCGCGGTGGTGGACAAGAACGGCATGCCGCTCTGGTACGGCGACCGCGTCTGCAGCGGCACCGTCCTGGGTCGCTGGCGTCCCGGTGGCATGCGCAAGAACGGCATGGACGGGGACGCCATCGAATGCGTGGCCGAGCTCCCCTATGCGATCGCCAGCATGAAGGTCGAATGGGTGCGTCACGACATGCCACCGGGCCTCCTCGTGGGCTGGTGGCGCGGGGTGGGCGCGCTGCACAACATCTTCATCGTGGAGAGCTTCTTCGATGAACTGGCGCACCGCGCCGGGCGCGACCCCGTGGAGTGGCGTCTGGCCCTGCTGAAGAACAACCCGCGTTCGACCGCGGTCCTGAAACTGGCCGCCGCCAAAATGGGCTGGGGCAGTTCGCAGCCCGTGCGGACCGCTTCTTCCAATCGTGCGGGCCGTGGCGTGGCCCTGGCCGAACCCTTCGGCACCCGGGTCTGTGCCATGGTCGATGTCGAGGTCACGCCGCAGGGCGAGGTGCAGTTGCGGCGTGCCGTGGTGGCGGTCGATTGCGGCATCGCCATCAATACCGGCTCCATCGAGGCCCAGATCCAGGGCGGACTGCTGTTCGGACTGAGCGCCGCGCTGTTCAACGAAATCACCCTGCGCGACGGGGCCATCGAACAAGGCAATTTCAATGATTACCGCATGCTCCGCATGAACGAAACGCCCGCCGTCGAGGTTCACATCGTCAACAGTACCGAAGCACCCGGCGGCATCGGCGAAGTCGGCACCGCCATTGCTGCGCCGGCCCTGACCAATGCCATCTACGCCGCCACCGGGGTGCGCCTGCGCGAGTTGCCGGTGCGCCGCGCTCTGCTGGCCCGGCCGCAGCATACGCTGCTGAAAACCTTCGACCTTGCACCATCCAACCCGGAGGCAGCAGCATGAAACGACTTCTCATGAGCGCCGCCCTGGTCGTCGTCGCCATCGGTGCGGCCGCCTATGCCTGCCTGGCACGACCCGAAGCGCCCGCCGGCCCGGCGCCGGTGGTCTACGGTGCGCCGGCCGATGCCGCGCGCATCCAGCGCGGCCAGTACCTGACCAAGGCCGCCGACTGCATCGCCTGCCACACGGTGGCGGGAGGCAAGCCCTTTGCCGGAGGCCTGGCCTTCCAGTTGCCGTTCGGCACGCTGTACTCTTCCAATATCACGGCCGACAAGACGACCGGCATCGGCAACTGGAGCGACGACGACTTCGTGCGCGCACTGCACGAGGGCGTCCGCAAGGATGGCCAGCACCTCTACCCGGCCTTCCCCTATACCTCCTATACCCAGCTGAGCCGCGACGATGTCCTGGCCATCAAGGCCTATCTCTTCAGCCTGCCCACGGTCACCCAGGAAACCCGCAAGCCGGAGCTCTCCTTCCCCTTCAATCAGCGCTGGGCCATGGGTTTCTGGAATGCCGCCTTCTTCCGTAGCGAGCGCTTCAAGCCGGCGCCAGACAGGTCGCCCCAATGGAACACCGGCGCCTACCTCGCCATCGCCCTGGCGCACTGCACGGAATGTCATACACCACGCAATATCGGCTTCGCGCTCAACCAGGCCAGGGAACTCTCCGGTGCCGACGTCAACGGCTGGCACGCCCCCAATATCACTTCCGACCCGGTACACGGGATCGGTGCCTGGACCGACGCACAGCTGTACCAGTACCTGCGATCCGGCCATGCCGACGGGCGCGGCTCGGCCGGTGGGCCGATGGGTGAAGCAGTGGAAAACAGCCTGCAGTATCTCGACCCCAAGGATATCCAGGCCATCATGAGCTATCTGCGCAGCGTCGCCCCGCAGGTGGGCGACAAGCCGACCTCCATCAACGCCAGGCCACCGGCGGTGACGACTTCGATGGCCTATTCTCCCTCGCCGCAGACGCCGTCCCATCTGCAAGCCGGATTGAAACTGTTCGAAGCAAGTTGCGCCAGCTGCCATCAGTGGAACGGCCAGGGTCCGCAAACGCCTTACGCGGCCCTGCTCGGCGCGCGCTCGGTCAATGACCGCTCGGGACAGAACGTGGTACAGACCATCCTGCACGGCGCACGGATGCGGATAGGCGAACACGAGGTCTTCATGCCCGCCTTTGCTGCCGCACTCACTGACGACGAGGTTGCCCAGCTCAGCAACTACGTGATCTTCCAGTTTGGCGGCAAGCAGGGGACGGTCACCGCCGACATGGTCGCGCGCCAACGCCCGCACTGAGATCGCCTAGCCGCATCGGCTAGGGCTATCATCCCAAGGTCTTATTACCAAAGCCTGGCGCACGTGGCACTCTCTGGCACAACTGCACTACCCACCGGAGCCAACCGCCATGCCCCTCTTCAGCCAGGTCCTGCTCAGCGCCAGTCTGTCCTTGCCGATCCTGCGCCGCCATGGTGTGCGGGCCGCCCTCTCCCTCGGCCTGCGCCGTCGCTGAGGGGCCGCCATATGGATAAGCTGCTGGCCATGGAAGCCTTCGTTGCCGTCGTCGAGACCGGCAGCTTCGTCAGTGCCGTCGATGTGACGGGCCTGTCGAAACCCGCGGTGTCGCGCCACGTGTCGGAACTGGAGCAGTTCCTGGGCATACGTCTGCTTCACCGCACCACGCGCCGCCTCTCTCTCACTGAAGAAGGACGCGTCTACTTTGCCAAGAGCAAGGAGTTGCTGGGCGCCCTGCAGGATGTCGAGAACGAAGTGGGTCTGAGCTCGGACCAGGCAATCGGTCGGCTGCGGGTCTGCGCACCGCACGACTTCGGCGTCGAACAGCTGGCTCCGCTCTGGGGCAAGTTCGCCGAACAGTATCCCCGTATCGAACTCAACATCACCTTGTCCGACAAGACCACGGACCTGATCGAAGGCGGCTATGACATGGCCATCCGCATCGGCGCCATGGCCGACAGCCGGATGATCGCCAGGCCACTGGCGCCGGTGCGCATGAAGGTCTGCGCCTCGCCGGCATTGCTGCGGCAAGCCGGCGTGCCGTGCCACCCTTCCGACTTGCGCGAGTTCCCCTTCATTTCCTACAGCCTGCAATCCAACGGCGACGAATGGCACTTCTGCAATGCGCAGGGAGAAACCGCCATCGCCCGCATGCGTTCCAGCATGCAAGTCAACAACGGCGCCACCTGCCGGGCGATGGCCATCGGTGGAAGGGGCGTTGCGATCCAGCCGGATTTCATCGTCAACGCTGCGCTGGCCTCGGGTGAGCTGGTGGAACTGCTCCCCGACTGGTCCATCGGCCAGCACGACATGATGGCCCACGTCCTCTATCCGACGCGTGCCTATCTTCCGCCCAAGGTGCAGCGCCTGCGCGACTTCCTGGTCGAGGAATTTCGCACACCACCGTGGTGTCCCAAGGCGACCCGTCTGCGACTGGTGGCGCACTAGACACTACCGCGCCCTTATCGCTCAAGGGTCTTCCCCGCGTTCCGGCGTCACGGCGCTCTGACCCTGACGCATGGAGACCTTGAAACCGGAGAACTCTGAAGCGTTGGTATATCACTCCCGCGCAAACCGTTTCTGCCTGCTCCACAACGCCGTCAGTAAGGCCTGCAAGGCTGGCCAGGGGTGATTGGATGGATACAGGCAGCAAGTGGACACCCGGCCGTCGGAGGTTTCAATGCCGATATAGAGCCGTCGACCGTCGCGCAGATCGGCGCTGCGGTTGAACAATCCCTCGTCGGAAAAGAACAGGATGTGCGAGCAACGCGCCTCGATCACGATGCTGTCTGCTTCCTTGGCTCGCATTGCCCCCATTGCTTCCTTTGCGCTGCCCCCGAAGCAGGTGATCTCCTTGACCTCCTGCCGTTGCAGCAGGCCTTCGGCCACGTAGATTCTCCAGCGGGTCAGCGCCAGCGGGCGGACGCTCAGGTTGTGCAGGTAGATCTTGTTGCCCAGGCAGGACCCGCTTGATCTGCCCAGCCTGGCCACAAGGCGCCGACGCAGGCGCCAGAGGCCGGCCAGTTTGATCATGGCCATGATGATGGAAATCGCTGCCACCCATGCTGCGAGGGTATGGAGGTCCATAGTGCTCCGTTCGGAAGATGCATCTTGTTATTCTGTTTCACGACATCGCCCTGCGTTGACCTGCAGGCCGGCATCGCCGTGAACGCCCTGTATCCCCTGTCCCCCCCTTTACCCGAGGCTCAGGTTCCCGTCCGATCCAGCTCCTTAAAGACGCCGAATTGTCGCTGCACATTATGGCGTCCCCTCCCGCGACGCGATGTAGCACCATGGTATGGGAAAGCGCCCCCGTACGTCCCTGCGGCCAATGTGCATGCGTGCAAACTGACCCTGCCGGCCGGTGCAGCAGTACCAGCGCGCCATTGCGAGCGGCCAGCAGCCCCCTTGGCGCTGGCGTCTTAACACCTTCGTATGATTAACGCCTCCACGCTTCATTGCTAATCTGCGCAGCATCAGGGCAGGTATCGGGCAGGCAGCGGTGGCACATCACCGATGGCCTTCTTTTTTCGTCCGCCACAAGCCTGTTCCGCTTTCTGCCACCTCGACGTTTGCAGGTCTCGAAAAGCGGTATCACACCTGCCTGTCTTTTTTTGATTGAGGAGCCTGGCAATGGAAAAAATGGAACAGCATTTCCTGGTCGTCGACGATCTTTCCACCATCCGCCGCATGGTCATGGGCATATTGAAAGATCTGGAATACACCCGCATGGTCGATGCCGACGACGGCAGTTCGGCCTGGAAAATCCTGGAAGCAGGACAGGTGCCGGTGTCCTTTGTCATCACCGACTGGAACATGCCCACCATGGACGGGCTGGCCCTGCTGCGCAAGATTCGCGAAGAACCGCGGCTGGCCAAGCTGCCGGTGCTGATGATCACGTCCGAAGCCAGGAAGGAGAGCGTGGTCAGCGCCGCCGAGGCCGGTGCCGATGGCTACATCATCAAGCCCTTCAATGCCGCCACGCTCAATGACAAGATCCAGAAGATCGTGGCCCGGCGCGCACAGATGGCGGCCTGAGCCCTAAGCTTCCACCACCCCCGGGTGGGCCGACAACTGCTCCATCAGGAGGTCGATGAAAGCCTTGACCTTGACCGACCCGCGGCGGTTGGCCGGATACATGGCATGGATGCCGACCTCCATGGCACCGGGGTTGGCTTCGTAGTCCTCCAGCAGGGGAACCAGACGACCGGCCCGGATATCCTCGCCCACCAGCCAACGCGCCAGCATGACCACTCCACGGCCGCTCAAGGCCGCCTGCCGAAGCATCTCGGCATTGTTGGCGAAGAAATTGCCCTGCACGTTGATTTCCTCGATGTTGCCCTCGGCGTCGCCACGGCGACGAAAACGCCAGCCCCGGCGTGGCCCGTCGTAACTGAACTGCAGACAGGTATGCGCCAGCAGGTCGACCGGGCGCAGTACCGGGCCATGCTGGCCCAGATACTGCGGACTGGCGCAGATCACGCGCGCGTGCGTGGCCAGGCGGCGCGCGATCACGTTGGGCTGGTCGCCCACCGCACCGATGCGCACGGCCACATCGATGGACTCGTCGATCATGTTGCTCACGCCATCGCTCAATTGCAGCTCCAGCTGCAGCAGCGGGTAGCGGCGATGCAGCTCGCGGCAGACCGGCGCCAGGTAGAGCGTGCTGAAGGTGACCGGCGCGGTGACCTTCAATACGCCCTGCGGCTCCTGCTCCAGGGCGGCCGCGGCTAGGTCGGCCGATTCCAGGCGCTGCAGGATATCCACCACCCGTTCATAGAAGTCGCGGCCGCCTTCGGTCAGCGTCACACTGCGGGTGCTGCGCTGGAGCAGCTTGACCCCCAGCCGCTCTTCCAGCGCATCGACCAGCCTGAGCACGGACGACGGTGCCAGGTCCAACTGCCGTGCCGCCGCAGAAAACCCGGAAGTGTCGGCCACCGCCACAAATGCTTGCATTTCGGAAAATTTATTCATGAGCACCTTTGCGTTTTGCGCAAGAGCCTTCGCTAATCCCGGCATATTATCAGCGCCGGGCCACAACGCTACAGTGGGCGCTCCTTACATCGCAATCCCATCGGGGCTCACCATGAACGCACTTCTCCAGCCACTCAGCATCGGCCCGCTACACCTGTCCAACCGTATCGCCATGGCCCCGGTCACGCGCGCCCGGGCTGGCGCCAATGGCGTGCCCACCGCGCTCAATGCGCACTACTACCGCCAGCGTGCCTCGGCCGGCCTGATCATCGCCGAAGCCACCAATGTCTCGCCGATGTCGGCCGCCTTCGAAGACGCGCCTGGCATCCATCATCCCGACCAGGTGGCCGGCTGGAAGGACGTGGCCAGTGCGGTGCACGAAGCCGGTGGCAAACTCTTCGTCCAGTTGTGGCATGGCGGTCGCATCAGCACCTATGCCCTGCTCGATGGCGCCGCGCCACTCTCGCCGTCGGGGATGAACGACGACCTTGGCCTGCTGCAGGTCTACGGCGCCCTGCGCAACGGCTACTACACCCGCATCGCCGCCTCTCCTTCGCGGGCCATGAGCGTCGAGGAAATCCACGCCACCGTGCAGGAATTCCGCACCGCTGCGCGACATGCGGTACTGGCCGGCATCGACGGCGTGGAAATCCATGCCGCCAATGGCTACCTGCCGCAGCAGTTCCTGTCCTCCCACGTCAATCGACGGCAAGACCAGTTCGGCGGCAGCATCGAAAACCGCGCGCGCTTCCTGCGCCTGATCATCGAAGCCGTGCTGCAGGAAATGCCGGCCGTGCAGGTCGGGGTAAGGCTCTCGCCCTTCGCGTTGTACAACAACGCCATCGATGCCGATGCGGATGGCCCTGGCGACAGCGATACCCGCGCCACCTATGCCTACGTCGCGCAAATGCTCAATGGCTACGGCATCGGCTATCTGCATGCGGCCGATACCAATGCCTGGAGCGGCAACAAGGACATGCCGCGGATACTGGAGATCCTGCGTCCGCATTTCAAGGGCGTGCTGATCGCCAACGGTGGCCTGTCCTTCGAGCAAGCCGAGCAGCTGGTGGTCGCCGGCCAGGCCGACATGGTGGCTTTCGGCCGCCAGTACATCGCCAATCCCGATCTGGCCGCACGCATTGCGCAAGGCGGGCCGTTCAACGAGCCAGACCCCTTCACCTTCTATGGTGGCGACGACATCGGCTACACCGATTACCCCGCCCTGAACTGATCCGCGCCGCTGCAGCTGGCAGGCGCCGGTCTTCCCGCCGCCTGCGTCCAGCGTCGCCCCTTCCATCCTCGTCGGAGATGCCCCAATGAACCGCAACGCCCGCTGGCGCATGCAGAGCGCCCCGATTGCCCACACCATCGGCGCCACCGCCACCCACGCCGAGCAAGCGGCCCCCGCCGGCGCGGGCGGCAAGCTGCGCAAACCCAGGGGGCGCCCCTGGTTCAAGAAGATCAGCCGCAATGTGCGCGCCGCCAGGCTGGGGATTGCATCAGGTATGAGCTCGGGCATGACTGAGGATGGCGACCATGGCGCGCTGGCGCGGCTGCGGCGGTCCCTGCAGCAGGCCGACACGGCGCAACCGCATCTGGCGCTGGCGCACGTGGAAGATTGCCGGGGCTACCTGCGTGAGCTGATGCCGACCCTGCAGCAGCTGAGGGTGCGCCATCAGGGCAAGACCATCGAATTCCTCAACACCATCCTGACCCAGGCCCTGCACGACGTGGCCAGCATCATCGACGCCAGCATCGCGGCCGACCGCCGCCTGCTGGACCGCTACCGTAACTATGCCGAGCATATCTTCAACTACACGCCCAATGGCCTGTTGGTGATGGATGGACAATGCCGCATCCGCACCGCCAATCCGGTGATGCGGCGCATTCTCGGCCTGGGGGCCGATGTGCCGGTCGACGGCATGGCCTTGCCGGCCTTGTTCAAGGTGCCGGCGCTGTACGCCGCAGCCGGCGAAGTGCTTGCCAGCGGCGTACCACACCAGGGTATCAACCTGATCGATGACGCGGGCCATGAACGCTGCGGCCACTATCAGTTCGGACTCTCGCGCTTCGACGATGGCGATGAAGCACTCCTGCTGCTGGTGGCCCATGACATCGCCCGCGTGCTGGAAGCCAAGGCTGCCCTGGCCGACAGCGAAGAACGCTTTCGCCTGTCCTTCCACCAGGCGGCCGTGGGACTGGTCCACTTCGATGCCGCCGGCCGCATCCTGCGCAGCAACCGCAAGCTGCAGCAGGTGCTGGGCTACGATGCCAACGAGATGCAGCGCCTGAACCTGTGCGATCTGGCCGACCCGGATGAGGAGTGTGACCACGACCACATGACGCAACGCATCCTCAACGGTGAAATCCAGGATTATGTCAGCGAAAAGCGCTACGTGCGCAAGGATGGACAGTCGATCTGGGGCCAGGTGACGGTATCGTCCATGCGCGAGAGCAATGGTGAAGTCCACTTCATTGCCGCCATCGAAGACATCACCGAGCGCAAGGCCACCGAGTACCGCATGCGCCATCTGGCCAACCACGACCACCTCACCGGCCTGCCCAACCGCAGCCTGATGATGGACCGCCTGGACCTGGCCATCGCCCAGGCCCGTCTGGCCTCTGCGCCGCTCTCGTCCTCGCCCTCCTCCTCACCCCGGCACACGCTGGCGGTGCTGTTCATCGACCTGGACCGCTTCAAGACCATCAACGACAGCCTCGGCCACGACATCGGCGACCAGGTCATCGTCGAAGTGGCGCACCGGCTGCTGGCCTGCGTGCGCCCCGGCGACACGGTGGCGCGCCTGGGTGGCGACGAATTCGTGGTGGTGCTGGCCAACGCCGGCCAGCAGCGGCACATCGCCGCCGTCGCCGACCGCATCCTGGAAGCCATCTGCCAGCCCATGCTGCTGAACGGCCATGAGCTGTTCCTCGGCGGCAGCATCGGTATCAGCCTGTATGACCGCGACGGCAGCGACAGCGCCACCCTGCTCAAGAATGCCGACACGGCGATGTACCAGGCCAAGCAGGGCGGCAAGCGCCGCTATGTCTTCTACGCCAACGAAATGAGCAAGGACGCCCTGCAGTTCCTGCGCATGGATGCCGCCCTGCGGCGCGCGTTGGAGCGCCGGGAATTCCATCTGGTGTACCAGCCGCAGGTGAACATCGCCAGCGGTCGCATCATCGGCTTCGAGGCCCTGCTGCGCTGGCAGCCGCCGGGCGAGGCGGTGATTGCCCCGGACCAGTTCATCGGTCTGGCCGAAGAGACCGGACTCATCGTCCAGATCGGCGAGTGGGTGCTGGAAACCGCCTGTCGCCAGCTGGTCGCGTGGCAACGCGCCGGGCTTTGCCCGCAGGACATCAAGATGTCGGTCAATCTCTCGGCTACCCAGTTCCGACAGGACGACATGGTCGCGACGGTACAGCGCGTCCTGGCCACCACCCAGTGCCCGCCACACTGCCTGGTGCTGGAAATCACCGAGAGCGTCATCATGGATTCGCCCGAATCGACGGTGCAGATCCTCAATGCCCTGAGCGCCTTCGGCGTGCAGCTGGCGATCGACGATTTCGGCACCGGCTATTCCAGCCTCAGCTACCTGAAGCGCTTCCCCATCCATACCCTGAAGATCGACCGCAGCTTCATTCGCGATATCTCCATCGACGGCAACGATGCCGAGATCGTCAAGGCCGTCATCGCCCTGGCCCATGCCATGAACCGCAACATCGTGGCCGAAGGTGTGGAAGACAGCGTGCAGCTGGATTTCCTGCGCGACCACGGCTGCGACCAGGCCCAGGGCTACTTCTTCGGCAAAGGCATCGCACCCGAGGAAGCCGCCGCCCTGCTGTCGCGCCAGCAGTTGCCGCTGCATAGCGTGCGCGTGGCCTGACCTTGCCAGCACCTGCTTGTCCGCTCCCCCTCGTCCGTACCCTTGCCCCCTTGCAGGCCGACAGAACGGCCTGCCGCATCCACCCTTTCATCTCACAACGGGAGTAAATCTCATGGCCCTGCTGTCCTTTCAGAAAAAACTCTGGCTGCCCCTCATCGCCAGTCTCGGCTGCCTGTGTGCAGTCTCCCTGCTGCACCTCGTGGAAGCACGCCATCAGCGCTACGAAGAGCGCCAGACTGACCTGGCCAACCTGGACAAGGCGGCGCTGAAGATCGTCGAAGGCTTCGCCGACCAGGTGCGCGCCGGCACCCTCGACAGCGAGGAAGCCAAGCGTCAGGCCAAGGCCGTGCTCAAGACCATCCGCTATGGCGAGGACGGTTACATCGCCATCCTGGGCATGGACGCGACCGCCATCCAGAACCCGGGACGACCGGAAAACGATGGCAAGGACATGAGCGCCTTCAAGGACCCGGCCGGCTTTCCGGTCTTCCTGGAGGTAGCACGGCTGGCCGCCTCGCCGACCGGCGAAGGCTTCATGCGCTACCTCTGGCTGCGTCCCGGCACCCAGGTGCCGTCCACCAAGCTGGCGCGCATCGTCAGCTACAAGCCCTGGGGCTGGGCCCTGGTGGCCGGGGTGTATGTGGATGACATCGAAGATGCCTTCTACGCATCGCTCAGGAAGAGCGGCGCCATCCTGGCGCTGGTGAGCCTGCTATTGGCCGGCATCGTGGTCGTGATCAATCGCAGCCTGAACCGCACCCTGGGCGGCAGCCCCGAGTACGCGGTGGCGGTTGCCATGCAGATCGCCGAACAGGATCTGAGCCAGCCGGTGCAACTGCGCGCAGGCGACAACAGCAGCCTGTTGGCCGCCATGGCGCTGATGCAGGCCAGGCTGGCAGCCATGATCGCCGCCATCCGCAGCAGTGCCGAAACCATTGCCGCAGCCTCCTCGCAGATCGCCAGCGGCAACCTGGATCTGTCGGCCCGTACTGAAAGCCAGGCCGGCTCGCTGGAGGAGACGGCCGCCTCCATGGAACAGCTGACCCAGACCGTGGCCTCCAATGCCCAGCATGCGCTACAGGCCAATCACCTCGCGCTGGCCACTTCCGAGCTGGCACAACGAGGGGGCGCCGCCATGCAGAAGGTGAGCCAGACCATGGACGCCATCAGCAGCAGCGCAGGCCGTATCGAGGCCATCATTTCCGCCATCGACGGCATCGCCTTCCAGACCAATATCCTGGCGCTCAATGCGGCCGTGGAAGCGGCCCGCGCCGGCGAACAGGGGCGCGGCTTCGCCGTGGTGGCCTCGGAGGTACGGGTACTGGCCCAGCGCAGTGCGGCCGCAGCCAAGGAAATCAAGAGCCTGATCGATGCATCCTCGACCAGCATTGCTACCGGCGCCGGCATTGTCAGCGACGCCGGCGGCACCATCAGCGAGGTGGTACAGAGCGTCAATGAAGTGGCCTCCATGATGTCGGCCATCACCGCCTCCTCAAGCGAACAGCGCACCGGTATTGGCCACGTCAACGTCGCCATCACGGAAATGGATGGCGTCACCCAGCAGAACGCTGCCCTGGTGGAAGAAGCCGCCGCCTCGGCCGCCAGCCTGCGCGACCAGGCCGCCGCACTGGCCGAGATGGTCAGTCACTTCCAGTTGGGTGAGATGAGGCTGGCCAAGGATGATGCCGTTGCCGCGCTGTCGACGACCATCAGCACCACCGCAGAAGCCCGTCCCGCCACCACCCGGGGCCGGCGCTTGGCACTGGATCAGGCCTGAGGGCCAGTCCTGAGGTCTGGTCCCGAGGCCTAGTCCTGAACCGGCGCCGCCGGCTGCGGCAATACCGGCAGCGCCGTGGCCAGGTGCTGTTCCAGCACGTCGATGAAGACCTTCACCTTCAGGGCGGTCTCGCGGTTGGAGGGATAGACGGCATAGATACCGACGTCCATGGCACCGGGGTTGGCTTCGTAGGCGGGCAGCGCCCACACCAGCCGCCCGGCCTGGATGTCATCCATCACCAGCCACACCGGCAGCATGGCCACGCCATACCCACCCAGACAGGCCTGGCGCAGCATCTCGGAATTATTCACCGACAGCGAGCCGCTCACCTCCACCGTCTGGATAGGCTCGGCTGGCGTGGCCGGCCCAGCGGGTGCCGCCAGCGGACGAAAGCGCCACTGGCGTGACTGGCTGGCATAGGAAAAGCTGAGGCAATCGTGCTGGCGCAGGTCGGCCGGAACCAGCGGCATGCCGACTGCCTTGAAGTACTCGGGACTGGCGCAGATGATGCGCCGCTGGTCGGCCAGCCAGCGCGTATGAAGCTCGGCTTGCGGCACCGGCTTGCCGATGCGGATGGCAACATCCACCGAATCTTCGGCCAGATCGCTGATGCCGTCGCTGAGATTAAGATGTACAGCCAGCTTGGGATAGGTCTGCTGCAACTGGCACAGGGCCGGCGCCAGGTAGAGCGTGCTGAAGGTGACCGGTGCCGAAATCTTCAGCCGCCCCTGCGGCACGCCTTCCTGGGAAGCCAGGTTCTCGGCTTCCTCGATCTGTTCCAGGATGACCAGCACGCTCTCGTAGTACAGGCGCCCGCTGTCGGTGAGCGTCACCGTGCGGGTAGAGCGATTGAGCAGCCTGGCGCCCACGCGCCGCTCCAGCGCATCGATGAGACGCACCACCGATGAAGGCGCAATGCCCAGGTTGCGTGCAGCGGCCGAAAAGCCGCCGGTGCTGGCCACCACCGAGAATGCCTTGAGCTCTGAAAACCGGTCCATGATCGTTGCGCCATGTTCGTTGAAAAACCCGCTGCGATGCGGATCAGGCGCGCCCCCCGCTGGCATGGCGCCTGTTGTGGAGCCACATTGTACCGACCCGGAGGATCGGCAACAGCGGAAGGTCGATAGTGACCGGGAAAGTCCCGCCACGCGGGACTAGGGCCTGTTCACATTTGATCTGCAAGATGCTTAGATTAAATTTGAACAGGCCCTGGCCCATCAGGGATGATGGAACAGCAGCAACTGGCCCGCTTCCACACCCTGGCGCAGCAACTGCTGGCCCAGGGCCACCTGGCGCGGTTCCCAGCGCGCCAGGGCAGCGTCGATGTCGTCCCGGCTGGCCTGCAGTGCATCGGCCAGGCTCAGCGCATTGGCGGCAGCCTTCAGGGTACTGGCTGCAGTATGCGGGCGTGGAATGGAGGCCGCATCGCCCAGGATCAGCACCCGACCGCTGACCATCTGTTCCACCGCCAGGTCGCGGATGGCCTGGACGAAGGGGGCATCGGTGGCCAGCACTGCATCACGGAAGGGCGGCGGCAACAGCTGCGGCGCTTCCTCACGCAGGTGCTGGCGCCAGCGCGGGGCGAGCAGGCCTTCCGGCACCGAATAGGCGCGCTGGCGGCCATCGCGATCCAGCATCACCTGTTCCAGCATGGCCTCACTGGCCACGCGGTACCAGACCCAGTTGTAGAGACGCTGCTCGGGCCAGATGCTGTTGCCCTCCCCCGGCACCAGGTAACCCAGGATGTGCGAGCCGGTATGGTTGGCAAAGCCGAAGTCGCCATGCAGCACAGCGCGGGTGGTGGCCGGCATGTCGGCCTCGGGCAGCAGGCCACGCCAGGCCAGGTAGCCGGCATAGCCGGGCCGCTGCGCCGGCCAGAATTGGCTGCGCACGCGGGAATCTCCGCCGTCGGCGCCGATCAGCAGGTCGCCGCTGGCGCGGCTGCCATCTTCGAAGCAGGCCGTCACGCGGGCGCTGTCCGGGTCCTGCTCCACATGCGACAGCACCCGGCCCTGATGGTAGTGCTCGCTGCCGAAGACCGACTTCAGCGTGCTATAGATCAGGGACCAGGAAGTCTGGGTCTGCGGCGCAGGTCGCCGTACCCGCACGCTGCCATCCTTGTCCAGCACGACGCGGTTGATCGAGGGTACGCCGAGCGCCTGGCGGCGGATATCGACGCCAATGCGGCGGAACACCTCCAGCACCTCCGGTTGCAACACAATGCCACCGCCCCGGCTGTCGAGATCGCTGGCCGAGCGCTCGCAGATATCAACGTCCCAGCCGATCTGCCGCAGCATGGTGCCGGCAAACAGACCGCCGAGCGAGCCACCGATGATGATGGCGTGTCGCGGACGGGATGGCGATGCGGAGGAAACAGCGGAAGAGGATGGCAAGGAAGTGGACACGATCTGACCCCGATATTGGACTGTCCCCACTATGCCCTGAGTGCCCATGGGTGGGAATGCATCCCGGATCGCAAGGCCTTTTGCGCTGGGCGCAATGGACAGGATCAGTACGCCGGCATGGCCGCTTCCCTGGTTCCGCCACGGACCTGGATCATCTGCGCCATGATGGAGATGGCAATCTCGTGCGGCGTGCGGCTGCCGATGTCCAGCCCGACCGGGCCGTGCAGCTTGGCGATCTGATCGGCATCGAGGTCAAGCTGCAGCAGACGTTCACGGCGCCGTGACTGGTTCAGCCGCGAGCCGATGGCGCCGATGTAGAAGGCGTCGGTCTTGAGCGCTTCCATCAGGGCCATGTCGTCCAGGCGCGGATCATGGGTCAGAGCCACCACGGCGCTGCGGTGGTCCAGCCGCATCTCCAGCACCAGATCATCGGGCATGGCATGCACCACCGACACGCCCGGCAATGACCATGCCAACCGGTGTTCTTCACGCGGATCGCAGACGGTGACCTGGTAATCGAGGGCAGTGGCAATCTGGGCCAGGAACTGCGAGAGCTGGCCGGCGCCGATGATCAGTAGCCGCAGCCGGGGGCCATGGAGTGTCGTCAGGCTATGCGTGTCGAGCTGCAACGGTGCGTCTTCGCCGGCATCTTCCAGCAGGACCGTGCCACTGGCCAGGTCCAGTCGGCGTCGGGTCAGCACCCGGCGCTGCAGGCGCGCCAGCAAGGCGGCCATCTGGCTGTGCGGACCCAGGGGTTCGACCAGCAGCTCCACCGTGCCGCCGCAAGGCAGCCCGAAGCGGTGCGCCTCATCGGCGGAAATGCCATAACTGAGCCGTTGCGGCGTGCGCCGCGTCATGCCGTCGACGCGGGCGTGGGCGATCAGGTCATCCTCGATGCAACCGCCCGAAACTGAACCGACCACCACGCCATCGGCACGGATGGCCATGGTGGAGCCCGGTGGCCGGGGACTGGAGCCCCAGGTCCGCACCACCGTGACATATTCGCAGGCATGCCCCTGCTGCAACCATTGCACGCAGGCCTGCAAAACCTGCAGATCGATACTGTCCATGCGGCCGCGAATCAACCCGGGCAGGGCATGCCGGCAGCCGACCACATCTCCAGCATCTGCACGAACTGCGCATGCGACATCGGCGGGATGGTGCGGTCGGCACCGGGCGACCAAGCCCACAGCACCAGTGGATCGGTCTTCATATGTTCGATGACCTGGGCACCGGTCTTGCGGTTGCCGTTGCGGGCCGGGTCACGCATCTGCTCGCATACGCCCTTCTTGTCCAGACCCTGCCAGCGCATGGAGAGCGGTGCCAGGTGCCAGTTGGGCGCGCCGGGGACCTTGCCCTGGGCAGTGTTGGTGGCCTGGTGGCAGGCCGCACATTGCAGCACGGCCGAGCCATGACCATCCTTGCCGCGCACCACCTGCTGGGCATGCAGCACGCCCATGTCTTTCTGGTGCGGAGCTTCGGCCTGGTGGCAGTTCAGGCAGCGCGGCGACATCACTACGCTAGCAATCGGTTCGAAGAGCGTCCCATCATCCCGGGCCGGCTTGCCCTGGCCTTGCGCCTGCGCCTGGGTGAGCGAACACAGGGCCAGCAGCATCACCATCAGTGCGCGCATCATGACTGCCCCGCCGCTTTGTGGATCGCCGCGCGGATGCGCGGATAGGTCCCGCAGCGGCAGATGTTGCCGGACATGGCCTGGTCGATGTCCTTGTCGCTAGGCTTGGGGATGGCGCGCAGCAAGGCCACTGCCGCCATGATCTGGCCCGACTGGCAGTAACCGCATTGCGGCACGTCGATCTCGGTCCAGGCCGCCTGCACCCGCTGTCCCACCGGGGTGGCGCCGATGGCTTCGATGGTGGTGAGCCTCTTTCCCACCGCCGCCGAGGCCGGCATGACGCAGGCACGTGCCGGCTGGCCGTCGACATGCACGGTGCAGGCGCCGCACAGGGCCGCACCGCACCCGTATTTGGTGCCGGCCATCTGCAGTTCATCGCGCAGTACCCACAACAGGGGCGTATCCGGCTCGGCCTCGACCTTGACCACCTTGCCGTTGATGTTCAGAGAAATCATGTGTGCTCCTGTCAGCTTGCTTGCAAGGCGGCCACGATGGGCAGCTTGCGGATTCGTGTTCCGGTGGCCGCATGCACGGCGTTGGCCAGTGCCGGCATGACACCGGAGGTACCTGGTTCGCCCATGCCGCCAGGGGCTTCCTGGCTGGCCACGATGTGGGTCTGGATACGCGGGGTCTCGAACATGCGCATGACGCGATAATCGTCGAAGTTGCCCTGCTCCACCTGGCCATTGCGCAGCGTGATGTTGCCCCACAATGCGCCGGACAGACCAAAGATCACCGCCCCTTCGACCTGGGCCTGCACGGTATCGGGATTGACCACCACGCCGCAGTCCAGCGCACAGACCACGCGCTGCACCTTGACCTCGCCCTGCTCCACCTCGACATCGACCACCATGGCCATGTAGGTGCCGAAGGCGAACTGCACCGACAGGCCGCGTCCGGTCTTGCCTTCACGCGGACCGTGCCAGCCGGCCTCGCGGGCCGCCACCTCCAGCACCTTGCGAGCGCGCGGATTGTCCCCCAGCAGGGAGAGCCGGTACTGCAGCGGATCGATGCCGGCCGCAAAGGCCAGTTCGTCGATGAAGCTTTCCACCACGAAGACATTGTGGGTCGGCCCCACGCCGCGCCAGAAGGCAGTCGGCAACTGCGGTTCGTGGCGGGTGTAATCGACCTGGATGGCCGGGAAGGCATACGGCGGGCGCTCGGCGCCATCCAGGGTCTCCTCGTCATAGCCATTCTTGAAGGCCGGTGGCAGGAATCGCCCCAGCACCGACGAACCGGTCAGGTGATGGAACCAGGCCACTGGCTGGCCCTGGGCATCGATGCCGGCGCGCAGGCGGTCGAACCAGTAGGGGCGGTACATGTCGTGGCGGATATCGTCCTGGCGACTGTAGATCACCTTGACCGGGTGCTTGACCTGGGTGGCGATGCGCACGGCACGCTCGACGCCGTCGATTTCGAGACGACGACCGAAGCCGCCACCCAGCAAGAAGTTGTGCACCGTCACGCGGTCCTGGGGCAGTCCGATGACCTTGGCGGCCACAGCCCGCGCCAGCGTCATCACCTGGGTGCCGGTCCATACCTCGCAGTGGTCGGGGGTGACATGCACGGTACAGTTCATCGGCTCCATGGCGGCGTGCGCCAGGAAGGGTAATTCGTAAGTCGCCTCCAGCACCTTGGCCGCCCCGGCGATGCGAGCCTCGGGGTCCCCCTCGCTGCGCACGCGGGCGGCCGCGCTCTGGCTGGCGCGTCGCATGTCGGCAACGATGTCCTCGGTGGACAGACTCGCATGCGAGCCGGCATGCCAGGTCGGGCGAGCCGCCAGCAAACCCTTTTGCGCGGCACCATAGTGGTCGGCGATGACCGCTACGCAGTCGTCCAGACGTACCACCTGGCGCACTCCGCGCACGCGCAGTGCGGCCGCTTCGTCCACGCTGTCCAGGCGTCCCCCGATGGTGGGGGTGATGGCCAGTGCGGCTACCTTCATACCGGGCAGTTGCACGTCCATGCCGTAGCGGGCCGAACCATCCAGCTTGCCAGCAGTGTCCAGGCGACGGGCTGGCTTGCCGATCAGGCGAAAATCGGCCGGCTGCTTGAGCACGATGCTGGCCGGTGCAGGCAGCGGCATGGCAGCGGCCGCCTCGACCAGTTCACCGTAGCCCAGCTTGCGGCCACTGGCGGGATGCATCACGGTTCCACTGCGGGCCAGGCAGCTGGCGGAGTCGACCTGCCAGCGTTGCGCGGCCGCCTGCACCAGCAACATGCGGGCGGCGGCGCCGGCCTGGCGCATCGACATCCACGCTGCGCGCATGGTGGTGGAACCACCGGTGACCTGGAAGCCCAGGGCCGGGTTCATGTAGCGCTTGTCATCGGCGCCGGCATGTTCCAGGACGACGTCGTGGAGATCGATCTCCAGTTCTTCGGCAATCAGCATGGGTACCGAGGTATAGGTCCCCTGCCCCATTTCCACATAAGGCATGGTCATGGTGACCCGGCCATCGCTGGCGATGCGCAGTACGGCACTGGGCTCCCAGCTGCTGCTGGTGTCCGCAGCGCCAGGCTTGGTGCGGGCGTGCGCACCGGCCTGGGGCAACAGCACCCCCAGCATCAGGCCACCGCCGCCGGCAGCCAGGGTTTTGAGAAAGAGTCGACGGTCGGTCATGGGCGATCCTGGCGTGTCCATGCTGCAGCCATCCCTGTCACGGGAGTGCCACGTCAAGGCTGGTTGGAAAGAGTCCCGCGGACATCGGTCTCGGTCATCGATCAACGGTCATGACCTGGCCTGACACCCGTGGCGGAGAATGGACAGTCCGGGCAAGGAAGATGTGGCATACCACAGTGCGTTCTTGCGCTTGGGACCAGGCAAATTATACGGAGCCGACCATCCTGCAACAGTCAGGAAAGCATGCAAAACCTGCCATCAAGATGAGCTTGCATCGGCCACGGAAAGCGCCATGCCGATGGCAGGAATCACCGGTTTTCCTGTCCTTCGCAAGGTCCTGGCCGGTGCTATATTCAGCCGTCCCGCTCGCTCGTACCGGACGCGCGCTGCGTCTGGAGAGGCGGCGTTCCTGTTGCTTGCCGTATCGAAAGAATCACTGGCCGGCCTCGCTGTCATGGCTGCTCCCACCACCGGGGGCGGCCGCTGCATGGATGAGGTCTTGTTGCCAAGAGAGTGCGCTTGTATGCTGGCGGGACCTGTTTTCTACGTTCGTGAGGTCCCGTGGTTGCCCGTGTCGCATTGCTTGTCTATCCCGGATTCCATATCCTGGATCTCTCCGTTCTCACCATCCTGGGAATCGCCAACCACTTTGCGCCGGGCAGCTATGCCGTGGACATCGTCTCCATGCGGGGCGGCAACATCGAGACCCGCTCCGGGGTCCCCATCGGCACCCAAGCCATTGACGACACCCCCTACGACACCCTGCTGGTGGCCAGCACACCGGCCGTACCCACGCCCTGCCCGGGCCTGCTGGATCGCCTGCGCCAGGCCGAGCGGGATAGTCGTCGCATCGCCGGTATCTGTACCGCCGCCTTCCTGCTGGCCGAAGCCGGCCTGCTCGACGGCCGCGCCGTGACCACTCATTGGAGTTTCGCTGACGCGCTGGCGACGCGGTTCCCGCAGCTGCGGGTACAGCCGGACCAGATCTACGTGCGCGACGGCAAGTTCTGGAGTTCGGCCGGCATGACGGCCGGCATCGATATGGTGCTGGGTCTGGTGGAGTCCGATCTCGGCCACGAGGTCACGCGGGCCATCTGCAAGACCATGGTGCTCAGTCATCGTCGTCCGGGAGGCACCAGCCAGTTCTCGGTACTGGCCGAGATCGATCCCAAGCAGGAACGCATCCAGCGCGTGCTCGGTTTCATCCGGGAAAACCTGCGCGAACCACTGACCATCCAGCAGTTGGCAGACCAGGTCAACTGGAGTGCGCGCCACTTCAGCCGAACTTTCCAGGCCGAGACTGGCCTGTCCCCCGCCAAGGCCATCGAAAAACTGCGCGTGCAGGCTGCGCAGTCACTGATGGAAAGCGGTCACTCCACCCCGTCCCGCATTGCAGTGCAGACCGGCTTTGGCGATGACGAGCGGATGCGGCGTGCCTTTGCCCGCGTGCTGGGAGAATCTCCGCAAAAGATCCTGCGCGACATCCGCACCCGCAAGCAGGCCTGAGTAGGCCGGTACGGGTGCCTGGGGCCTGGATCAGGCCCCCTTCAGGCCCTCACTTCCCGCCGCATCGATTGCGGCGGCACGCCATAACCACGCATGAAGACCTCGCGCATGTGGCGACGGTCGCGGAAACCCGTTTCGCGGGCGATCACTTCCAGCGGATGGCGGCTCTGCTCGATCATCAGGCGCGCCGCTTCCAGACGCAGGCCTTCGATCGCCTTGGAGGGCGACAAGCCGGTCTCGGCGGTGAAGACGCGACTGAACTGGCGCGGGCTGAGATTGGCCTCCTCGGCCAGTTCTTCCACCGTGAGCGGTCGCATCAGGTTCTTGCGGGCGTAGTTGAGGGCATTCTGGATGCGATCGGTCTTGGGGGCCAGGGAGAGCATTTCAGAATGCTGGGTCTGACCACCGGTGCGATGCTGATGCATCACCAGGTTGTGCGCCACACCGCGTGCCACGTCCTCGCCCAGGTCCTTGCCGACCATGGCCAGCGCCATGTCCAGCCCGGCGGTCATGCCGGCCGAGGTCCAGATGGCGCCGTCGACGATGTAGATGCGGTCGTCCTCGACCTGGATGTCCGGGAAGCGCGCCTGCATGTCGCGAGCGAAAAACCAGTGCGTGGTGGCACGGCGCTTGGACAAGAGCCCCGATTCGGCCAGCACGAAACCACCGGTGCAGATGGCCGCAATGCGTCGGGCACGCTGGCCGGTGGTCTGCAGGAAACTGCGCTCCTCCTGGCTGGAGGGAGACTCCAGGGGATTGCCCACGCCGCAGACCATCCAGCTGTCGATGTGATCGGCCTGCTCCACCGGGAGCGTGGCGATGGTCATGCCCAGCGAGGAGCGCACATCGCCACCAGCTACCGAGAAGTTGCGCAGGGCATAGAAGTCCTCGCCGGCCACCTTGTTGGCGTACTCGAAGACGGTCTGCGTCGCCAGCCCCATGACCTGGAAACCGTCGGTGAGCAAGTAGCCGATGTGATGCATGCTGATTCCTTCCCGTTTCCCTGTTGTGCAAGCCAGCACGATAGCCGCCCGCCTGCGTTCGCGCAAGCGCTCAGGCAGGTAGCGGCATCACCTCCGCGCCTGCGGAGAGGTGCAGGCCGGCTTCGGGCAACTTCTGCGGCGCGCCGGCCAGCAGCGTGTGCAAGGCCGCCAGTTCCGGCGGGCAGGCGGCGTCCGGCAGTTCGCCATTGACCATCTCGCGCATCAGACGGCGCAGGACCTTGCCCGAGCGCGTGCGCGGCAAGCTCTCCACCAGCACGATGCGACGCGGCCGCGCCCAGGCACCGATGGCCGACACCACGGCTTCCCCCAGCCGGTGTTCCAGCAGGCTGGGCAGGTATTGGATACCGGCACGCGGCACCACCACCGCCATCGGCACCTGCCCGCGCAGACGATGCGGCATGCCGATCACGGCCACCTCGGCCACGGCATCGTCGGCCAGCAGGATTTCCTCCACCTCGCGCGTGCCCAGGCGTTTGCCGGCCACGTTGATGACGTCGTCGGCCCGGCCCAGTACGCGCAGATGACCATCCGGCCCGGCCACCGCCACGTCGAAGGTGGCATAGCGCCACTGGCCCTGCTCGCGCCGCCAGTAGGTACTCAGGAATTGTTCATCACGCTGCCACAGCGTAGTCAGGCAACCGGGCGGCAAGACGCCGCTGGCGACCAGCAAACCCTTGTCACCGGGGACGCAGGGCTGGCTGCCCTGCCCTCCCTGCCCCTCCAGCACGGCCAGCCGGTAGCCGGCCGCCGGCAGTCCCGGTGAACCCCGCTGGCGTCGTAACGGGGTGTGACCATCGAGATCGGTCAGCGGCAGACCGATCATGGGCGAGCCGGTCTCGGTCTGCCAGTAGTGATCGATGACAGGCTTGCCCAGCGCCTCTTCCAGCCAGTCGGCGGTCGGTTCGTCCAGCGGTTCGCCGGCCAGGAACAGGCAGCGCAAGGACGACAGGTCCGCGCTACGAAAGGCGCGGCGCCCACCCCGCTTGAGCAGCCGCATCGCCGTGGCCGAGGACAGCATCAGATCCACGCCATGCCGCTCCACCAGCCGCCACCAGGCACTGGCATCGGGCCGCAGCGGCGAGCCTTCGTAGAGCACGCTGCGCATGCCCAGCAGCAAAGGACCATACAACCCATAGCTGTGACCGACCACCCATCCCAGGTCGGAGGTGGTGAACAGGGTCTGCCCGGGCCGGGCCTGGAACAACAGGTCCATCGACGTCGCCAGCGCCACCGCGTGGCCACCGGTATCGCGCTGCACGCCCTTGGGCTGGCCGGTGGTGCCGGAGGTGTAGAGCAGATAGCTGGGTTCGTTCGATTCCAGCCAGACACAGGGCACGTCGGCCTGCAGATGGCGCTCGCGCTGCGCCGCGTAGTCATGGTCGCGCCCGATCACCCGCGTCCAGGGCAACACGCCGCGATCCACCACCAGCACCGGGCAGGCATGACCGGCGATCTCCAGGGCCTGATCGACCCAGGCCTTGTAGCCCACCGCCACGCCATTCTGGAAACCGGCATCGGCACACACCACCAGCGCCGGGCGCGCATCGACGATGCGGCTCGCCAGGCTGGCCGGTGCGAAGCCGCCAAACACCACCGCGTGCACCGCGCCAATGCGGGCGCAGGCCAGCATGGCGATGGCGGCCTCGGCCACCATGGGCAGATACACCAGCACCCGGTCACCGCGCCGCACCCCGCGTTCCAGCAGGATGGCGGCCATCGCATTGACCTCGCGATGCAACTGACGATAGCTCAATACGCGTTCATAGCAGCCGCCCTGCTGCGCCTTCGGCTCGCCCTGCATCTCGTTAGAAATACAGATCAGGGCCGCCTGCTCTGCCCGCGCTTCCAGATGGCGGTCCACGGCGTTATGGCAGAGATTGGTCAGCCCGCCGACGAACCAGCGCGCAAACGGCGCCCGGCTGTCGTCGAGGACCTGATCGAAATCGCGCTGCCAGCTGATGCGGCCGGCCTGCTCGCGCCAGAAACCCTCGGGGTCCTGCTGCGAGCGCTGCATCAGGCGGCCATAGGCGGAACTGGCAGCGTCCACGGGCGAAAGTACGGCTTGCTGCGACATGGGAAACTCCCTTGGGCTCAGGCGGCCTGTGACAGGGCCGATGGTGTCGATTCAGTGGACGACGTCGCCCCGGCACGCAAGGCGCTGATGTGGTCGAACAGGTAGCGCGCATCGCGGTCGATGCCGGAGAAGCGGCCCGAGCCCCAGGTGTATTGCCACGGCAGGCCCAGGAAGTAGAGGCCGGGAGCCGCCGTCACACCACGCTCGTGACCGGGATAGCCACGGCCGTCGAAGATGGGTTCGTTGATCCAGCTGAAATCGGTACGGAAGCCGATGCACCAGACCACCGCCGAAATGGCCGAGGCGCGCAGGTCCAGCGCCCGCGCCGTATCCGAAGGCGGCTGCCAGACCGGCACATAGCGGGCTTCGGTGGGAGCCTCGATGCCGTTGGCGTCGATGAAGCGGTCGATGCTGTCCTTGATGCTCTCGGAGACAGCGTCGGCCTCGTCCAGATACCCCTTCACGCCGCCGCCGAAGTGCGCCACCTCGCCCTCCAGGCTCTCGAACTTGCCATAGAGCTGCATGCCTTCCAGGGCGAACTTGCGTAGGTCGATATCGCGCCCGCCATCACGGCCGGTGACGTAATGGTTGGTTTTTTCGCGTACGCCCGTGCCCAGCGGATGCTTGTCCACCGGCAGGTCGTAATACTTCATCTTGTCCAGCCACTCGACCACATCCTTGCCCCGGTAGGTGCGCGCCACGCGGGGCGCGTCGCCCACGCCCAGGTGCACGCGACGGCCGGCCAGGTGCAGGTCTTCGGCGATCTGGCAACCGGACTGGCCGGTGCCCACCACCAGCACCTCGCCCTCCGGCAGCGATTGCGGATTGAGATACTGGCTGGAGTGGATCTGCACGATATCGGCCGGCAGGCGCTCGGCCGCACGCGGCACCACCGGGATGTGATAGCCACCCACTGCCACCACCACCTGGTCGGCCGAATAGGCGCCATCGCTGGCGGTGATGCGCCACAGCCCGTCCTCGCGCCACAGCTTGTTCACGCTCACGCCCTCGCGCACCGGCGGCTGGAAACTGGCGACGAAGCCGTCCAGGTACTCGACGATCTCATCCTTCTTCATGAAGCCGAAAGGATCGTTGCCGCGATACGGATAGCCCGGCAGGTTGCATTGCCAGTTGGGCGTGACCAGGCAGAAGGTATCCCAGCGCTCGTTGCGCCAGGCGTGGCCGACCTGGTGCTTTTCCAGCACCAGATGATCGACTCCGGCCTGCTTGAGGTACCAGCTGATGGACAGCCCGGCCTGGCCGCCGCCGATGATGATGACACTGTGATGGCGCACTGCGCCTTGGCTTGCAATGGACATGATGTTCCTCGTGGGATGTTGTCGGGTTGGATGAGCAGATCAGGGCAGGAAGGCTTCGACCACCACCTCGGCGTCGGCCTGGCCCTCGAAACGGGCGGCGGTCTCTTCGATGCGGCGCAGCTGGTCCATGGCCGATGAGCAGGCGAAGCCGTATTTCTCGCGCACCCGCTCGCTGCCGATGTTGAGCGCGGTGACACTGCGTTCGACGAAATCGGCCAGCCGATAACGGCTACCGGCTTGCAGGTGTTCCTTGACCACCAGCGAGGGCGAATAGCAGTCGCTGACGGTATCGTCCGGCCAGCGGACGCGAAAGTGCATTTCAGGCATGGTGTTCCTCTTGGCGTGTTGCAGATGGGGCGCGCTGGCCCAGGTAATCGTGATAAAGCTCAAGATGGCGTCGCGCCGAGCGCGACCAGGAAAATCGCGCACAGATCGCCTGGCCGGCGGCCACCATCGCGGCGCGGCCGGCCGGGTCAAGCGCATGCGCAATGCCGGCGGCAATCGAGGCCGGGTCATGGGGATCGACCCAGGCGCAGCAACCGCCGTCCAGATATTCGGTAAAAGGGGCGATGCGCGAGACCACTGCCGGCACGCCGCTGGCCATGGCTTCCAGCACCACCAGGCCAAAGCCTTCCTTGAGCGAGGGAAACACCAGCGCATCGGCACAGCGAAACAGGGCCGGCATGTCGGCGTCCGGCACCTGGCCGAGGATGCGCAGCGCACCCGGCGGCAGATCGGCAGCCTGCAGTTCATCCTGGAAACTGCGCTGGTAGTCGGCGTGGTCCAGCACGCTGGCGCCACCGGCAATCACCAGTTGCGCCTGCGGATAGACGCGCCGCAGCCGCAGGAAGGCACGCAGGATGCCCAAGGTGTTCTTGCGCGGTTCCACCCCGCCCACCGCCAGGAGCACCGGTGCGCCATCCAGCCCCAGTTCCTGGCGCAGCAGCGGGTCGCGCTGGGCTGCCTGCACCGCAGGTGTGGCGGTGTAGCGCTGCAGGTCGACGCCATTGGAGACCAGCTCGGCCCGCACCCCGTGCTCGCGGGCCAGGATGTCCTGCCAGGTGCGGCTCACGCACAGCAGACGGTCAGCGGCGCGATAGCCGCGTTCCTGCCAGGCGTGCAGCCGCAGGTCGTCGAACTGGTCCAGGTGATGCACGGTGCGCACATAGCCCGGGATCACGCCACGGGCGACCAGCGTGGCCAGGGCGTTGGCGCTGATCGAATCCTGGGCGTGGTAGAGATCGAAGCGGTCCATGCCGGGCTGTTCGAAGCAGCGCAGATAGTCGTCGATACGCTGGCGCACCATGTCCACCACGTCGGCGCAGTGCACCGCCCCCGGCACCGGATGAAAACCACAGGCGGCTTCGCGGAATAGCCCGCGTCCACGGGCATCGGGCGCGAACAGCGTGGTCTCCTGTCCCAGGGCCTGCAGGCTCTCGGCCAGTTGCAGGGCATGCACCACACCGCCCCGGGGGTTGACCGAGTGGGTCAGCATGGCAACTCGCAGGGGCCGCATCTGGGCCGAGACTGGTCGCGTCATCACACACCACCCTGCCCGGCACGCACCGGGCCGCAGCCGATCAGGGCTTCTTCGGCCAGGTCCCAGAAGGTCTCGGTCTGGCCCTGCATGGACAGACGCAGTGTGCGGCTGTCATCGATGCGTCCGATGGACGCGGCCGACAGGCCACGGGCGGCGAAGCGGCCCAGTACCTGTTCCAGGTCCGGCGCCGGCACACTGAGCAAGAAACCATAACTGGGGAAGGCCGTCAGCCAGCGCTGGAAATCCACACCCGGTGGGCAGGGAATGGCCTCCAGGTCGATCAGCGCGCCCTTGCCGGAGCACTCCAACAGCATCAGCGCGGTACCGATCACGCCGGCCATGCTGATGTCCTTGGCGGCACTGGCCAGCCCGTCCTCGGCGATGGCCGGCAGCAATTCCAGATCGGCGCGCAGGCGTTCGGCGGGCGCGCCGGAGCTGGCGTTCCAGTAGGCATGCGGTTCCTGGAAGCGGCCGCGCAGATCGATCACGGCCACCAGATGGTCACCACTGCGGGCATCAAAGCTGGTCAGCAGGCGCCGGGCGCGACCGATGATGGATACCGACAACTGCTCGCGGTCATTGCGCCGGTTGCTATGCCCGCCTACCAGTGGCACGCCATACACGCGCGCACCCGCGGCCAGCCCTTCCAGCACCGGCCGCGCGGCATCGCCGTCGCGGCTCCACAGGGCATCGACCACCGCCACCGGGCGTCCGCCCATGGCATAGATGTCGCTGACGTTGACCATCACGCCGCAATAGCCGGCAAACCACGGTTGCTGTTCGACGAATTCATTGATGAAACCTTCGATGGCAAACAGCAGATAGCCATCGCCATCGGGAATGGCGGCACAGTCGTCGCCCACGGCCAGGGTGTGGCCCTGATGCCGCACCGCTGGCGCCGGGTCCAGCACCTGGACCACCGCATCGATATCGCGCTTGTGCGCGATGCCACGGGCGGCGCGCAGGGTCGTCACGATCTGCGCCAGCGTGGGCGCGCTGTCTCGCGCATTCATGCTGCGCGCTCCTCGCGCTGGCCGGCCAGGAAACCCCGCTCGCCGTCGCTGATGGGCGGATAGAAGGCCAGGTCGGCCTGCATCTGGTGATGCGGCCGGCCGTGTACCTCGATCTCGGCCAGAGTCTGCCAGTGCAGGCGTCGGAACAGCGGCGCGTTCTGGCTCTGCACCTGGGCCAGGAAGGTATGGCAGCCATGGGCATGGGCGGTGCAGACGGCCAGCCGGATCAGGCCGCTGCCGACCGAGCCGATGCGCCGCGCATGCTGCGCCACCGCCAGGCGCGAGCCGTGCCACACGCCCGGTGCGGATTCATGGATGCGCACGGTACCGACCACGCTGCGACTGCCATCGGGCGCCTCCATCACGGCCACGATGGGCATGGCGATGGCGTCGATGGCGTCGGTATCGTCGTCCTGGAACACGCCCTGCTCGGCGCAGAACACTTCGCGGCGCAGCTGGCGCGCCTGCTCGCGCTCCCATTTGTCCAGCGCCAGCTTGATGCGCACTACCGGGGCCGACGATGCCGACACAGGGGCGGGGGCAACAGCTTTCTCGACCACATCGCTCATGATCATTTCCTTTCGAACGAAGACAGGGAGGAGCAGGCGCCGCACTTGCCGCAACCGGCCTTGGCGTCGCCGGAGCGCATGCCGGCCGCTTCCAGCATGCCGGCCAGCGGGCTCAACAGGCGCCGCATGGCAGCGGCGTCGGGCGAGGGATGGTCTTCCAGTGGCGTGCCGGAAATCGGCACGAAGGGCACCACGAAGGGATAGACACCCAGCGCGATCAGGCGCTCGCTCATGCCCAGGATGGCCTCGTCGCTGTCGCCCAGCCCGGCCAGGATGTAGGTGCTGACCTGGCCGCGCCCGAAGACATCGACCGCAGCCGCGAAGGCATCCATGTAGCGCTCCACCGGCACGCTGGCCTTGCCCGGCATGATGCGCTTGCGCACCTCGGGGGTGACCGCTTCCAGATGCATGCCAAGGGTATCGATGCCGGCGTCGTGCATGCGGCGGAACCAGGCGTCATCATCGGGCGGCTCGCACTGGCCCTGGATCGGCAGGTTCACCGCCGACTTCACGCCGAAGGCACTCTCGCACAGAATCTGCGCGCCACGGTCGGTGGCGTTGGGCGTACCGGTGGTCATCACCATGTGCTTGACGCCATCCAGCAGCACCGCGGCCCGCGCCACCTCGCCCAGTTGCTCAGGGGTCTTGCGCAGGATGGTGCGGCCGGCCGCCAGCGACTGGCCGATGGCGCAGAACTGGCAGGACTTGCGCCGGCTTTCGTAGCGGATGCAGCTCTGCAGGATGGTGGTGGCCAGCACGTCGGCGCCGTGCAGCGTGGCGATCTTGCCGTAGGGGATGCCATCGAAGGTCTGCATCTTGTAGAAGCGCGGCTGGCGCGGGAAGGACACCACCCCCACCTCGACGCCGTCGCGCAGGATGCGCGAGGCGCCATCCGCGCCCGGTTGCGTGGCCACATAGGGCGAGGACCAGGAGCCGGCCGTATGCACCGGGATCATCACGGTATGGCCGTCGACCGTCACCGCCTTGTGGTCGGACGGCCCTGCCCCGCCGCGCCGGCTCTGCGCGCCGGCAGTGGGATCGTCAAGACGCAGCCCTAAGGATTGCAGTTCCGAGATCAGCTCCATGGGCGCCTTGCGGCTCGAACGCTGGGGATGCAACTGGATGACGGCTGTCTGCATGATGTGGCCTCGCGGAAGATGGGATGACAGGAGAAGACTGTTCCGCCGGGAACAGGGAAGACATGGGGGACGTACGGCGATCATCGATCACCAGGTGCAACAGTTCCGGACGCGCATAGTGGCCCACCGAATCCATCATGCGCTTGCGCTTGGTGACCAGTTCCATATCGAGATCGGCCACCAGGATGCCTTCGCCGCTGCGCAGGGGCTCGGCCAGCAGCTTGCCCTCCGGCGAGACGATGGCGGTACAGCAACCGCCGCGCAGCGCCTTCTGCGCCTTGGGATCGGGTTCGATGGCGGCGATCTGATCATCGGTCAGCCAGCCGGTGGCATTGATGACGAAGCAGCCCGCTTCCAGGGCGTGATGGCGGATGGTGACCTCCATCTGGTCAGCAAAGATCTGGCCGACCATGGAGCCGGGGAATTGCGCGCAGTGGATTTCCTCGTGCTGCGCCATCAGGCTGTAGCGTGCCAGCGGGTTGTAGTGTTCCCAGCAGGCCAGCGCGCCCAGGCGCCCCACGGCAGTGGGCACCACCTTCAGACCGCTGGCGTCGCCCTGGCCCCAGATCATGCGCTCGTGATAGGTCGGCGTGATCTTGCGGCGCTTCAACACCAGCTCGCCATCGGCATCGAATACCAGTTGCGTGTTGTAGAGCGTGCCGTGGTCGCGTTCATTGACACCCAGCACGACCACCGTGCCATGCTGGCGTGCCGCAGCCGACACGGCCTGGGTGACCGGACCCGGCACCTCGACGGCACGCTCGTAGAGCAGCAGGTGCTCGGGCCCGGACGCAAAGGGCGGCCGCACGAACGAAAAGTACGGATAGTAGGGAACGAAGGTTTCCGGAAACACCACCAGCTGCGCGCCTTGCGCAGCGGCGTCGGCGATGGCCTGGCAGACCTTGGCCACGGTGCCGTCGGCACTATCGAGGTCGGGCGCGATCTGCACCGCCGCCGCCCGTACCGTTCTCTTGTTGATGCTCATGAGCCGCCCTTCCGCTTACAGGGTCCAGGTGTCGAGGATGAAGGCGTTGTCGCGACGATGCAGCAACACCAGGTCCAGCACATCCAGCGGGTTGATCGGACGGATGCCCGGGATCAGCGAGGGCTCGCCGTGGCCGTACAGGGCTTGCAGGGCGAAGCGGCAGGCATAGACCTTGCCGCCCTCTTCCATGAACTTGACGATCTGCTTGTTGAAGTTCTGGTGGCCGGGGAAGGCTTCATCGCCCAGGGTGGGGAAGCCACGCTGCACGCCCAGCGTCACGCCCGGGCCATACAGCAGGATGGAGGTCTCGAAGCCCTTGCGCTTCAGACGCGTGGCCTGCAACAGGTTGACGAAACCGATCGAACCTTCGAAGGCCACGGTATGGAAGGTCACCAGCGCTTTTTCACCCGGCTGGGCTTTGACGTCTTCGAATACCTTCTCTTCATAATCCACCAGGAAATCGCCGGGGGCGTGGGCTGCTTTGGTGACTGCGGGCATGGTGAGACTCCTCTTGATTGCTGTGGGTGGTCACTTGTGGAAGTGGTCCGGCGACGTTGCCGCGACGCTGGCATTGAATGCATCACGCGTGCCAACAATGCCCCGTCAATGCGTGAATTGACTGCATGAAAATCCCGTCAATCGCTGACCGCCGATCCGCCTTCCAGCACACTCGCGGCTTCCCGGGGAGACCTTCCCGACGGGCTTTTCAGCACCCGCGCAGCAATCCATTCAATCGCTCCATACAATCGCGCAAACCCGCATGCACTCTGGAGTAGCGGCGTGTTTTACCTTGGTGCAGGCACGCCGTCTTCGATGACACAAGGCGGTGCAGCGAGAGCCGCCTGGGGGCTGCATTGGATGGAATACAAATTGCATTCAATGACGCATGCCGATGCAGTCAATATTGAATCCGGGCAAGCTCAAGAGAGATCGGTAGGAATCGGGAGCCCCCAGGAACGCCGACCAAGGAATCGTCATGCCGAAGAACAGCACCATGTGGGTCCCCAAACTGAAGAAGGGCAGCGGCCCGCTCTATCTGGCCATCGCCAATGCCATCGCCGAGGATGTCGCCACCGGCCACCTGCAGGCCGAGCAGCGCCTGCCGCCGCAGCGCAAGCTGGCCGAAGCGCTGGACCTGGACTTCACCACCGTGGCCCGGGCGTATACAGAAGCGCATCGACGCGGACTGGTCGATTCGGTGGTGGGACGCGGCACCTTCGTCTGCGGCAAGCGGCGCCCGCGCATCCCCCGCGTAACCGAGGGACGGCCCAATGTGGACATGTCCATGAACATGCCGCCCGAGCCGGAGTCGCCGGAACTGGTGGAACTGATGCAGGCAGGATGGAGCAAGGTCAACGGCAGGCTGCGCGACCTGATGCGCTACCAGGACTTCGGCGGCTCGCCCGAAGACCGTGAGGCCGGCGCCCTATGGCTGCGCCGGCGCGGGCTGGTGGTGGAACCGGAACGGCTGCTGGTCACCCCTGGCGCGCAGTGCGCGTTGCTGGCGATCCTGACCATGCTGGTCGGCCCCGGTGGCGTGCTGTGCTGTGAAGACGTGACCTACCCTGGCCTGCGCGCCCTGGCCGGGCAACTGGGCATCAAGCTGGTGGGCTTGCCGATGGACAACGAAGGCATCGACGCCGTCGCCTTTGCCGGCGCCTGCGCGCAATACGCACCCAAGGCCCTGTACTGCAACCCGACGCTGTTGAACCCCACCACCTGCACCACCTCGCTGTCACGGCGCCAGGCGCTGGTGGACATCGCCCGCCACTACGAAGTCGCCATCATCGAGGACGACGCCTATGGCTTCCTGCCGCGCTCGACCCCGCCGGCCATTGCCAGCCTGGGCAGCGAACTGACCTTCTACGTCACCGGCCTGGCCAAGAGCGTGGGCGCCGGCCTGCGCATCGCCTACATGGTGGCGCCGGACACCCACTCGGCAGCGCGCCTCACGGCCTCGCTACGGGCCACCACGGTGATGGCCTCGCCCATCACCTCGACCCTGGCCACGCACTGGATACGCGATGGCGTGGCCGACCTGGCGCTGGCCAACATCCGCAAGGAATCCATGGCCCGCCAGAAGATCGCCGCCCGCATCCTGCCGCCACACAGCTACGCCTCCGAAGCCGAGGCCTTCCATCTCTGGATCAAGCTGCGCGGCGGCTGGCAGGCCGCCAGCTTCGCCGCCCAGATGCGCTCCTCCGGCATTGGCGTAGTGGCCAGCGACGCCTTTGCCGTAGGGGCCGCGCCGGAGCAGGCGGTACGGGTCTGCATCGGCGGCGTGGCCAACCGCCACGATATCCAGCATGCGCTGGAGGTCATCCGCGATGCCCTCAATGAAGCGCCGCTGGCGCGGCCGGCGGTGGTGTAGTTTCGCGGGTAACCGCCTCGGCGGCGGCGCCGTCGGCGTCCACCCATTGCGCGAGGAACCTGCCCAGCCTGGCCTCGATATCACTATCGATGGTCTGCAGGCGCAACAGATCGATACCGCTCTTGTGCAGGATACTGTTCTTGAGCGCATCGCGTTCGCCCTGTTGCTGGCCTTGGTGCAAGCCGCCGTCCACTTCGATCACCCCCAGCGGCTGCTTGCCGACCTTGAAATAGATCACGAAGTCACAACTGGCCTGCTGTGCCATGAATTCAAGCTCGCGCGGTGTCATGGCGGGATTGCGGGCAGATGCCAGCTGCTGCAAGCGGATCTGGCAATGGAAGCGCAAGCCCGCAAAGCGCGTGCTTGCCAGCAGTTCTCGCAACAGCTGCGTCACGATCTGCTCCGACCGGAAGTGCGAATCGCTGCTGCGCAAGCTGGCGGCCAACCTGGCCAGTGAGCGGTCGTATTCCTGGTACAGCAGGTCGAAGGCCGACACCACCGGCGCGCGCCGCACTTGCGCCTGGTCTGCGTAGTATTCGACATAGCGGATCAGTGCGGCCACCGGCCCATTGCGCTGGGCGAAGACCTCATCGCCGGTCACCAGGGTGAATCTCCGCTTGGCCCGTGACACGGCGACATTGACCATCTGCGCCGCGTCGACGAAGCCGGACATCGACTGGCTGCTGCGCTTCTTGTCCAGCACGGTAGAAAAGACCATTTCCTCGCATTCCCTGCCCTGGAATTTATGCACGGTATCGCTGACGAAATCCGCCGGCAGTTGCGCGCCGGCCAGCTTCACCTGTGCCCGGAAAGGCGCGATGAAGCCACGGCCCTGAGCATCCACACCGCTGCGCTCACCGGCCTCATCCAGCACTGCCAGCAGGGATTCGATTTCCCTAAGATTGGTCGTCGTACGCATGTGATTGCCCTTGGCCGTGACGATCAGGCGCAGCGGCTCGCTGCCGTCGTCGGGCGTCATCGGGATCAGGGCATTGTCGTAGAACTGCTGGTTGCAGAACTGGATGATGCGCGGATGGCAGCGGTAATGTTCCTTCAGCAAGGTACGCGGCAGCGCATCGCCAAACACCGCCATCACCGAATCGAGCAGGCTCAAGCGCTCGCAGTCATAGGCGGGCGACGGCGCCGGCTTGCCCAGCGCCACCGGAATATGCGGCAACTGGCGGCGGTCACCGACGACGATCAGGTTGCGTGCACAGCCCAGGCCCAGGATGCCGGGCAGGATGTCCTGCTGGGAGGCCTCGTCGATGATGACGTAGTCCAGCATGGCACCTTCGGCCAGCGAATTGATGATGGAATGGGTACTGCTGGCGATGATCGGATAGCGTGCCAGAAAGTCGCCGAAGTCGGCCTGATAGGTATCGATCCCGAAGACTTTTGAAGCGGGCTGGCTACTGTGCAGATGTTGCTTCAGGCAGAGCATGGAATCCTCGCGCACCCGCTCCAGAGATGCATCGAAGCTCCCCTCTTTCAAGGTCGCCAGGCAGGCCGCCAGCTCGATCTCCTTCTCTTGTAGCTGGCGCTGGTAGAAGTGGACCTGCAGGGCATGGAAGCTGCGTGCGCGCTGGGCGCCGGCAGCGAAGGGCGCGGCGCGGACGATACCGAACCGCAACAGCAGACTGAACCGTTCGCGCAGTCCGATCGGCCGCTGTGCCAGATGCGACAGATAAGCCATGAGATCGGCCGCGCGGGATGGCGTCAAACGGTATCGTTCCAGTGCCGGCCCCGCTGGCACGCCGTTTTCATCATGCCACTGCTGCAGATAGCGCTGCTCGACCTGTAACTCCTGGATCTCGGCCCTGAGCTGGGCTGCGCGGTTGTGGGCGTATAGGTACTGCTTGAGGCGAATGACGGCGGCGTCGATTTCTTCCAGCGCGGGTGCGGGCAATGGGGGTTCCGACGGCACCGCAGGCGGGGATTCAAAGAATGCGGAACGCTTTGCCTTGCTGCCGAGTTTGGCCACCAGATAATCCAGGTCAGATTTCTGCAGCTTCTCGACCACGTTATCCACGGCCGAATTGTTGTTGGAGAGGATGGCGACCGTTTCGTCGCGCAACAGGATATTGGCAACGATATTGAGGATGGTCTGGGTCTTGCCGGTACCGGGAGGACCTTCGATCACGCTGATCTGCGCACGGAAGGCTTGCTCTACCGCCTCGATCTGACTGGCATTGACGCCGAAGGGGAAGATCAATGGACGGCAGAGTTCACGGCTGCGGTTCGCGCCACTGCAATAGGCCTGCAGGGCGCTGTCCGGATGGGCTGGCAGCTTGTTGAGCTGGCGCAGTACATTATCGGCAATGCGGTCCTGATCCGGCGAGGTCTCGCCGCCCTGGCCGCCCCGGGCCTGCGCAACGGCCAGGAAATAGCGGAAGACCGGCGTCTGCTTGAGCTTGGTCTCGGCCACCACGCTGACGTCATCCAGGCGATGCAGATAGCCCTTGCGGTTACCGGCATAGCTGACGATCACATACTTGTTTCCATAGAGCGTCGCCTGCTCCACCCGCTTGGCCGCCCCACCCTTGCCCTTGTCAAGCAGCGCGCCGCCCAGCTCGTGGGTCGGAGAGATGCGGCATTCAGCCAGCGGCAGGCTGAAGGATTTGGTGCTGTGGAAGTAGCAGGTCAGGAACCAGGCCTGATGCTTGTCGCTCCAGTAAATCTTCCAGTCATGGATTTGTGCAGTCCGGTCTTCGCCCCGAAGATGGATGGTTACCGCTGACATCGCCGCCCCCTGCGCTGGCCCGCTGCCGCCAACGCCATCGGAGAAGGATGTCGGGCAGCAGGTCATTGATATGCTTGCCTTGCGGCAAATTCGAGGCGTTATCATGCCACCAGCATGCCGGTGTAATGCCCCAGCGAAACCTGCTCACCTCAAGCAGCTAAGGCAAACGCCTCAGCCGGTGTCTTCATGCCCAGCGCCTGATTTAGCACCTCGCAAACCCTCTTGGGCCTCGGTCGCTCGACGATTGCGAAACGGAATATTCATTTTCATATGCGAATGTTAGGTGCGCTCAAATCAGGTCAATAGCGTCTTGCATACGCGCAGCAGTTTGAGGAAGGCCAGCAACGGCAAATGAATTCGCCAGCTTTTCGGCCGTCAGTGGAGGGTTCTTCATTTTTTCACGCATCTCTTTGATGGCAGAAAGGAACTCCACATTATTAAGGTCATACTGAAAGACCAGAAAGTCGTCGGGGTGGATAATCTCGATCTTATGACGCTCCATTATTTCCTGCTGTGGAAAATCCTTTAGGTTAAACGTCACTATTGCATCAGCGTGTCCGACAATGGCAGCAGCAAGTACGTGGCGATCATTGGCATCAGGAAGCGTCAAGCTTTCGATAAGATATTCGTAACCCTCAATTACTGAATCTTCAATAGCATCAATCATCTGCTGGGCAGTACGAGCCAATTTTTCTTCGGTAATGCCTTCTTTCCCTTTTGCCAAAAGGTTACGAATCCATTCGTCTTGAATTTCTTGCGACCATCGAGCATGGAACGCTCCCCGCTCCGCTAACGACAGAAGCAGATTTCGTAACTTCGCGGGATACAACACACACGCATCCAGCACTACTGCGTATTTAGGAACGCCAGCCATTACAGTTGATCGTCCTCATCCAGCTCCTGTCCTTCTTCAATTAAAGCAGCAAGCGCAGCCTTCGATTTTTGCGAGCGCTTTTCTTTATATTCAAGAACATCAGAAAGATGAATTCGACGATGCGACCCAACCATATGAAATTGGATTTTCTTCTCTTCCAATAGACGGATGAGATAAGGGCGAGAAACGTTCAGCATTTGGGCTGCTTGCTGAGTAGTGACATCCATATCCTTGGGCATGACGGCGACCGCTTTGCCTTGGGCCAGATTACCAAGCATATCGGCAAACAAGCGTAGGACTCGGGGTGGAAGCTTTAAGGTCGGCGCGCCTTCGATTCGCTCCACACCGTCTTCAAGTAAAGCAATGCTTAATGCCTTGGAATGGTCCAATGCTTTGACGATGCAGCGTTGAGCTGTCTTCGCCATCTCCAGGTCTTCCCTGCTCTCCAATGCGTCAAGATCATGGGTGGACACGTTAATTCTCCTATTGCTTGCGTGAAATATTGGTCGAGACAGGAGCCTCAAATCCATTTTAAACAAATCATATGAAATAAACGCAATATCCGCAACAGAATAATGATTATATCCACGGCGCCAAAAACGTCTAATGTATGCGTCAAAATGGGCTGCCGCACCAGGCCGGACGGGCTCCGGCGGCTGATAGAAATTCGAGTCAAAACTGATCTATTTAGCGAGCAGGCGCGGAGTGGGGGCAACCGCGCGCGGGGTGGAAAAGTGATTATCACTGTCCGTCGGCGGGCCTCTGGCCCTGCAGATCACGCATAAGCTGCATGCAGGCTTCCCCTGCCCGGCCGCCGATTCCCCCCATCCGCTGGACCTGAATCAATACCTGGTGAATCGCCTCGCCTGTAAGCTATCCGCAATCGGCCATCCTTGCATGATGAAGCAACAAGTACAATACGTTCCGGCCGGAGGGGGGAATGACATCCCGGCCGCCGTTACTGCAGGTCGCGGTGCAGGAGCACCCCGGCATCGCCACGTCCCGTTCCTTCATCTCACAATATTAATTTCGCCATGAAGTCACTTCTTGCGTCTCTCTTGTCACTCGCTGTACTGGGCGGGTGCACCTCACGCGGCTGGCTCGAAAACACCGCACACCCACCTGCAGAGGACGAGTCCTATTTCGTCATCGGTGTTACTCCATCCAATCATCGCGTCTCGGTGTTCCCTGGCGAGATCGAAAATGGAGTGTTTCATCAGAGCCGCATATACTCTGCCGCGCTCTATGGGGCCGCCAAGGATGGCTTCGTCGTCGGGAAGTCGCCGGCCGGCCGGGTGCTGGCCATCACCAAGGTCAGAGTCGTGGAAGACGAAAACGCGGTGCTGCGGGGACGCAACTTCGTACCCTGTGAGTCGGCGCAGACGTTCGTGTTCAGCGTTCCCAAGGGCAAGGTCATCTATATCGGTTCGGTGGATTACGCTTTCCAAAACGATAAATTGCGGGTGCGTTACCGAGACGATCTCGCCGAAGCGACCAAATACATCGATGCGAACTACCCTGAGCTGAAAGGACTGACGGAGTATCAGGCTCCACAACTGCTACGGACCGACACGAGTTGCAGCCCGGGCACGATGTACATCCCGATCTACATCAGATCGAAGTGATACTAGGGCCTGTTCACATTTAATCTGCGAGATGCGTTGGCGCCAACCCTCCGGGAGAGGCCGCCAAGCGTCGCATTCCGTTGTTGCAGCTCCTTGCTATAGCACCACTACGGCGCGTCGCTGCGCCTAGGCAGTCAACGCTTGGCGACCTCTCGCACTCGTAGATTAGCCCTAGCACCGCGCTCGCCGGTCTCATTAAGCTCTCTATGCCACTGATGATCCGGCAGCGCCCGGAGCCGTGGCCCGCCATCGACCAAAAGCAGGCCTTCATCCAAGTGAGGCGAACGTTTATCAACTTGTTATGCACCCAACCGAATAGGCTTCCACGATGTCACAGGCTCCCGTCGCACTTATCACAGGCTCAACTTCTGGCATCGGTGTGGCAATTGCCCGCCGGCTCGCAAGCGAAGGCTATTCAATCGTATTGCACTCGCGCAATTCGGTAGAGGCCGGGCAACGACTAGCGCTCGAACTCGGATCGGCCATCTATGTGCAAGCTGATTTGGCTAATAATGACGACAGGGTGCGACTGATCCGCGAAGCAATAGCATCTTGGGGGCGGCTGGATGTGCTGGTTAATAACGCAGGAATCAGCCGTGTTATTTCGCACCAGGATTTGGCTGCCGCAACGCCCGATGTGTGGCATGAGCTGTATGAAGTGAACGTGGTTGCTCCTTTTCGTTTGATCGCTGAGGCTGAATCGGCCTTGCGTGATTCGAAACGCTTCGGTCGACCCGGCTGCATAGTCAACATCAGCTCCCATGCTGGCGTCCGCCCGAAGGGCGCATCGATTCCCTATTCAGCGACCAAGGCAGCCTTGAATCATATGACCCGGCTACTCGCTGTTTCACTTGCGCCCGACATCCGAGTAAATGCTGTCGCCCCGGGATTGGTCGATACACCACTGACCGCAGACTGGACCCAGGCGCAGCAAATCTGGAAGGAGCGCTCGCCGATGCGCCGATCTGCCCGTCCGGAGGACATCGCCCAAGCCGTTGCGATGTTGGTCGCATCGGACTATCTCACCGGAGAAATCCTACTATCGGATGGCGGATTGAATCTAACCTAGGCCCTGTTCACACCAGATCTGCGAGTGCGAGAGTTCGTCAAGAACGGGAAGCATTAGGGCGCATAACCCCCTTCCACCTTTCCATCACACTGAAAAATGTCCCGACATCGCTTCGAAGAATTGATTTCCCATCTGAAACTTCAACCGCATCCGGAGGGAGGTTTCTATCGCGAGACCCATCGCAGCCAGGAGCGCGTAGCGCGCTCAACGGGCGGTTCGCCACGCGCGGCGGCGACCGCGATCTATTACCTTCTCGGTGGCGAGGATAGGTCAACCTGGCACCGGATCGATGCAGAAGAGATGTGGCACTTCTATGAAGGTGACCCTCTGCACGTCCATGTCCTGCAGCCGCACGGGGCGCTTCAGACTTTCCGCCTGGGCAATCCGCTGGAGCATGACGGCGCCGATTTCCAGGCGCTGGTCCCGGCAGGCGCCTGGTTTGCGGCGGAGTGTACGGTTCAAGACGGTCACAGTCTGGTGGGCTGCACGGTGGCGCCAGGCTTCGAATTTGATGCGTTTGAAATCGCCCAGGCAGAGTTGCTGCTGGAAGATTGGCCGCAGCACCAGGAACTGATCAGACGGTTAGCACGGAAGTGACGGTCGCTTGGCAATGCGATGGGAATTTTCTTTCCACGATGCGCATATTGACTATAGGGTCTCTCGGCCGCGATCAGTGGAAATGGACATTCTTGCGAGCAAATCCAGCCCTTCCGGCCAGGCACCTAGCTTGCTTTCCGCATTGAGGTGCCCCTTCGCTCCAACCTCGACGAATTCGCTGCCCCAGGCATTGGCGCATTCTCGGCCGTGGTCCACGCTACCGTAGGGATCGTCCGTGCTACAGACGACGACCGTCGGAAACCTTAATGGCACCAGAGGTATAGGTGCGAATCCATGCGCCGCGCCACGCGGAAATGAAGGTGCCGCTGGATCGGGAACTGCGACCAGCAAGGCGCCGCCAATCTTCTTTTCCGAATGTGCAGCCCAATGTGCGACCGCTAGGCATCCAAGGCTATGTGCTACCAGCAGGGTGTTTGCAGGAGCATCGACAAGTTGTCGCTCCAGAGACGATACCCAGTCGTCGCGCTCCACTTTGTCCCAATTCTCGACGATGAGGCGCCGCCAATCCGGATACGAAGACTGCCATAGGCTCTGCCAGTGAGAAGGGCCAGAGTTGCCGATGCCGGGAACCACAAGGACGGAATGATGCATTTGCGAAATCTCCATTGATGAAACAGTGCTCATTGTATTGAGACCCGAACTAAGGCAACATCGACATTCGAATGAATTGACGGCACTGAACCGATGAATTGACGGAAGATGATGGACCCGACAAATGAAATTAAAGCGGAGGCATTAGACCGCCTGGACTGGCGCATCTTGGAGGCCCTTCAACACAATGCGCGCATGAGCAATACAGAGCTGGGAAAGCAGATTGGTCTATCTCAACCAGCCATCACCGCCCGCATCAGGAAATTGGAAGACCGAGGTGTTATCGAAGGCTATACGGCAAAAATAAATCCCGGCTTGGTGGGCCACAATATCTCCGCAATGGTACGGATTCGTACCACCCACGCGGAGATCAAGCGCTGCTTGTTCGCCTTCGAGGCGATGCCCGAGATTATTGAAGCACACCGCATAACTGGGGAAGATTGCTTCATTGTGCGTGTGGTCGTTGAAGAGATGGCGCAGCTGGAAGCTGCTATCGATGCGCTGGCGCGGTTTGGGCCAGTTACCACGTCAGTAATTCTGGCAAGTTACCCGTCGAAAGCTATCGTTCCAAGGGCTTGAATCACCTTTACGATGAAGGTCTGTGGTGACTACGATCCTGGTCACCAGTAGATCGTCGTCCACGCTCTCGACCGAAAGAGTATTCAAACAAAGCGGTTGCAAACCGGCAGCTTAGAGGTACGCGTCAGGCTGCTGTCGGACGGTTTTGGACGGTCGTGACCGTTCTTGACTTTTCAGCGCGGCACCCTGCTCTGCTGAGCCCAACGGCCGAATTCGACCAAGTGCAGGCAGAGTGGGAATCCCGCGTTGTCTGTGTCAGCAAATTAAGCTCTCAATCCATTGAAGAAATGACAAACAGAATTCATTCACCGATACCAATACTCAGGATTTTCGACGAGGCGAAGGCACTGTCCTTTTACGTCGAGTGGCTAAATTTCAAAATTGATTGGCAACATCGTTTTGACAAGCATCTGCCCCTATATCTGCAGATTTCCCGGGAGAGCTGCATTCTGCATCTATCGGAGCATCATGGGGATGCCTGCCCGGGATCTGCGTTGCGCGTCCCGGTAGGGAACGTGGACGAGCTCTACCGGGAACTGAAAGGCCGTCCATACAAGGGATATTTCCCGGAGGTGAAGGCAACTCCCTGGGGCAGCCGAGATATGTCGATTCTGGACCCATTTGGTAATCGAATCGTCTTCACTACTGACGCCGAGAGCAACTGACGGCAGCTATCGGCCAGAAGCGGAGTTGACCAATAGGCCATTCTCCAGGCCCAGATAAGCGCAAGATAATGCGTTATCCCCCTGCCCCGACTTTCAAAATCTCATGATTTTTTAACCCCCACAATCCGGCGCGAGCTCGAAAACCTACGACCGGATCAGTGCCAGCTGCCGGTCGAAATCGGCGGGATCGAAATAATCACGCCATACGGTGATCTCGCCGTTCTCGATGGTCAGAGTCCCCATTACGGGCAGGCTGATGATTCCGCCATTCACATGCCTGAACACATCCACGCGTTCGTTCAGGACGACGTTGCCCTGGGCTGCGATGTGTGTGACCTTCCAGTCCAGCACAAACTCTGTTCCGATTCCGAACTGGCGATGAAACTTGCCGGTTTCTGCTCGTCCGATAATGTCCGGGAATGGCACGTTGTCGTAAAGCACATCGGCAGCCAACATAGCGAGTGCTGCATCGATGCGGTTGTGATTCCAGTGATCAAAGAAGGTTTGGGCGATTTCGATCGGGGTGGCGGCTTGGGACAAAGACATGATTTTTCCTTTCGGTCTAGCTGGTGTAGGGTTGATCTTCCGGGTCCTGCGGGGGCGAGCCCGGGATTCTCTGCTTAGTAATCGATATAGCCTTCAGCACCTTGCGTGAACCAGGTCTCACGCACATCCTCTTTCAAGGGCAAACCGTGGGCGACACGGTGCGGGAGATCAGCGTTGGCGATATAGAGGCGACCGAAGCTGACAGCGTCGCCCGCTCCGTTGTCAAGATCAGCCTGTGCCCGGGCGATATCGAAATCCGAGTTGAGAATGACGGGGCCGTTGAAGTGCGGCCGCAATTGCGGTGCCAGAGGCTGCATGTAGCCCACCCCGAAGGAGCCGTGAATAGGAGGCTCGCGCAATTCCACATGGCCGATGCCCGCTGACGACAGCATTTCCAGTGTCCCCGCAAAGAGTGTCAGCGGATCGCTATCGCGGATGCCCTGGGTTTCACCATTGGGAGAGAGGCGCACACCAATACGATCTGCCCCGATCGCATCGGAAATACCGATGACAATCTCACGCAGCAAGCGCATGCGGTTCCTGATCGAGCCACCGTAGGCATCGTCACGATGATTGTCGCTGTCGCGCAGGAACTGGTCGATCAGATACCCATTTGAGGCATGGATCTGAATGCCGTCGAAACCAGCCTCCATGGCGTTTCGTGCTGCCCGTACATGTTCGTTGACCACATCCTGGATCTCATCGCTGCGCAGTGCGCGTGCCTGTACTTGGGGTTGGGCACCGGCGTAAGTGTAGGCGTGACCCGGTGCGATTGTCGCTGAGGCCGATATCGGAGTCTGGCCACCCATCAGCGGATGTACGACCCGTCCCATATGCCAGAGTTGCGCGATGATGCGCCCTCCTGCCGCGTGCACCGCGTCCGTCACCAGGCGCCAGCCGGCGATCTGCTGCTGGTTCCAGATGCCAGTGGCAAACGGCCAACCCAAGCCGGTCTGAGAGACTCCGATGGCTTCGCTGATGATCAACCCGGCAGAGGCGCGCTGCGCGTAATACGTTGCCATCATTGGCGTCGGCAAATGCTCGCGGGTGCCGCGCGCGCGCGTCATCGGTGCCATCAGCATGCGGTTGGGGGCGGCGATGGCACCGAGTTGGATTGGGTCGAAGAGCGAGTTCATGAGATCACCTGTCTGTTTTCTGTCGTGTATCGGCGGGCTGGATTTACACCAGGCGCTGGCCGCCATCGATGTGCAAGGTTTCGCCATTCATGAAGTCGTTCTGGATAAGGAACATGACGGCTGCGGCAGCCTGTTGCATCGAGACGATTTTGTTGAGCGGCAACTTGGCGCTCAGATCCGCGACATAGCCATCGCGCGCACTACCCAGGGTGCGACCCAGCAGCGGGGTGTCGGTGGTGCCAGGTGACAGGGTATTGAAGCGACGCGGCGCCAATTCCAGTGCCAGACCGCGCGCGAGTGCCTCCATGGCGGCCGACGCGGCGGCCAGCACGGCGGTGCCCCAGGCATTGGGGCGGTCAGCCAGCACACCTGAGATGAAGGTGATCGATGCATGGTCATCGAGTTGCCGATGGAGCGTGCGAATCACGTCAATGGCAGCCCAGATCCGTTCATCGAATGCGCGGCGCAGGTACCCGGTATCGGCTTCCAGAATCTTGCCTGCGACGAAGGAGCCCGCCATCAGTACCAGATGATCAACGTGGCCGATGTCCTTGAGCGCGGTTTCCACGGCAGCACGCTGTGTGATGTCTGCTGCGCGCCATGCCAGGCCATGCTCGCTGGCGATGCGCGCGGAGCGCTCAGGGTCCGAGCCGACGACGATGACATTGGCACCAGCGTTCTTGGCCTGGAGCGCTGTGGCCAGACCGATTCCGGATGTGCCGCCGAAAATCAGGACGGTCTTGCCTGAGAGAGATTTGTCGGCGAGAAACATGGCTGCGTTGTTGACGGTATTCATGGAGTGCTCCTGAGAAGTAGATGGGTTCACGCAAGTGCGTAATCGCATTCTAGGGAGCCACAACCTGTTCCATAAGGGAGTCAATTGGAATAATATAAGTGCCATCATGGAACAAATAAGCCTGGACCGTCTAACCGGTTTAATCGCTTTCGCAAGAGCGGCCACATTGGGAAGCTATTCCGCAGCAGCGCGCGAAATGGGTATCTCGCCGTCGGCAGTCAGCAAAAGCATCGCTCGCCTGGAGCAACAACTGGGCATCCCACTGTTCATCCGAACTACACGCTCATTAAGGCTGACGCACGAGGGCGAGGCACTCTATGCGAGAGCGCTTCGCCTGCTGCACGAGGCCGAAGAAATCCAGCAGGCGGCCATCTCGACGCGCAGCGGGCCGTCCGGGATCGTGCGGGTCGCGGCACCATATCCGATCGGCGTTCATTTGCTGGGACCTGCACTGGTGCGTTTGCGCGAGCGCTATCCGCGGCTGGTGGTCGACCTACGTATCCGGGATCAGATGGCCGACATGATTTCGGAGGGTATCGATGTCGCGATCCGAGTGGGTGACATTCCCGATTCCCGCCTGATTTCAAGACATCTGGCGCCGCACAGGATCTGCGCCTTCGCTGCACCGGCTTATCTGGCCAGGCGCGGCACCCCCACGCGGCCTGAAGAGCTGGTGCAACATGAATGCGTGAACTTCCGTTTCCAAAGCAGCGGTCAGGCGCTGCGATGGCCTTTCGCGGTGAGTGGCAAAATCGTGGAAATTGCACCGGAAGCCGGGATCGTGGCTGACGTCAGCGATGTGGTGGCGTCTATCGTCATTGCGGGTGGCGGCATCGCTATCATGCCGACCTATCTGGCAGCCACGCACGTGCGGCGTGGCGAGCTGGTACCTCTGTTGACAGCGTTTGCCGTCACGCGCTCCAACATCACCGCGCTATGGCCAGAGAGCCGGCGCGCCAGTCCCAATGTGAAGGCTTTCCTGGGATTGCTGGACGAGGTCTTTGTCTCGCCGCCACAATGGGATATCTTGATCGGTGGACACCCACAACCTGACCGCAGCCAGTAGATCAATGTGGTGCGATTCTGTAAGCGTCGCCAGATGACCAAGCATTGGTGCCAACAAGTCCGCTAACGGCCAGCAACGGTCTTCAATGTGCAAAAGCTTCGCTGCGATTAAAACTTGAGTGCGTATCACCCGCTTGGCAATCAGGCAGGTGACTGGAGTGCTCGACATGGCATCACTAGAAATCATCTGGCGCGGGCACCTGCGTGACCAGATATCGCCAAGGGAGATCGCCAGGCGGCTTGGCTTCTGCAAGAACACGGTTAGCCGCCAACTACGCTGTGAACTGTAGAACCAGCCTATCGTTACCTTGCTCCCTCGATCCCGTTTTCTACAACGCCCCGTGGTCATAAAACCGGATCGCATTGCGACCGGCCGCCTTGGCCTGGTACATGGCAGCATCAGCCCATTTGAAAATATCTTCCGGTGTGGCCAAGGTCCCCAAGTAGAGCACCACGCCGATGCTGGCAGAGCACCGATGCTTCACCGTCTCAGGTTCCTGGGTCGCGTGCTCCACGCTAAGCACATAGGGAGCTGACAGGCTGGCGCCAATTTTGTCGGCAACCGTCCTTGCCTGCGCTGTCGCTTTTGCCAGGTTCGCATCAAGGTCGCTTAGTAACACCACAAACTCATCACCGCCAAAGCGACCTACCGTGTCGACTTCGCGGACGATACCCCTCAAGCGAAGTGCGGCTTCGATCAACAACAAATCACCCACCAAATGGCCGTGCACATCATTTAGCGGCTTGAAATTATCCAGATCAAGCACCAGCAGGGCGTAGTGGCAATTGTTGCGCTGGCTGGCCGCGATGGATTGATTCAGGCGATCGCTCAGCAGGCGGCGGTTTGGCAGGTGAGTCAGCGGGTCATAAAACGCCAGTTGACGCACCTGCTCTTCGAGTTGCCTACGTTCGGTGGTTTCGCGGGTGATACCGTGGTAACCAATGATGGTACCGTCGGCGTCGCGCACAGGTCTGGAATGCAGCTCGCCCCATAGCAGTCGCCCGTCCTTGCAGCGATGCTGTACCTCGAAGGCGAGGGATTCATCCTCCTTGCCCTCCAACTCAGCCTGTCGCCGTTTGCCGAGCATCTCCCGAATGACCGCCATACCTTCATCGGTCAACATTTCAGACACGTGACACCCCAATACCTCGCTGGCGTGGTATCCCCGAACGCGTTCGTCAACCGGACTGATATAGGTAATGTGCAAATTGCTATCAGCTTTCCAGACGACATCGGCGATGTCTTCGGTCAACAGTTTGAAATGCTCTTCCAGCTCACTTAATTTTTCGGCAACCTGATTGCGCTCAACTGAAAGGCTTTCGAGTTGCGCAAGCAGCGTCTGCAATTGCGCATTCGACTGCTGGTGGTCGGCTTCACGTCGTTTTTCGTCCGAAATATCGCGAAACGTACCTGCCAGGCCGAACAAACCCGGTGCCAGCTCGACCTGGTCGCCGCGAAACGCAAGGCAAATGGGCCTGCCCTCTCCGGCGAACACCTCAAGTTCTAGCTGCAAAGCCAAATGATTGGCCATGGCCTGATCGAAAGCTGCATGGAGACGTTCAAGACCGCCATTTGCGAAGGCCTGCATGGACGGGGCCGGAGCATTGCCGGGACTCCCGGTAATACTGGCTAGCAGCCCCTGCGAAGCCTCTGGCAGAAAGAGCGATTTCTTGGCCGGATCGTATTCCCAGTAACCGATACAGCCGATTCGCTGAACAATATCCAGTCGCTTGCCTTCCAGGGTTGCGGAGAAGTTATTCGATTTCACGTGTCTACCTCAGGTCGTTTTTTTTCATACAAGCACTCTTTCTCCGGAGTGTTGATTTGATATCGTTTTGCGGCAATCAGACATACTATTGCCAAAACCAGTGCGACGATCAGGTCCCATCGAACGATAAAACAGGCAGCAGCTGTAGCTTCCTTCTCCACGTCGACAAGTGCGTGATTTCCTTGTAGAGCAAGTCGAGTGGGAGATGGTTTTTTTTAGTTTTTCGTCTAGACGAACGATTCTACTGAAATCCTTTTATCGACTCCAGCGGCTCGTCGAGATTCGTTATGCCACCATTATTGGCCGCCGTCGACCAGAAGCAAATCCATTCTCAACTACTAAGCATTTTTTAACCGGAGATCCCGTGGAAAAGGAAGAACCGATGAGCAACCCGGATACCACCAGCGCCGCCATGCAATACATCATGACGATGCTGCTTCAACGATTGGACGCGACCGGCGCCGTCAAGCTTGACGAGATGATCGCGGGAGTGCAGAGCGATCTTCAGGCGTGCATCGATCCGACTCCCGCCGTGCAGGAGACCTTCAAGGAAACACTGACCCTCCTTCGGTTCGCCAGGAACTGTGGCACCGGCCAGTGAAATGCCACCCTGGGCATTGTCAATCCAGCAGGAACAGGAAGTTTTCGATCAGGCGAAGACCGCCCGGTGGGTATCGAGAAGGCCTCAGACCTGGCGCAATCTCAAGGGCGGATGAGCGCGTCTCAGGCTGCGGCTATTCGGGGTCGTTCCAAAGCTGACATTTTTGTCATTCAAATGTCATGCAAATGACTCCTTTGCGTGACTAGCATGGATGTTTTTCCAACCCACTCAACTGGTCAGGATCTCATGAGCGCATCCCTTCGCAACCTCGTCCATGGCATCGCTGTATCCGCCATCTTCGCCACCTCCGCCTCCTTTGCACAAGCGCCCGCACCCCTGGCCGGTATCCGCGGCGCCATCGTTTCCGTTGCCGCCGACAAGCTGGTCGTCAAGAGCAACCGTGGCGGCGAGCAGACCATAGCCCTCGATAAGGACACCCGTGTCGCCGCCATCTCGCTGGCCAACATCAACGACATCAAGCCCGGCAGCTACATCGGCGCGGCCGGCATCCCGCAGCCGGACGGCTCGCAGAAGGCGCTGGAAGTGCACGTCTTCCCGCCGGCCATGGCCGGCACCGGCGACGGCCACCGTCCGTTCGACCTGGCGCCCAACAGCACCATGACCAACGGCACCGTGGGTGACGTGGTGGCCAGCAACGGCCGCACGCTGACCTTGAAATACAAGGACGGCGAGAAGAAGATCGTGGTGCCGGACGACGTGCCCATCGTCAACATCGAAGCCGGTGAACGCTCCATGCTGGTGGCCGGTGCCAAGGTGGTGGTGCGCGCCCGCAAGAACCCCGACGGCAGCCTGACCGCCGCTTCGGTCAGCGTCGGCCGCAACGGCATCACGCCGCCGATGTAAGAGGCGCGCAATGTCCGGCAGGCTTGCTCTTCATCCGATGGCGGTGCGTATCGCCCACTGGCTCAACGCCTTCGCCATCGGCTGCATGCTGACCAGCGGCTGGGGCATCTACAACGCTTCGCCGATCTTCGGTTTCCGGTTTCCGGCCTGGATGACCCTGGGCGGATGGCTGGGCGGTTCGATCGCCTGGCATTTCGCCGCGATGTGGCTGCTGGTGGTCAATGGCCTGTTCTATCTGGGCTATGGTGCGGCCAGCGGTCATTTCCGCCGGCGCCTGCTGCCGCTGCGCGCGCGCGATGTGGTGGCCGATGCCGCCAGCGCCTTGCGTTTTCGCCTGCCGCATCATCCGGGCGCCTATAACGCTGTACAGAAATTGCTGTACTGGGGAGTCATGCTGCTGGGCGTCGTCGTGGTCTTGTCCGGACTCGCCATCTGGAAGCCGGTGCAGCTGGAACCGCTGTGCAATTTCTTCGGCGGCTTCGACTTCGCGCACAAGGTCCATTTCGCCGCAATGGCGGGTATCGCCGCGTTCGTGGTCGTGCATCTGGCCTTGGTCGCCATCGTACCCAAGACCCTCTTGCCCATGCTGGTCGGGCGCGGGCATACGGAAGGAAACGTGCAATGAGCCGGGCTGACGAAAAACCTCCCCGCCCACCCGAGAAGATCCGACTGGCCGACCATCGCACGTCACTGGTCAAGGTGGAACGTCGTCTGTTACTGCGCTCGGCGCTGTCGCTGGGCGCACTGTCGATGCTGGCCGGTTGCGATCTGCAGGACAACGATAGTGTCGACAAGGCGCTGTGGGCCATGTCGCGCTGGAACGACCGGGTCCAGGCGCTGCTGTTCCGCGGCGACAAGCTGGCGCCGACCTACGCGGCGAGCCAGATCACCAACCCCTTCCCTTTCAACGCGTTCTACGACCAGGCCAGCGCGCCCGACATCGATCCCGCCGACTGGCGCCTGGAGGTGAGCGGAATGGTCGCCGACAAACGGCCATGGACGCTGGAGCGCCTGCGCGCCTTGCCGCAAGCCGCGCAGATCACGCGCCATATCTGCATCGAAGGCTGGAGTGCCATCGGCCAGTGGTCGGGTGTGCCACTCAAGCTTTTCCTGCAGGCCATCGGTGCCGACCTGTCGGCCAGATACGTGGGCTTCAAGTGCGCCGACCGTTACTACACCAGCCTTGACATGCCCACCGCCCTGCATCCGCAGACCATCCTTGCGCTGGACTTCGGCAAGGAGCCGCTGCCGACCGAGTATGGCTTCCCGCTCAAGGTGCGGGTGCCGACGAAGCTCGGCTTCAAGAACCCCAAGCACGTGGCCGCGATCTTCGTGACCAACCAAAACCCCGGCGGCTATTGGGAAGATCAGGGCTACAACTGGTTCAGCGGCATCTGATCCTGCTTCTGGCCTACTTGGAGCGAAGGTCCCGGCCTTTGACCAGCCCCAGCTGAATGAGGCTCTCTGCCGTCGCCACAATGGCATCCTCCCGCGAGCGCGGAGACCAGCCGAGCATGCGTCTTGCCTTCTCAGCAGTCGCATTCAAATTGATGCCCAGCAGCGGTACGGCTGATCGCATCGTTGAATTCTGTTTCGCCGCCAGGCGTGCCATCCAGTTGGGCATCACACGCGTGGGCACTTTGCTGGCGGCCTCGCCAAGACGGCTGCGCAACACCTCGGCAAGCTCGACCATCCACATGCTCTCTCCGGCGATTGCCAGAAACCGCTCACCGGCAGCAGCCGGATGTGTCATCGCGCGCATGTGCAGATCGGCCACGTCGCGCACGTCGACAAAGCCGGAATTGATCTTCAGACAGGCAGGCTGGCCATCCAGCAGGAACTTGACCAGGCGGATCGAGTGCGAGAAGTCCGCACCAAGCACCGGACCGAGGACCGCCACGGGATTGATCGCCGTCAGCTCCATGCCACGCCCCTCTTCCGCCATGAACGCCCAGGCCGCGCGTTCGGAAAGGGTCTTGGATTTCTGGTACGGAGCGACGTCCGGGTTGCCAAGATCGCTCCAGTCGGTTTCATTGAAGGGCCGCTTCATCGGCGGATGGCCGACGCCGATGGCACCGAAGGCTGACGTCAGCACCACGCGCTTGACGCCGGCATCGCGTGCCGCGCGCAGCACCCGTACATTGCCATCGACTGCCGGCCTGATCCAGTCCTCTTCATGTACCTGATCGCCCGATGGCGTCGGCGAAGCGCCATGCATCACGTAGCTGCATCCAGCTGCGGCTTCGCGCCATCCCTGATCCGCACCGAGATCCGCCACGACGAAGGACAAACGATCCCCGGCATCCACGCCGCCTACCTTGAGATGGCTGCGCACTTCTCCTTCGCGCGCCAAGTCACGCACCGTAGTGCGCACGCTATAGCCCGCCTGCAGCAGTGCAATCATGCAATGCTGCGCAATGAATCCTGTCCCACCGGTGACCAGTACCAATGTGTCGCTCATGTCATTTCCCGAATTACCTCGCCGGCCGGAATGGCCAGCGCCGAAGTAAGGGGAAGATAAGGCTTCGAACCCGTATTATGAATAATTGTAAATCCCCATTACTTGCGCGATAGTACGGAAATGCACATCGATCCCTTCTCCGACATCCTCAAATTCACGCGCGCTGAATCCATCGCTACCGGCGGCTTTACGGCTGGCGGCGCGTGGGCGATCCGCTTCCCTGCGCCAGAAAAAATCAAGTTCTTTGCCGTAATAAAGGGAAGCTGCTGGATCGAGCTTGACGGTGAACCGAATCCCATCCGCTTCGACACCGGCGACGTCGGATTGCTGGCGGCACCGCTGGCATTCACGCTGTCCAGCGCACCGGGCGTGCCGGCACTCGACGCGATGGCGTTGTTTTCCGGAGCAGGAAATGCGACAGCAGTCGTGGGAGACGGACAAGACTTCGAGCATATCGGTGGCCACGTGCTGCTCGACCCGACCAGCGGCAAACTGTTGCGCGATGTATTGCCGCCCTGGATACATGTTCCCGCGACGACACCGCAGGCAGCCAGCTTCCGATGGCTGCTGGGTCAGTTGATGGAGGAACGGGCCACCAGCTTGCCGGGTAGCCAATTGGCATCGGCCCAACTGGCGCAGCTGCTGTTCATCCAGATCTTGCGTGCGCATCTGAATAATGCCGGACCGACGCCGCGCGGCTGGCTACGCGCCCTGGCTGAACCCCGCCTGGCGCCAGCGTTGCACCTGATGCACGGCGACCCCGGTCGTACATGGCATCTGGAAGAACTTGCCGAAGCCTGCGCCATGTCGCGTACAACGTTCGCGTCTCGCTTCAAAACTGCCGCCGGCGTGGCGCCACTCACCTACCTGACCGAGTGGCGCATGTGCCTGGCGCAGCGTGCCTTGCGCGAGCAGAACCAGGCGATTGCCACCATGGCGCAGTCGCTAGGCTATACGTCGGAGAGCGCATTCAGCAATGCATTCAAGCGTGTCACCGGGATATCACCCAACACGTATCGCATGGCTGTGCGGACAGGCCGTTGATCAACATTAAACCGCGCGCCGCTGGCGCTGACCTGGCATGACCGGGATCGCCCAGAGACAGACAACAAGCAGGGGAAAAAAGAGGTCGGGATAGTTGACCGATGAGAATTGCGCAAGTCCAGTCTGCTGTCACGGTCATTGAAGATGGCAGGTTCAGGGCGGCGCGTGAGCTGCACTTGCCGCCCTGTCCATGCTCTTCTTGTTGACCTGGGTTGACTCAAGGTTTAGCGTCGGTGGCCAGCACGCTGCGCGACATCCGCCCCGCATTGGCCAGCAGGCGCAGGCGCGCCGAGCGCCAGTCCGACAGTGTGCGGATGCGTTCCTGGCTGGCATCCGATAGCGCGGCCTGGGCGTTGAGCATTTCCACGATGTCGGCGATGCCGCTGTCGTATTTGCGACTGATCGCATCCACCGAGGATTGCGCTGCCTCCAGCAGGCGGCGCGAGGAGGCCAGGTTGCGCAAGGCGGCACTGGCCTCGACATAGGCGGTGGAGATATCGCCCTGTACCTGGGCCTGAACATCACGCAACTCGGCCTGCCTGAGCTCGACCTGGCCTTGCGCGCCCCTGACCTTGTAGGTGCGCGAGAAGCCGTCGAAGAGCGGGATGTTGAGGCTCACACCGACCGTGGTATCACGCTCGCCACGGACGCCGGGGGACTGGTTGGGCCGGCCGTTGATGTATTGCCCGGCACTCAGGTCCACGCTCGGCAAGCCCTCGGCGCGGGTGGCCTGGACTTTTTCACGGGAGGCGTCCAGCTGGGCCTGCGCGGCCAGGATGGCCGGATGCTGCTCGCGTGCGGTCTGCAGCCATTCGCGCAGATCCAGTTCCAGCGCCGGCAGGTCATCGTCAGTGGGAGGCACCAGCGACAGGGTCTGCGCCTCTTCACCGGCCACCGGCGCGCCCATGGCCAGGTTCAGGGCCACCAGCGCCTTCTGGTGCTGGCCGCGGGCGCGGCCAAGCTCCAGTTCGGCCTTGGCGACGAAGGTGCGGGCCTGCAGGGTCTCGGGGCGCGAGCCGACGCCGCGCTGTTCGCGCTTGAGCGCGGTCTCCAGTACCTGGCGCGCCAGCGCTTCGCTCTGGGCGCGGGCCTGCTCGCTGGCCTGGCTGCTCTGGGCGTCGAAATACAATCCGATCACATTGGCCATGGCCTTTTGCAGGGTCGCGTCATGGCCGGCGGCGGCGGCTTCCAGCAGGGCATCGGCGGCGCGCCGGTTGGCCGCACGCGCACCCGCGTCCAGCAGGCGCCAGGTCAGCGCCGCGTAGTAGCTCTGGGTGGAGCGCACGCCCTCGCCTGCGGCCGGGCTGGTCTTGCTGCGCACCTGGCTGGCGCCGGCATTGACGCTGGGCAGGTAGGCCGCACGTGCCTCGCCCAGTTGGGCGGCCTGGACCTTGATGCCGGCCCAGGCGGCCTGGACCTGCGGATGCTGGCACAGCGCCAGGTCGATGGCGTCGGCCAGCGACAGCGGCTCGCGCAGCACGGTCGGGCCGGGGCTGCAGATCAGGCCTTCCTGGTCGCCCGGCAGGGGCTTGCCATGCACCAGCACCGGAGGCTGCGCCAGCAGCGGGTCGGCCAGTGGCGTGGTCAGTTCGTCCAGCATGGCGGCGTGGCTCGCGGGCGGCAACATGGTGCCGGCGATGGCCAGGCTGAAGAGGACGGCGGTGATTTCCTTGAGCTGTTTGAGGTGCGACTCCGGTTTCATTGGCATGGGGTGCTTCATCGGTTTGCTGCGGTTCATCTGTTTCATGGTCGGGGTGAGGGGTGAGGCGTGGGGCGTGGGCGCGGGAGACTTCATGGGACGCTCTGGCAAGGACCTGCAGCGCCCTCCTCCATCAACGTTCATGCAAGGCCTCCTTCTGGTGGCGCACCAGCGGCGAGAGCAGGTATTCGATGACGCGCCGGCTGCCGGTCCTGATTTCCACATTGCTGGCCAGGCCCGACGAAAGCGCCACGCGCTGGCCGTCGATGACGATGCTCTTGTCTTCCAGCACCACGCGTACCGAATAGAGCAAGCCGCGCTTCTCGTCCGGGATGGCGTCACGCGAGACCTGCCGGACCTTGGCACGCAGGGTGCCGTACTTGGTGTAGTCGAAGGCGTCCAGCTTGACCTCGGCCTGCTGGCCGACCTGGACGAAGCCCACATCCTTGTTCTCCAGGAAGGCTTCGATCTCCTGTTCCTTGTCTTCCGGCACGATCTGCATCAGCGGCTGCGCCGCCGGCACCACGCCGCCCACGGTATGCACACTCAGTTGCTGCACCGTCCCGGTCACCGGCGCGGTGAGCCTGAGCAGGCGGCTGTGTTCCTCGGCGCGAACCTGGTCCTGCTGCGCGGCCTCGATGATCTTTTCGGCTTCCACGCGGCTGTCGTGCGCTTCCTTCCGGGTCTGGGCGATCAGCGCGGCGCGCTGGTTGCGGGCGTCGGACAACTGGCCCTGCAGGTCGATGCGGGCCTGCTCGCGCTCCAGCCAGGCATGTTGGGAAACCGTGCGATCAGCCATCAGCGCCTGGTAGTCACGGGCACGCTGGGTGGCCAGGCGCAGGGCCGAGCCATAGCGCCAGATTTCGTCGTCCAGCCGTGCCAGGCGAGCGCGCACCTCCTGGTACTGGCCCTGCAGCTGGCTGCGTACCGAGGCCCACTGGGCCGGCGACACGCCGTCCACCTTGCTCAGTTCGGGCGGCTGCTGGTTCTGCACGGCGTCCATCAGGGCGGCGGCGCGCGCAGCCTGCAGCCTGGCCTGGGCCACCGCATCGGCGGCCTTGGCGCGTTCGGCATCGCTGTTGCTGGAGTCCAGTGCGATCAGCAGATCACCCGCCTCCACACGCTGGCCTTCGGTGACGAACAGGCCCTTCACGCTGGCCAGGTCCACCGAAGCGATGGTCTTCACGCGGGACGTCGGAATGAGCTTGCCGTTGGCGCTGACGATGATGTCGATCTGCCCCACTACCGACCAGACCAGGGCGAAGACCACCAAGCCCACCATCAGGCGGGCGGTCCACAGCAGGCTGGGCAAACCGGGCGACTCCTGCAAGGCCAGGGCGGCCGGCAGGAACTCGGCTTCCTGGCGATTGTAGAAATCACTGGGCAGCGCGTGGCGGGCCTTCCAGTGATGCTGAAACACCCGGACGTAACGGTTGCCCAGCTCGCTCCAGGCCTGACGACGGTGTTGCATCCTCATGCCACGCCTCCCTCGGGCAGCGTCGCGCCTGCAGCTGCGGGGCTGGCTTGCTGGCTCTGCAGTCCGTAGAGATGGGCGTAGATGCCGTCGGGCCGTGCCAGCAGTTCGGCATGGGGGCCGCTTTCGGCGATGCGCCCCTGCTCCATGACGACGATACGGTCGGCGTCGCGCACTGCCGAGAGCCGGTGCGCGATGATGAGCACGGTACGGCCGGCGCAGATCTGGCGCATGTTGTCCTGGATGATCTTTTCGGACTCATAGTCCAGGGCGCTGGTGGCCTCGTCGAAGATGAGGATGCCGGGGTTGGTGATCAGGGCGCGGGCAATCGCGATGCGTTGGCGCTGGCCGCCGGAGAGGCCGCTGCCCTGCTCGCCGACCACGGTGTCGTAGCCTTCGGGCAGCTCGCAGATGAAATCATGGGCGCCGGCCAGGCGGGCGGCGGCGATGATGTCTTCGATCGGCAGGGCCGGATCGGCCAGGGCAATGTTGTCGCGGATGGAGCGGGAGAACAGCGTGCTCTCCTGCAGTACCACGCCGATCTGTCGGCGCAGCGAGGCGGTGTCGATGACGGCGATATCCTGGCCGTCCACGCTGATGCGGCCGCCGTCGCAGAGGTAGAGGCGCTGTACCAGCCGCGCCAGCGTGCTTTTGCCGGAGCCGGAACGGCCGACCACGCCGATGACCTCGCCCGGCGCGATCTCCAGCGAAACCGAATGGATCACCGGCGGGCTTTCGGGGCGGTAGCGGAAGGACACCTGGTCGAAGCTGATGGCCCCGCTCACCTGCGGCAGCCGGGTACGATTGCCGCCGATCTCGGCGCGGGCGTCCAGCACATCGGCCAGACGGCTCATGGAGATGCCGACCTGCTGGAAATCGTTCCACAACTGCGCCATGCGCAGGATCGGCGAAGCCACCTGCCCGGCCAGCATGTTGAAGGCGACCAGCTCGCCCACGGTCAACTCGTTCTTGACCACCAGCAGCGCGCCCAGCCACATGATGCCCACGGTCACCAGCTTGCTCACCAGCGTGACCCCGCCACTGGCCAGCAGGCCGATGTTGGTGCTGCCCAGGCTGGCGGCGACATAGGCGGCCAGTTGCTTGTCCCAGCGCTGCTGCCAGCGCGGTTCCACCGCCATGGACTTGACGGTATCCATGCCGGTCAGGGTCTCTACCAGGAAGGACTGGTTCTCGGCGTTCTTGTTGAACTTGTCGTTCAGGCGCGCCCGCAGCATGGGCGTAAACACCAGCGACAGCGCCAGGTACAGCGGGATCGAGGCCAGCACGATCAGGCTCAGGGTGACGCTGTAGCACAGCATCACGCCCAGGAAGATGAAGGAAAAAACGATATCCAGTACCAGTGTCAGGGCGTTGCTGGTGAGGAAGGAACGGATGTTTTCCAGCTCGCGGATGCGCGCGATCGAGTCACCGGCGCGCCGCACCTGGAAGTAGCCGATCGGCAGGCTCAGCAGATGGGCGAACAGGCGCGAGCCCAGCTCGACATCGATCTTGCTGCTGGTATGGGCGAACACGGCGGTACGAATGCCGGTCAGGGCGGCCTCGAACAGGGTGGCGGCCACCAGCGCCACAGCCACCACGTTGAGCGTCATCATGGCGTGATTGACCAGGACCTTGTCCATCACCACCTGGAAGAACAGGGGCGTCACCAGTCCCAGAAGCTGCAGCACCAGCGAAATCACCAGCACCTCCACCAGCACCTTGCGGTACTTGATCACGGCCGGGATGAACCACGAGAAATCGAAGCGTGCCGATTCACCGGCGTAGCTGGCCTTGCTGGTCAACAGGATCACCCGACCCGACCACAGCGACTCGAAATCGCGCCGTGACAGCACCTGTGGCGGCTGGCCGGGCCGCTGGATGAGGATGCGCAGGCTGCCCCAGTCCCTGGCCTGCCCCTGCTCCAGCTTGGCCAGGATGAAATAACGGCCCTGGCGGTCCACGCCGATGGCCGGCAGGGGCGTGCGTTCCAGGCGCTTGCGGTCCTGGGTGATGCAGCGCGCACTCATACCCAGGGCGCGCGCGCCCAGCAAGAGTTTGTCCAGGGTGAAGGGCTCGCGCCCGAACTGGTGCTGCAACTGCGCGGGATCGGCGGCGATGCCATGCAGGCGCGCCATCATCATCAGGCATTGCAGGGCACTGTCTTGCCCTGCCTGATCGGGATCCTTGTCGGACTGGTTCATAGATTTCCGGATTCTTGAATAGATGCTTCGCGTGGATGGCCATGGCCATCGGCACGCCCTACCCCGCCCTGCCTGCTCGCAGGGGACGCATGGCGTCGCCGCCGGGCGCATGGCCCGGCGTCGGGTACTTCACTTGCTTGGGGTCAGGCTCAGTGGGTGACGGTCATGAGCACCTTGTCCTGGCTGGTCTGCCCGTTGACCCAGGAGGTCTGGGTGGCGGCGGGCGGGGCGAAGCTGGCCATGGCCTGCACCAGCTTGTCGACGTCGCTGTCGTAGAGGGTGTTGCCGTCGGCGGTCTTGATACGCTCGATGCGGTTGTCGCTACCGCTGACACCGCCCACGTACCAGTCCTTCACGGTCACGCGGTCGGTGCTGCCCATGATGTCGATGCACAGGTCGTTGCCGGACCTCCTGAACCAGAGGTTGTTCTGGTTGATGTCGGTCAGTTGCAGCACGTCCATATTGCCCCGGGTCTTGTCGCTGTCGACGATGACATCGCGACCATCGCCCCGGCTGAAGACGTAGGTGTCGTTGCCGGCCTCGCCGATCAGGGTGTCGTTGCCCTTGCCGCCCTTCATGAGGTTGTTGCCGCGATTGCCGGTGAGGATGTTGTCCAGCGCGTTGCCGATGGCGTCCATGTTCTGGTCCCGGATCTTGATCGGGTCCAGCGTGGTGATCATGCTGGCGCCGATCACATCGGCAGCATTGCGCAACTCCTCCAGGGTGAGATAGCGACAGCCGTCGCTGGCCCGCCCGCGCCCGGAATCGGTGATGTAGAAGCCGGCCACTTCGCCGGTACTGGCATCGCAGGCCACGCCGGTGACCGTGATCCTGTGATCCACCCGACAGCCTTCCACACGCGGCGCCCCCCACAGCCTGTCGGCGTTCACCGCCAGCATCACGCCGCGCCCGTCCTTGATCAGCTCGGCCATGCGCTTGACGTTGTAGCCGTCCAGCGTCTCCGCGCGCAGGCCAAAGCTGTTGAGCATGTTCAGCTGCGAGTACTGGTTGCTGGAGCCACGCGTGCCCGGGTCGGGCGAGTCGGTGTTGCACCAGCCGTTGGCAATGGCGCGCTTGATGACATCGCCTTCGCTCACCTTCAGGCCGGCGATGACGCAGACGTTGGCCACGCTGGTTTCACCGCAGGTACCCTGGTAACCGTCCACCTCATCACCCTGGATGTAGTCCAGCCGGTAGTAGTGCGGCGAGCCATAGGTCAGCATCTGGACGCCGTTGATGGTTTCGCGCTCAGGCTTGGTGGCATCCAGCAGGATCAGGTTTTCCAGGTTCTCGCCCAGGGTGTAGCTGATGCGGGAGACCACGGTATCGATCCCTTCGCCGGCGTTTTCGACGATCTTGTCGGCGACGTCATCGACCACGTAGGTATCGTTGCCGCGACCGCCGATCATGGTGTCCACGCCCTTGCCGCCATCGAGGAGGTTGTCGCCGCTGTTGCCGGTGAGCAGGTTGTCCAGCGCGTTGCCGATGGCGTCGAAATTGCCGCCTTCGGTCAGGCGCAGGTCTTCCACCTCGTTGCCGAGCGTGTAGCTGCAGGAGGCGATGACGGTGTCATGCCCCTCGTTGACGTTCTCGACCACCTTGTCATTGGCGTTATCGACGATGTAGATGTCGTCGCCCTTGCCGCCTTCCAGGTAGTCTTCGCCGCTGCCACCGTCGAGCAGGTCATTGCCGACGCCGCCATACAGCCTGTCCCGGCCGGCGCCCCCATAGAGCCGGTCGTCGCCACCGACATCATTGGTCGCCGCGCCGTAGGCACGCCGGAAATCGCCATAGAGCTCGTCGTCGCCGTCGCCGCCCATGAGCAGGTCGTTGCCCTCTTCGCCGTAGAGGAGATCGTTGCCCTCGTCACCGTAGAGCTTGTCGTCGCCACTGCCGCCGCGCAGGCGGTCGTCACCGCTCCCCCCCCACATCTGGTCGTTGCCCAGGCCACCATTCATGGTGTCATTGCCGGCGCCGCCATCCATCACGTCGTCGTCGCTCTGGCCCGGCAGCAAGGACTGCTGCACATTGTTGAAGAGCTGGTAGCCATACATCAGGTCATCGCCATCGCCGCCAAAGAGCGTGTCATTGCCCAGGCCGCCGTACAGTTCGTCCTTGCCGGCGCCACCGACCAGCAGGTCATTGCCGGCATCGCCATCGAGGCGGTCGTCGCCCTCTTCACCGTAGAGCTTGTCGTCGCCGTCCTTGCCGATCAGCCGGTCGTTGCCGGTGCCGCCCCACATGGTGTCGGCGCTGGCGCCGCCGAAGATGATGTCGTCGCCCCCGCCGCCGACAAAGCGGGTGAAGCGGGGGCGGTAGCGACGGATGGCGTCCTCCAGTTCGGAGCCGCTTGCATCGAGGCGGTCGTCGCCGTCGGTGCCGATCAGCAGATCCTGCTCGTCGGCCTTCATCTTGATGTCGCCCGGTTTGAAATTGACGGTGCGCCCGCTATCGAGCTTGAGCGCGTTGTCGTTGTCGCGCAGGCTGCGGAAATGGCTGTCGGGAACGACAGGCGGCCTGGGTGCTGCCACCACCATGGCGGTCGGCAGCGCCACGGCAGCGCCCAGTGCGACCGCTGACGTCTGCAGCGTGCTGCCGCCCTGGGGCTGGCTGGCCACGCCGGACGGGGACGATGCTACTGGCGTGCTGACCAGCACGGGTGTCGGGGTCGGGGTCGGCTTCTCCACGGGAGTGCTCACCGACGTGGGGGTGAGAACCAGTTCTGACTTGACACCAGGCACCACGAGCGGCAACTCCGCCGTCCTGACCACGGTCTTGATTACGGGCGTGAGCACCGGTTCGGGCAGTGGCTTGACGGTCGGCACCAGCCTGGGGCCGGAGGATGGCACCAGACTGGACACCGGGACCGGCGTGCAATCCAGGAACTCGATGATGACACCGGGTGGAAACGCCTGCGACACCGGCACCACGTCCTTGGTGACGATCCATGGCTTGACTGCGTCGGTCCTGGGTGAAGGAGTAGGGACCACGCCCGTGACTGCCGGGCGGAGATTGACCGGCGTCAGCGGGCAGGGGCGGACATTCAACGGCGGAGGACTGGCCAGCGCCGGGCGTGGCGTCGTCATGTTCACCAGTTGGAAGGGACAGGCAAAGCTGGGCTTTGGCGTGGTCTGCGTTGACAGTGGCGTTGGCACCGGCTTGCTCACCGCCGGGAACGGGCAAGCGTAGGGCGAGCTCGACACCGGCAGGCTCACCCGCATGGGCAATGACGGACAAAGGATCATCGACAACGGCCCGTACCCGCCCTGCGACGACACGCCGCCCGCCATGGTGCCGGAGAACCGCTTGATCGCCATCGGCGAGGTGACGGTCGCGGTGAAGGTCGCGGTAAAGATGGAGCTGAAGGCGGCGGTGCTGGTCACGGAGAGCGACACGCCCTTGCGACTGCGTGCAGACGACGAAGCCGCAGACGAGGGCTGGCGACTCATGCGATTGCTGGTGATGGTGATAGACATATTGTTTTTCCTGAGCTGTCTGACATGGAGGAAATGACACGGACGAGCATTTCTCGCGGCCCTTTCGCGTGGGACCCCCATGACCCGCAAAGACGACCGGAACCGGCGGCAGCCTGTCCTTTGTCTTCACGTTTCATGCGTTGATCTTGCAGATCTGTTCATTGCCTGCTCATGTCGATCGCGCTCATCCCGAATTTTCTGGTTTCAAAATTCTTCATATTTCGTCCCGTGCCCATTCAATCGGAGCTTGCTAACGGCGACAATCGCACCATGGTGAAGCTTGTTGATTGACGAGAATTTGTTTATGAGGGGCGGCTTGTCGTCTAAATGAAGAATCATTCACACCATGATTTTTTGGCACCTTGGTCCGCCTGGAGAGCTGGCAACTTCACCATCTCTTCGATGCTTTACAAGTGAAGGTTTGCGCGCCAGTGGGACCAGCAAACAACTTCACATCTTCATCAATTGAAAAGACGTTTTGCGCAGTAACAGTACGAAGGACAAGGTGAATTTCTTGTCACTTCTGATGCCATTGTTGGCGGCGCGGAGGACAGCCCGGCCGTCGTCAGGCGAAGACGAGGAGGAGATCAGGCGGAGATCAGGCAGAGAAATGGAAAACGGCCCCTGGTTCACAGGGGCCGTCTTGAGCGAAGTGCTCTGGTGAGTGGGCGGTGGCAGCGGCGATGGCTGCCATCCGTTGGTGCCGATGCTTCAGAACTTGTGCCGCAGTCCGATGCGGAGCACGTTCTGGCTGCTGTCGTCAGACGGGGCCGAGGAATAGGCGGCGCTGATCACGCCGGGATTGATCACGTCGCTGGCCGACTGGCGGCTGGCCATCGCGTACACATCGGTGCGTTTGGAGAGGAAGTAATCCACGCCCAGGTTGAGCTGGGTGGTGTGCCCACGGGTGGCACCGGCCCCGGCGCGTGCCAGGTCGGCGCGGTCATGGATGACGCTGGCCAGCAGGTGCAGCTTGGCGTTGAGCGCATAGTTCACGCCGACGTCGAACACATTGGCCCGGGTGGCGCTGGTGATGGCCACCAGGCCGGTACTGCCCAGGGCCTGCTGGGTCGGGCGACGCACCTGCGACCAGGCCGCGAACAGCTTGGCCGGGCCGGCCTGGTAGCTGGCGCCCAAGGTGAAGGTCTTGAGGTCGGTATCACCGGCACTGGCCGGTATGGCGTCGGCCGCCAGGCGGCTCTGGTAATAGGCCGCGCCGATGCCGGCATTGCCGTTGCGGAAGTTGGCGCCGACCCCGAAGGCCTGCCCGGCTGCGGTCTTGCCGGCGACTTCGCCAAAGCCATAGAAGAGGCTGCCGCTGAAGCCACCGAACTCGGCACTGTCGAAGCGCACCGAGTTGTTGGTACGGGCGCCGGTCAGGCGGTCGAGGCTGTTGAAGTGGCCGGCCCGCACACCGCCGCCACCAAAGATCTGGAAGGAGCTGTATTGCTGGCCGATCTCTTCCAGGTAGTCGGTCTGGCGACCCACGGTCAGGGTGCCGTAGCGACCGGCGAGGCCGACCACCGACTTGCGGTCGAACAGGGTGCCGGGCGTGGCCATGGCGCCGTCGTCGGCGCTGAAGCCGGTTTCCAGCTGGAAGATGGCCGACAGGCCGCCGCCCAGGTCTTCCTTGCCGCGAAAACCGATGCGCGAGGCCATGGCATCACCCGAATCGAGACTGACCCGACTGTTGTTGCCCGGGCCGACCTTGCTGGTATAGACCATGCTCATGTCGATGACACCGTAGACGGTGACGCTGGAGGCTTCTGCGTGGGCTGCCAGACTGGTCTGGGCCAGGGCGCAGGCGGTAAAAGTAAGGACGAGTTTTTTCATGAGGAGAAGGCGGCACAGGCCGCATGGTGCAGAAAACGTCAGGGTGGCCGCGACGCTTTCCAGGGGTGGACAGGCGCGCATTGCATCGCCCTGGCAGGAAGTGCGCATGGTAGAAGCGCCACCGGCACGGGACAATTACCTCTTGGGATAGTCCTGCCGGCACGCTGGCGCAAAGCACCGGGCTCATGCAATACTTGGCGCCGTGCCATGAGCGATTTGGCACGCACGCGATAAATGTAGGTAAACTGCCGCATCCCCATCCATACACCCACCCGCGTCCGACTTGAATACCGCTGCCACCTTCCGCCTGGAACCGACCAGCCCGCCCGTGCTGCATGTGGAGGGCGACTGGACGCTGCACAACTATCCCGCGCTGTCGCGCCGGATCGCACAGGAACGGTCGGCCATGGGGGACGATCTGGTGCTGACGTTTTCGGCACTGACCGCCTTCGATACCGTGGGCGCCAAGATGCTGGTGGATCTGCTGGGCGTGCCCGCGGCACTGCGCCAGACCGGGGAAGACAGCGACCTGGCGCCGGCCTGGCGTGGCCTGCTGGCCGCCGTGGCCGACGCCAAGGCAATCGCCATTCCCAAACCGGCGCCGCCGCCCCAGGCCTGGATCACCGATGTGCTGGAGCGTGCCGGCATCGCCACCCTCAGCCTGCGTGCCTGCGCGCGCGGCCTGCTGGGCTTTGCCGGTTTATCCCTGCAGACGCTGGTGGCGTCCTTCTGGCGTCCCTCGCGCTGGCGCTTCACCGCCGTGGTGGCGCAGGTCGAACAGACCGGGCTGGATGCGGTGCCCATCGTTTCGCTGCTGACCTTCATGGTGGGCGCGGTGGTGGCCTTCCTGGGCGCCACGGTGCTGGCTGATTTCGGCGCCAGCATCTACACCGTGGACCTGGTGGCGTTTTCCTTCCTGCGCGAATTCGCGGTGCTGTTGACGGCCATCCTGATGGCCGGGCGCACCGCCAGCTCCTTTACCGCGCAGATCGGTTCCATGAAGGCCAACGAGGAAATCGACGCCATCCGCGCCCTCGGGATGGACCCGGTCAACCTGCTGGTCCTGCCGCGCATCATCGCGCTGCTGGTGTCCATGCCCATCCTGACCTTCATCGCCATGATGTCGGGCCTCCTGGGCGGCGCCATGGTGTGCGCCCTGTCGCTGGACATCAGCCCCACCATGTTCCTGTCGCTGCTGCAGCAGGACGTGGGCATCCGCCATTTCGTGCTGGGCATGGTCAAGGCGCCGCTGTTTGCCTTCGTCATCGCCATCATCGGCTGCAATGAAGGTTTCAAGGTCAGCGGCAGTGCGCAGTCGGTGGGGCAGCACACCACCTCCAGCGTGGTGCAGTCGATCTTCGTGGTGATCCTGCTGGATGCGCTGGCGGCCCTGTTCTTCATGGAGATGGGATGGTGAACGTACCCCACGACCCCGCTCACACCGGCACGGAAGACATCATCGACGTGCGCGGCCTGCGCAACCAGTTCGGTACCCAGGTGGTGCACGAGCAGCTGGACCTGCAGGTGCGGCGCGGCGAAATCCTCGGCGTGGTGGGCGGCTCGGGCACCGGCAAGTCGGTGCTCCTGCGCAGCATCGTCGGCCTGCAACGTCCGGCCGCCGGGCAGGTGAAGGTGTTCGGACAGGACCTGTCGGCGCTCTCCACCCAGGCGCGCTCGCGCTACGAGCGCCGCTTTGGCGTGCTGTTCCAGCAGGGTGCGCTGTTCTCCTCGCTGACAGTGCTGGAAAACATCGCCCTGCCCCTGACCGAATACGGTGGCCTCGATGCCGACCAGGCGCGGGGCGTCTCGGCCATGAAGCTGGCCCTGGCCGGCCTGCCCATTGCCGCCGGCGACAAGTTCCCGGCCGAACTCTCGGGCGGCATGATCAAGCGCGCCGCGCTGGCGCGGGCCCTGGCGCTGGACCCAGACATCCTGTTCCTGGACGAACCCACCGCCGGCCTGGACCCGATCAGCGCCGCCGCCTTCGACCGCCTGATCCTGACCCTGCGCGACGCCCTCGGGCTGACCGTATTCCTGGTCACCCACGATCTCGACACCCTCTATGCCATCTGCGACCGCGTGGCCGTGCTGTCGGCGCGACGGGTCCTGGTGGCCGACCGCATCGAAGCGGTGGCCGCCTTCGACGATCCGTGGATACGGCAATATTTCCAGGGCCCGCGTGGACGGGCCGCCAGTGTGGCTGCGCTGCGATCGGCCGCCACCGCAACCCAGCAAGGACCCGCCTGATGGAAACCCGCGCACATCACGTCCTCATCGGACTCTTCACCATCCTGGTCGCGCTGGCGGCGCTGCTGTTCTGCCTGTGGCTGACCAAGGTCGGCCAGGACCGCGACGTGGATTACTACACGGTGATCTTCAACGAAGCCGTCAGCGGTCTGTCCCGGGGCAGCCCGGTGCAGTACAGCGGCATCAAGGTGGGCGATGTGGTCGGCCTGAGCCTTGACCCGGCCGATCCGCGCAAGGTGCGCGCGCGCATCCGCGTGACGGGCAAGGCACCGATCAAGGAAGACACCGGTGCCAAGCTGGCCCTGGCCGGCATCACCGGTACCGCCCTGATCCAGCTGACCAACGGCTCGCCGCAAAGCCCGCGCCTGGAGTCCAGGGATGGCAACGATCCGGTCATCATCGCCTCCCCTTCGCCGCTGACCTCGCTGCTGTCCAATGGCGAAGACCTGCTCTCCAACGTCAATGAAGTACTGATCAATGCCAAGCAGTTCCTGGCCCCGGAAAACGCGCAGCGCCTGAACCAGACCCTGGCCCACCTGGAACAGCTGACCGGCAGCCTGGCCGCGCAGCGCGGCAATGTCGGCCAGGCCATGCAGGACCTGGCCGAGGCGGCGCGCCAGGCCAATATCGCCATGCAGTCGGCCAACCAGTTGCTGTCCACCCGGGGCAACGACGCCATGGGCAACCTGCAGAAGGCCATGAGTTCGCTGGCCGCCAGCAGCCAGCAGATCGAAACCCTGATCCAGCAGAACCAGGCGGCGCTCAACAACGGCGCCCAGGGCGTGGCCGAGATCGGCCCGGCCATCACCGAACTGCGCGGCACACTGGCCTCGGTCCGGGCCATCAGCCGGAAGCTGGAAAACAATCCCGGCGCCTACCTGCTGGGCCAAGACAATCTCCAGGAATTCCAACCATGAAGACCCTGCTCCTGCGCACCGCCCTCGTGGCCGGCAGCCTGGCATTGACGGCCTGCTCCATCCTGCCCAAGGCCGACCCGCTGGCGGTGTACCGCCTGCCGGCCCCGACCGTGGCTACGCCTGCCAGCACAAGCAACAGCGCCGGCCCCTACCGGGCGCTGCGCATCGTCACGCCCAGCGCCAATCGCAGCGTCGACAGCGAACGTATCCTGGTGCTGCCCGAGGGTGACATGATCAAGTCCTATGCCGGCGTGCGCTGGAGCGATCCGGCCCCGCAACTGTTGCGTGACCGTCTGCTGGAGGCCTTCCAGGCCGATGGCCGCTTCCCGCAATTGTCCGGCGACAATGCCAATATCGCGGCCGAGGTCGAACTCAACGGCGTGCTGGCTGCCTTCCAGACCGAATACCGCAACGGTGTACCGCAGGTGGTGATCGTCTATGACGCGCGCCTGGTCGATACCACCACCCGCCAGCAACTGGCGGCGCGCCGCTTTGCCGTGGTGCAGCCGGTGGCCGGCAGCAAGGTGCCGGAAGTGGTCACCGCCTTCGGCGCGGCCAGCGAGCGGCTGGCGGCCGAGGTGGTGGGCTGGGCCGCCGGGGTCCGCTAGCGCGCCAGCGCCAGGTGCCGAGCATGGTTGGGGCCATGCTGGCCATTATCCAAACGTAGCATGGTCATGCCTGCGCGCCTGTGGCACGCTGGGCGCTATTTTTCTTGCAGATCGGAGACAGCTTGGACAAGTTGCAAGCCATGGAAACCTTCGTCGCCGTGGTCGAGAGCGGCAGCTTCGTCAGCGCGGTGGATGTCACCGGCCTGTCCAAGCCGGCCGTCTCGCGCCAGGTGTCGGAGCTGGAGCAGTTCCTGGGCATCCGCCTGCTCCACCGCACCACGCGGCGGCTGTCGCTGACCGACGAGGGACGCGTCTATTTCGCCCGCTGCAAGGAATTGCTGGAATCGATCCAGGACGTGGAAAGCGAGGTCGGGCTCAATTCCGACCAGGCCTGCGGCCGCCTGCGCATCGGCGCGCCCCAGGATTTCGGCGTGGAACAACTGGCGCCGCTATGGGGTCGCTTCGCCGAAGACAATCCGCTGATCACGCTCAACATCACCCTCTCGGACCGCACCATCGACCTGATCGAAGAAGGGTTCGACATGGTCATCCGCATCAGCACCCTGGGTGACAGCCGCATGGTGGCGCGCCCACTGGCGCCGGTGCGCATGATTGCCTGCGCCTCGCCGGAATTCCTGCGCCGCCACGGCAGGCCGGAGACGCCGGCCGAGCTGCGTGAATACCCCTTCATTTCCTACAGCTACCGCGCCAATGGCGACGAATGGAGCTTCAGGCATGTGCATGGCGACACCTGCCATGTGCGCGTGCGTTCCACCGTCTATGTCAACAATGGCGTAACCTGCCGCGAGATGGCCATCGCCGGCCAGGGCATCGCGATCCAGCCGGACTTCATCGTCAATGCCGCCATCGCCTCGGGGCAACTGGTGGAACTGTTCGAAGGCTGGAGCACCGGCGAGCAACTGGTGGTGCATACGCTCTACCCGACCCGCACCCACCTGCCGCCCAAGGTCCAGCGCATGCGCGACTTCCTGGTGGAACAGTTCAAGGTGCCGCCCTGGTGCCCCAAGCCGGCCAGGTAAGCCGGCAAGGCAATCGGCGCCGGCCTCAGGCGCCGATCCAGCGCAGGAACACCGGCATCGCCAGCGGCACCACGATCGCCGTGAAAACCCCATTGAGCCCCATGCCCAGGCCGGCGAAAGCGCCCATCTCGGCGCTCACCTGCAGCGCCCGCGCCGTACCGATGCCGTGCGAGGCCACGCCCAGCGCAAAGCCGCGTACCGGATGGCTGTCGATGCGCAGGAAATTCAGCACATAGCGCGCCAGCACCGCCCCCAGGATGCCGGTGCAGATCACCAGCACGGCGGTCAGCGAAGGCAGACCGCCGAAGCGTTCCGAAATCGCCATGGCAATCGGCGTGGTAGCCGATTTGGGCGCCAGCGATGCCATGATCTGCGGCGAAGCGCCCATGGCATAGGCAATGCCCACCGCCGACACCACCGCCGTGATGGACCCCGCCGCCAGGCCCAGCAGCAGCGGCACGGCAGCATGACGCAGCTTGCTCCATTGCTTGTAGAGCGGCATGGCCAGCGCCACCGTGGCCGGGCCGAGCATGAAGTGCACGAACTGCGCGCCTTCGAAGTAGGTCTTGTAGGGAGTGCCGGTCACGGTCAGGATGCTCACCACGATGGCGATGGCTATCAGCACCGGATTGGCCAGCGGGTTGAAACCGAGCCGGCGATACACCCATAGCGCCACCAGATAGGCCACCAGCGTGGTGGTCAGCCCCAGCAGCGGCGAGGCGGCGAGATAGACCCAGATGTCGGTCAGACGTGCCAGGCCGTGCATCAGTGCGACTCCTGGCCGGCGTCGGGCGTCGTCGGCTGATCTGACGAATCAGGCGGACCGGACTTGCCAAGCCACTTCATGGCCGCCTGCGTCACCAGCGCGCCCACGGCGATGGCCAGTACCGTGCTGGCCACCAGCGCCACCACGATGGCCGGGAGGTCGGCCTTGAGCTGGCCGGCGGCGGCGATCACGCCCACCCCGGCCGGGACGAACAGCAATGACAGGTGCTGCAGGATGCCCCAGGAAGTGGGCTCCATCAGCCCAGCCAGGCGCGGTGATGACAGGAAGGCCAGCAGCAACAGCAGCATGCCGATCACCGGGCCGGGGATAGGCAGGCCCAGCAGCTGGGCGACGCCTTCTCCCAGGCACTGGAAGACGAGGAGGAGTGCGAGCGAAGTCAGGTTCATGGCGGGCTCTTTGGCAGGGACGTGGCCTGCGCGATCAGGAAAGGACGACATCAGGGGCAAGCCGTGATTGTGCCATCAGGCGGGCCATTTGATGCAAGCCCGTCTGCTGTACCTGCTGCCTGCTCATCCCGCCAGCGCCACCAGCCCCGCACAGAACAGCAGCGCCGACACGATGCGCTGGAACCATGACGGTGACAGCAGGCCATAGAGCCGTTCCCCCACCAGCACACCGGCCGCGAAGGCCGGCACCAGCCAGGCCGTCAGCGCCAGTTGCGGCAGACCCACCTGCCCGTCCCAGGCCAGGATCATGGCCGCGCCGAAGAACAGCACCATGAAGTAAGCCAGCAGGTTGGCGCGCAGGTGTGCGGCCTGCTCATGTGCCTGCTCATGCGCCTGCCCGTGATCGGCCGCTTGCGGTATCGCTCCTGTCTCAGCGCGCCGGATGCCATTGAAGTAGTACACCGCCGCCACCCCGCCGATCCCGCACAGCGCCGTCATCAGTCCCGATACCGCGCCGGCCGCCAGCGTCGGCGTGGCGCCGCCCCCATGGCGCCAGCGCCAGCCCAACACGTGCAAGGCGGTCACCGCCAGCACGCACAGGCCGATCAGGCGATGCATGTCGGGCAGGCTGCCGCTGGCGATCAGGCGCACCCCCGCCGCCGTACAGGCCAGTGCGATGGCCGCCAGTGGCAACACCGTCGGCCAGTGGGCCTGCCGGATCCAGCCGCGCCAGCCCTGCAGCGACGCCGCGCAATTGACCAGCACGATCAGGGCTGCCGCCTCTGAGGACGGCAGCGCCAGGCCGAACAGCGGCGCCATGACCAGCGCCCCGCCAAAGCCGGTCACGCCCTTGGTGAGACCGGCCAGCAGGCTGACCGCCATGAGGCCGGCGACCAGCGACAGGGAGGCGCTCATGCGGCCACCTCGGGATGGCACACGCGGCAAGAAGAAGGGATAAGTCGGGACATGGCGCAATCATTGCATCGGCACCGGTTGGACCATAAGACCAGCGCGACCTTTCCATGGAGCCAGCCACGACAGCACTGCAGGTGGGCAAGACGCACAAAAATGGCGCGAAAGCGGTGCCGCTTTCTGCCCGCCGCACCACGCCCAAGCCGCGCAGCCTGCGGTGGCGCGGCTGTGCGCCGGGTCGCCACTGCCACAACGCACCCGGACCAGGCATGGCTGCGCTGGTCCAATCGAAAGGCCGCTGTGGCTCCATCGGCTGGCGCACTTTCTGCGTCACAGTAGGCGTGTTGCCAACACCGAAACGGGCAACCGCGTGCCAGCCACGGGCCGCGTTCCTTGCTCACATCGCCACATCACGATAACGAGGGGTTCTCCATGAAAGCATTCGCACTTCGTCCTACCCTGACCGGCCTGCTGGCCGGCGTCTGCCTGCTCTCCGCCGTCAGCGTCAGTTCCCTGGCCCTGGCCGCCGACAAGGAAGTCACCATCGCCTACCAGGACATGATGGTCCCCTGGCGCTACGCCCAGCAGCTTGACGAAGCCGCCAAGGAAACCGGCTACAAGGTCAACTACCGCAAGTTCGGCGGTGGCGGCGACGTCATCCGCGCCATGGCCTCGGGCAACGTGCAGATCGGTGAAGCCGGTTCCAGCCCGGTGGCGGCCGGCCTGTCGCAGGGCCTGCCGATCCAGCTGTTCTGGATCCTGGACAACATCAACGACGCCGAGGCCATGGTGGCCCGCAACGGAGCCGGCATCAGCTCGGTGGCGCAGCTCAAGGGCAAGCGCCTGGGCGTGCCCTTCGTCTCTACCAGCCACTTCCATGCGCTCATGGCGATCAAGCAGGCCGGCCTGTCGGCGGCCGACGTGAAGGTGCTCAACATGCGTCCGCCCGAGATCGCAGCGGCCTGGGAGCGTGGCGACATCGATGCCGCCTTCGTCTGGAACCCGGTGCTGGCCAAGATCAGCGCCAGTGGCACGGTGGTGACCAGCTCCGGCAAGATCGCCGCCCAGACCGGCATCGCCACCTTCGACGGCTTCGTGGTCAACCGCGACTGGGCCAAGGAGCATGAGAAGTTCATGATCAGCTTCACCCGCATGCTGGCCAAGTACGACGCCATGTATCGCGCCAACCCGGGTCAATGGACCGGCGACACCGCGCAGGGCAAGGCGGTGGCGGCCATCTCCGGTGGCGAGCCGGGCGAGGTGGCGGCAGCACTGAAGCTCTACCAGTTCCCGACGCCGGCCGAACAGGCGTCCACCAAGTGGCTCTCGGGCGGCAAGGATGCCGGTGCCGTCAAGTCGCTGCAGGCCACGGCCGAGTTCCTGAAGGAACAGAAGACGCTGCAGGCCATCCTGCCGGATTACTCGGTGGGCGTGACCGACCAGTACGTCAAGGCCATCGCGGCCGGCAAGTAAGGTCGTCGTCCCTTCCCTTTTTCACCCATTCATCCTTGGAGCGCGAGCATGCTTGAAATCGACCAGGTCTCGATCGAATATCCGGCCCGCAAGGGGCCGCCCAGCCTGGCGCTGGACCAGGTCTCGCTGTCCATTCCGGCTGGCGAGTTCGTGGTGGCGCTGGGGGCCTCCGGCTGCGGCAAGACCACCCTGCTCAATACCATTGCCGGTTTCATCCCGCCCACGCGGGGCGAAATCCGGCTGGCCGGCGAGGCGGTGGACGGTCCCGGTTCGGACCGCGGCGTGGTGTTCCAGAAGCACGCGCTGATGCCCTGGATGAATGTGGTGGAAAACGTCGAATTCGGCCTCAAGCTGCGCAAGATGCCGTTGCACGAGCGGCGCCGCATCGCCCTCGAATGTCTCAACAAGGTGGGCCTGCTGTCCTCGGCCCACAAGCAGGTCTATGAACTGTCGGGCGGCATGCAGCAGCGCGTGGGGGTGGCGCGCGCCATCGCCTCCTCGCCCTCGGTGATGTTGCTGGACGAACCGCTGGGCGCGCTCGACGCCTTCACCCGCGAAGCCATCCAGGAACTGCTGCTGGACCTCTGGAACGAGTCCCAGGGGGTGTTCTTCTTCATCACCCACGATGTGGAGGAAGCCCTGTTCCTGGCCACCCGCCTGATCGTGATGGCGCCCAGCCCGGGCCGCGTGGTGCATGACCTGAGCATGCCCTTCGCCCGCCGCTACCTGGCCACCCGCGATGCCCGCGGCACCAAGGCCGATCCTGAATTCATCGCTGCCCGCGAACGCGTGCTGGCGCTGGTCCACCAAACCTCGTCGACCGGGATGCACTGATGAACAGCACCACCGCCACCGCCGTCACCAAGCCGGCGCAGGAGACCACCATGCCCCCCACTACCCGCCCTGCGGCCACCGCATCCGCCCAGGCCACTGCCCCGCGCCGTCGCCGGCGCCCGCGCAACTATGGCGCCCCGGGCCAGGGCAGCACCTGGCTGATCAGCACGCTCACCCTGGTGGCCTTGCTGCTGCTGTGGTGGATCGCCACCGGCCTGCACTGGATCAAGCCGCTGTTCCTGCCCACCCCGCAGGCCACCCTGGATGCGCTGATGGGCGCCCTGCACGGCCAGACCCAGGGCGACACGCCGCTGGCGCAACACGTGCTCATCAGCCTGAGCCGGGTGATGGCGGCCTTCCTGCTGGCAGTGGTCACGGCCGTGCCGGTGGGCCTGGCCATGGGCACCTCGCGCCTGGTGCGCGGCATCGCCGACCCGATCATCGAGTTCTATCGACCGCTGCCGCCGCTGGCCTACCTGCCGCTGATCGTGATCTGGCTGGGCATCGATGAAAGCGCCAAGGTCACGCTGATCTACCTGGCCTGCTTCGCCCCGCTGGCGATGGCCTCCAAGGCCGGCGTGCGCTCGGTGGCGATCGAACAGATCAATGCGGCGCGCTCGCTGGGCGCGAGCAACTGGCAGGTGATCCGCATGGTGGTGTTTCCGGCGGCGCTGCCGGAAATCCTGACCGGCATGCGCATCGCCGTGGGCTTCGGCTGGACCACCCTGGTGGCGGCCGAGATGGTGGCGGCCACCGCCGGTATCGGGCAGATGGTGCTCAATGCCTCCAACTTCCTGCGTACCGACATCGTGATCATGGGCATCATCGTCATCGGCGTGCTGGCCTACCTGATCGACCTGCTCATGCGCAAGATGGAAGAAAAGCTGATTCCGTGGAAGGGCAAGATGTGAAACCCGCACAGCCGGCCGCTGGCACGCTTCCTGCGACAACGCAGGCTTTGGGACAGCGGAGCAAAGGCGTGCGTGACCACCAGGCCCATCAGGTGATGTGGCGACAGATCTTTCCCGAGCCGGAGCGCCAGGGCAGCACCCTGCAGAGCCAGTTGCGGGTGTGCTTCGTCGATGCCGTGCTGGACGGGCGACTGGCGCCCGGCATGCGCCTGCCCTCCAGCCGCGAACTGGCCGACATGCTGGCCATTTCACGCAATACCGTGGTGCTGGTCTATGAAAAGCTGGCCGAGGACGGTTACCTGGAAAACCGTCCGCGCAACGGCTACTACGTCAGCGAGCGCTACCTGCATCACCACCGGCCGGTGCAGACCGCGCCCGACCATCCCCGCCGCGAGGCACCGCAGGGGGTGGACTGGCAGGCGCGCATGCAGGCTGAGCCTGCCGGCATCAAATGGCTGGACAAGCCGGAAGACTGGCAGCGCCATCGCTATCCCTTCCTGTATGGCCAGTTCGATCCCAGCCTGTTCCCCATCGCCGACTGGCGCGAGTGCAGCCGCCAGGCGCTGGACGTGAGCTCGATCCGGGGCTGGGCGCCGGATGCCATCGACCACGACAATGCCTCCCTGGTGGACCAGTTGATCAAGCGCGTGCTGCCCCGGCGCGGCATCGCGGCGCGCCGGGACGAGGTACTGCTGACGGTGGGGGCGCAACAGGCTTTGTACCTGGTGAGCGAACTGCTGACGCCGCCCGGCTCCACCGTGGCGGTGGAAGACCCGGGCTACATGGATGCCCGCAACATCTTCCTGCGCCGGGGGGCGCAACTGGTGGGGCTGGAGGTGGACCGCGATGGCGTGCTGCCCGATCCGGCGGTGCTGGCCCGGGCCAGCATGCTGTATTGCACACCCAGCCACCAGTGCCCGACCGGGATCACGCTCTCCACCGAGCGGCGGCTGGCCTTGCTGGAATGGGCGCGCACCCATGATGGTGTGATCATCGAAGACGACTACGACGCCGAGATGCAATACGTCGGCAAGCCCTCCCCGGCCCTGAAGGCCATCGACCACGAGCGCCGGGTGATCTACATCGGCAGCCTGTCCAAGACGCTTTCGCCGGGCCTGCGCATCGGCTATATCGTGGCACCGGCGGAGGTGGTGGTGCGGCTGCGCGCCTTGCGGCGGCTGATGATCCGCCATCCGGCCACCAACAACCAGCTGGCGGCGGCGCTGTTCATCTCGCACGGCCATTACGACCGCTTCCTGCACCTGATGCGCGATGAACTGGCGCGCCGGGCGGGTCTCCTGATCGACGCCGTGCGCACGCATCTGCCCATGATGGATTTCACGCCACCGGATGGCGGCTCTGCCTTGTGGGGACGCTTTGCGCCGGAGATCGATACCCGGCTGCTGCGGCAGGCGGCCTTCGAGCAAGGCATCCTGGTGGAATCGGGCGAGGCCTTCTGGCTGGCCGAACCAGGCATGGTCAATGGACTGCGGCTGGGGTTTTCATCGATCCAGGCCGAACGCATCGAACCCGGGATTGCGGCGCTGGCGGCCCTGGTGCCGCGCTGTCGCCTGCGCTGAGAGACACTCACTTGCAGTGTCTTGCAGCCGTGCAGGGCGCACGCCCGGCACGGCCCTTGTCTCTTCCCTTACCTCTACAGGATTTCGTCACGCAGCCAGTACCAGCGATAGAGCATGCTCTGCCCCAGGCGGCGGAAGGGTGCGGCCCACTCGCCCTGGCGCGGGAAGGGCAAGGCGCTGTCGTAGATGGGCAGCTCGATTTCCGGCCCGCGCAGGCCGGCCACGCGCTCGGCCATGCGGCGCCCGGCATGGGCCGAGAAGGACACGCCATTGCCGCCATAGCCCAGGGCGTAGTAGATGCTCTGCGCCGGATCAGGCTGCACCACGCGCGGCATCATGTCGTGGCTGACATCGACCCAGCCCCACCAGGAGTGATCGATGCGGATGCCCTTGAGGGCGGGAAACTTGCGGGCCAGCCCGTCGACCAGCAGGCGGTAGTGATGCTCCTGATGGGCGGCGGCGCCACTGATGGCGCTGCGGCTGCCGATCTGCACCCGGCGGTCCGGCAGCAGGCGGTAGTAGAAGCGCAGCGTGCGGGTATCGGTGATGGCCTGATGGGTCAGGAAGTTGGTGGCCTGCAGTTCTTCGTCGGTGAGCGGGCGCGTGACGATGGAATTGGACAATACCGGGAACACGCGATTCTTCAGCAGCGGCGTCAAGCCCTGCAGGCCATAGGCCCCGGTAGCCACCGCCACCGCGCGCGCCCGCACCACCCCACCGGGGGTACGCAGGTGATGCACGCCATTGCGCGTTTCCCAGCCCGTCACCGGGCTGGAGGGATGCACGCGGGCGCCCAGTGCGCGGGCCATCTTCATGTAGCCGAAGGCCAGTTTCAGCGGATGCACGCAGATGCCCACCGGTTCGTGCATGGCGCCGGCGGCCTCCTGGTCGCCGCACCAGTCACGCCGCACTTCCTCGCCGGTGAGGATGCGGGTGTCGTAACCGAAGCGGCTGCGCATGACCTCGGCTTCGTTGCGCAGGAAGTCCATCTTCTTGGGCCGATGGGCGATGTAGAGATGGCCGCCAGGCTGGGGATCGCAATCGATTTCCTCGGTGAGCTGGCGGAAGGTCTCGAAGCCGTTGCGGATTTCCTCGTCCAGCTTCAGCGCGGTCGGCAAGCCCCAGCGGTCAATCCACTGCGAGCGGTACAGACGACCGCTGGCGTTCTGCCCCTGGCCGCCATTGCGGCTGGTGCAGCCCCAGGCGACCTGGTTGGCTTCCAGCACGGTGGCGCGGATACCGTGCTCGCGTGCCAGGAACAAGGCCGTGGCCAGGCCGGTGAAGCCGGAGCCGATGATGACCACGTCGGCATCGGTGTCACCCGTGATGGGGCCATCGTCCGGCGGTGGATCACCGGCGCTGGCGACCCAGTAGGTCGGGGCGTACTGCATGTTATGACCGGGCGAACGCGAGACCAGCGGATCGAAGGCGGGATCGTAGGGCGTGGCAGGAGCGCGGGAATCGGTGAAGGCAGCGCCGACTTCGGCGCGGGACAGGCTGTTCATGGCAGTGGCCTTGGTAGCAGTGAGCGGGCGGCGCGGTGTTTGCTGCGGATCAGGCCGGCCTGACCGTGCGGTTCTTGCGGAAGACGTTCTTCTGCAGGATCTTGCCGTCGCGGAAGATGAACAGATCGACACCGTCGGCCTCGATGGGCGAGCCATCGGCGGCGGTGCCGGTAAAGGTCCATTCGGACACGCCACGCTCGCCGGACACCCAATGGCGACCATTGCGCCACTGCGCATCGGGCACGGCGATCCAGGCCGAGGCAAAGGCCTTGGCGACCGCCTCCTGGCCGGCATGGCGGGTGCCGTGGGCATCGTGCCCGGCGGCAGTGAGGAATTCACAGTCGGGGTGCATATAGCTCATGAGGGCAGCGATGTCGTGGCGGTTCCAGGCCTCGGAGAAGGCCTGCAGGGTTTCCACCGTCACGGCCGGTGCGGTGCTGAGCGAATGGGATGGCGAGGACATGCGAACTCCATGGGATACCTGATACAGGCGAATACGGCACAGCCTACTGGAGCCTGGCCTGAAGGCCATAGAGCCAGCGGAGGCTTTTGATCAGGCCAGGGCGGCCGGCGATGGAGCCAGTCGATGTGCGGCGGGCAGGATGACGCCTTCTGCACCGCGCCTGACGTTTTCTGCACCATCGGCGACGGGCGCGGGCTCTACGATGAGCGCTCTTCAACCCCTGTGGAGCACCTGCATGAACCATCCCAAACACCTGGCCGCGACCCTGGCCACCAGCGCAGCCCTGACGCTTTCCGCACTGTCGGCCCAGGCGGCCGACTTCAGCGTGACCAGCAAGGACATCCAGGAAGGCCAGACCCTGAGCAACGCCCAGGTCTTCCAGGGCTTCGGCTGCAGCGGCCTGAACCGTTCGCCGCAATTGTCCTGGTCGGGCGCGCCAGCCGGCACCAAGAGCTTTGCCGTCACGGTCTACGATCCCGATGCACCGACGGGTAGTGGCTGGTGGCACTGGACGGTATTCAACATCCCTGCCTCGGTGACCAGCCTGCCGGGCGGGATCACGGCCGAGGGCAAGGGCTTGCCGGCCGGCGCCATCCAGGGCCGCACCGACTTCGGCAGCAGCAGCTTCGGCGGCGCCTGCCCGCCGGAAGGCGACAAGCCGCACCGTTACCAATTCGTGGTCTGGGCCTTGAACACCGACAAGTTGCCACTGGACGCACAAGCCAGCGGTGCTATGCTTGGCTTCATGCTCAATGCCTCGGTGCTCGGCCAGGCCCGACTGACCGCCCACTACGGCCGCTGACGCCGACGCTGATTTCAATCCCCATCCCCGCATGCAAAACGATCTCGCCATCCTGCCCTTCGCACATGGTCCCGCACCGACCCTGACCCGCATCCGCGCCCGCCAGGAGCAGAAGCTGCGCCAGGTCTTCATCGGACTGGCCAGCATCTGCCACGTGCGGCAGGGGCGCAAGCGGGTCGAATGGGGCAGCCGCCATCTGCAATGCGGTCAGGATGTATTGCTGCTGATCGCCCCCGGCATGCAGATGAACGTGGCCAACCTGCCCCGCGCTGGCGAATACGCGGCCGACATGGTCTCGTTGCCGTCATCCCTGCTGGAACGCTTCCGCCTGCATTATCCCGGCCAGGGCGTGCGCAGCAGCGAAGCCACGGCCTTGGTCAGCGTGCAGCAGGATGCGGACATCCTGCGCGCCTGGCGCTACCTGCTCGACTGCATCCGCGATGACGCGGCCGCTGACCTGCAGTGCCAGGCCGCTGAAGGCCTGTTGCTGGCGCTCAGTCTGCGCGGGGTGGTGGGTGGTCTCTTGCGTGAACGGGGCGACGCGATCAGCCAGCGCATCGAACAGCATCTGCTGATGCTGGCCCCGGAGCAACGCAGCCTGGAACGGGTGGCCGATGCCTTCCACTGCAGCGTGTCGACCCTGCGGCGCCGCCTGGCACGCGAGCAGACCGGTTTTCGCGAACTGCTGGACAAGGTGCAGCTGGGCCAGGCGCTGGAACAACTGCAGGCCTCATCCCTGCCGATTGCCGACATCGCCGCCTCCTGCGGCTACGATTCGGCCTCGCGCTTTGCGATCCGCTTTCGCCAGCATTACGGGCTGAGCCCTAGCGAACTGCGGCAGACCCTGCCTTGACGGTGAGCTGGCGCCACCCAGCTCAACAACATGCACCGTCATCCCGGTACGAAAGCACCGACAAGCGTATGAAGTGACGTCCGACGGTGCGAAATGGGAGTGACGACATATCCGAAAGTCAATAACTGACTTTCTCATCCCCATATTGAAATAACAAACACCATGAAATTAAACACAGCGTGGACGGCAAATGTCAAAAAAATTGGGCGACCATTTTCTCTATATTTTTCGACCATAAATACATATGCAAGCACGACTCCCGCGACGAAAATTTCGATAGGCCAACGGCCCTCCCATCCATGTGACACTGCGAATAGAACTGCCGAGATCAAAGCTGCAAAGCACAAGTCCAATTTCAACCTTCGCAATATCTCTATACAGATCCATTGGAAAATGATGGTTTCTAGAAATGGAGCCAAAACAATGCCAAAAAATAACCTTATAAGAGGCGCTCTGGGTTCAAAAGGAGTTGTGCTTATTTGTTCAGGAAAACCAAAATACCGCAAAGATTCAGCCACCAAAACTTGGCCCAACACGATGCATAATGGCGCGAATACTATTAGCCGCCAACGCGGTATAGGTGGACCACGAAAAATATACTTCGCCCTGCAAAAATCGCCGTAAATATCTTTGCGTCCTACTTTCATATTATTTTCAATTTTTGGCATAAAGATCCTGCTTGGATTTATGGCTAGTACAAAATCAAGTGGCAGATATTTCGCGATTTTCCTTCATCTCGTTCGTCGTTAGAACCCACGCTGTAGATTTGCTCGCAGATTTGCCCCTCTCCATTCCACCCACCTTCCACAGTCTATCAAAGGCGGCCACACGGTCGCACGACCCTTCATATCCCAGGTCTTTTAGATCTAGGAATATCTGTTTCAGGATTTCTCGTTGCTTGCGAGATTTAACGGATTCAGAGCTCAGCCAAGCGGAGAGCTGAATTCAACAGGCGGCCAAGCGCAAAGCAGTATTACTAACGAAATCATCCTGGGAAGGGAACAACGGTATTCAAAGCAAGCCGGTTGTTTGACACTCACTCACGAAGATCGAAGAATGGGTCGGCGAAGGCCGTAAAGGGATGGGGAACACAGTGCGTACAAAGCACTTTGGATATAAGAGAGCCGCACGAATAGCAACTCAAGGAGCTAGCGGAAGCCTATGGAGAAGTCATGCTGGATCTGTGCGCTGCATAAAAGTGGCGTACCTGTTATGCAAGGGATGCCAATAATCGCGATAGTCCGCCTGAGACTCAAGCCAGGCGGTTTGGATGTCGCAGTGAGCAAGGTCTGTGCGTGGTTCAGCACTCCCAGGTGCAGTGCTGCCGGGAAGCTATCAGGGTCGAGGCGATGCGCCGCAAAATTCTCCTCCGGACGCACTGTCCGAAGACGATGTTGGCCCGCGCAAGAACTGATCGCTGCCCGCACGACACAGCGCGGCAGTAGAGATAAGAGGAGCGGCCTACAGGTAGCGCAGACCTGACCAACTCAACAACAGTCACCGTCATCCCGGTACGAAAGCACCGACAAGCGTATGAAGTGACGTCCGACTGTGGGAAACGGGAGCGAAGCCTAGTATGGCTTCAACGGCTCGCGACAGCGGGACGCCCCCAAAACTCAAGGAGATACGCATGTCATCCAAACCGACTCTGAAATTCCTCGGCACTGCCCTGATCGTTGCCGCCTTCAGCACGGGCGCCATGGCGCAGACTTCGGGCGGTGCTGCTGGTTCCGGTTCCGGTTCGGCCGGCTCCGGCGCCACCGGTGCCACCGGCGCGCAGACTACCCCGGGTAGCGGCAGCAGCGGCGCCTCCGATGCGGGCAGTTCCTCCAGCAAGAGCAAGACCATGCGCAACCACAACAAGTCCGACAAGAGCAGCACCAAGTCCCGTTCGGGTAACAACCCGAATGCCACCGAGATGAAGGATGGTCCCATGGGCACTTCCCCCGGCGGTAATGGCGGCGCGGGTGGCGGTTCCGGTGCGGGTGGTGCAGGTGGTGCCGGCGGCTCGGGTGCGGGCGCTGGCGGTTCCGGTTCCTGATCTGTCGCGACAGTCTTTCCTGACATGACCCGACCTGCCAGGTCGCCCAGCGGGATTTGACTAGTTTCCACTTTTGAGCGCGGCATGGCGTAGCCTCCGTTCCTTCCCGCCATGCCTGATTTGCCCCGTCGATCCTGACGGGGCTTTTTTATGCACGTTCGTCCGGCGCTGACTGCAGGGATCAGCGAGGCGGGAGGGTACAATGGCGGGCTGATTCCCTACGTCCTGCAAGCTTCCCTAGCCGCCCCGACCGTGCCATGACCGACCATTTCGAAGTCTTCTACCGTCTCTGCTTTGCCATGCTGATCGGCTGCATCATCGGCATCGACCGCAACCTGCGTGGCAAGCCCACCGGCATGAAGACGCTGGGTCTGGTGGCCCTGGGCTCGGCGCTGGTGACGATGGCGGCGATGGATTTCTCCTTCAGTGCCGACGACCATTATCGTGACGCCGTCAGCCGCGCCATCCAGGGCGTGATCACCGGCATCGGCTTCCTGGGCGCCGGCGTCATCATCCATGAACAGCGGACCGAGAAAGTCCGGGGACTGACCACGGCGGCCTCGATCTGGGTGACGGCGGCGGTGGGCATCGTCTGCGGCGGTGGCTGGTGGCGCGTGGCTCTGATGGCGACGGCGCTGATCCTGCTGCTGTTCGTGGTGGGCCGGCCGCTGGAGCAGTTCATGCACCGCCAATGGCTGCGCAAGAGCGACGATGAGCGGGCCGACATCACCGCCCGTGAAGAAGACTGAGTCCGGCCGGCCGTGAAGACCCTGCTGCTCTACCTCTGCACCGCTGTGGCCGAAATCGTCGGCTGCTACCTCCCCTATCTCTGGCTCAAGCAGGACCGCTCGGCCTGGCTGCTGCTGCCGGCCGCGCTGAGCCTGGCGCTGTTCGCCTGGCTGCTGACCCTGCACGACGCCGCCTCCGGGCGCGTGTATGCGGCCTACGGCGGGGTCTATATCGCCGTGGCCATGGTCTGGCTGTGGGCGGTGGATGGCATCCGGCCGTCGGCCTGGGATTGCGCGGGCGTGGCGGTAGCGCTGGCCGGCATGGGCATCATCGCCTTCCAGCCGCGCTGAACACCGGCCATGACCGGGCGGCAACATGCCGGCGCACCGGATGTGACGCCCTGCACCCTCACGATGCACTGCACCACGAACGCGCAGCTTGCACTGCAATACATCACACAATGATATATATCGGGGCCACCCTTCAGCTCTGCAGTGGCGCCCTGCTCTCCCTCTTCCCGCCGCAAACCCGCACCGCACGGGCGCCCCGCCCGATTCCCACGGCCTGGCACGACCTTTGCTCATAAGAGCCCAGGATCAAGGACGATCCCCCAATTCGATGCCGATCTAACGATGGATCTGCAAGACACACGGACAATGGCGTCCGCTAGAACCGAGCCCTGCGCTTGGTTCCAGCGGGCGCCTTTTTGTTTTTACTGGACCCGAGATGAGCAAATCCAATCGTATCGAGCTGTTCTCCCTGCGCACGCCGCAGATGCGCGCCTTCCACCTGACCTGGATGGCTTTCTTCGTCTGCTTCTTCGCCTGGTTCGCCTGCGCGCCGCTGATGCCGGTGATCAAGGGTGAATTCCATCTCACGCCCGGCCAGATCGCCAACATCAATATCGCCGCCGTGGCCGTGACCATCCTGGTGCGCCTGGTCATCGGCCCCATGTGTGACCGTTTCGGCCCGCGCAAGACCTATACCGGCCTGCTGCTGGCCGGCGCGGTGCCGGTCATCGGCGTGGCCTTTGCACAGAGCTACGAGAGCTTCCTGTTCTTCCGTCTCCTGATCGGTGCGGTCGGTGCCAGCTTCGTGATCACCCAGTACCACACCTCGGTGATGTTCGCCCCCAATGTGGTCGGCACCGCCAACGCGGCCACGGCCGGCTGGGGCAATGCCGGCGGTGGCGTGGCACAGGGTGTGATGCCGCTGCTGATGGCGGCCGTGCTGATGCTGGGCGTGTCCCAGGCCTGGGGCTGGCGCGTGGCGCTGCTGGTGCCGGGCGTACTGATGCTGATCATGGCGGCGCTCTACTGGCGCTTTACGCAAGACTGCCCGGAAGGCAACTATGACGACCTGCGCGCCGCCGGCGTGACCATCGAAAGCGGCAAGCGTGGTGGCTGGGCGAGCTTCCGCGCCGCCGCCGCCAACTACCGCGTGTGGATGCTCTTCATCACCTACGGCGCCTGCTTCGGCGTGGAAATCTTCATCCACAACATCGCTGCGATCTATTACGTGGAGCACTTCCAGCTGTCGCTGGAGTCGGCCGGCATCGCCGCCGCCAGCTTCGGCCTGCTGGCGCTGTTCGCCCGCGCCCTGGGCGGCTTCATCTCGGACAAGGTAGCCCTCGCGGGCGGCCTGAACCGCCGCGCCACCCTGCTGTTCGTGATGATGCTGGGCGAAGGCCTTGGCCTGCTGTGGTTCGCCCATGCCGGTAGCGTCGCAGCGGCCATCTTCGCCATGCTGTGCTTCGGCCTGTTCACCCACATGGCCTGCGGCGCCACCTACGCGCTGGTGCCGTTCATCGACCGCAAGGCCCTGGGCGGCGTGGCCGGCATCATCGGCGCCGGCGGCAACGTGGGTGCGGTACTGGCGGGCTTCCTGATGAAGGGTCTGGGCAATACCCAGCAGACCCTGTCGGCGCTGGGCGTGCTGGTGACCGTCTCGGCACTGTGCGCCGTGGCCATCCGTTTCACTGCCTCGGACAAGAACGGCGAAGCCGTCCTGGCCGACAGCAAAGTTGCAGCCTGAGGAGACAACCCATGAAGATCATCGTCATCGGCCACGGCATGGTCGGCCACAAGTTCCTGGAAAGCCTGGCCGAGAGCGGCGCCGGCGAACTGCAGGTCACCATCCTGTGTGAAGAACCGCGCCCGGCCTACGACCGCGTGCACCTCTCCGAATTCTTCGCCGGCAAGAGCGCAGACGATCTGTCGCTGGTGGCGCCGGGCTTCTTCGATGCCGGCCGTAGCGCCGTGCAGTTCGACCTCAAGCTCAACGCCAAGGCCCAGCAGATCGACCTGGAGCGCAAGCAGGTGCTGGTCAACGTGGCCGGCGTGGAAGAAACCCTGTCCTATGACAAGCTGGTGCTGGCCACCGGCTCCTATCCCTTTGTGCCGACGGTGGCGGGCAACCAGCGCAAGGACTGCTTCGTCTACCGCACCATCGAAGATCTGGAAGCGATGCTGGAATGCGGCAGCCGCTCCACCTCCGGGGTGGTCATCGGCGGCGGCCTGCTCGGCCTGGAATGCGCCAAGGCCCTGCGCGACCTCAAGCTGGAGACCCACGTGGTCGAGTTCGCCCCGCGCCTGATGGCAGTGCAGGTGGACGAAAGCGGCGGCCGCGTGCTGCGCCAGAAGATCGAGGAACTGGGCGTGACCGCCCATACGCAAAAAAACACGGTCGAAATCGTCGATGGCAAGCAGCACACCCATCGCATGAACTTCGAAGACGGTTCGCACCTTGAAACCGACATGATCGTCTTCTCCGCCGGCATCCGCCCGCGTGACGAACTGGCGCGCAGTGCCGGCCTGAAGGTGGGCGACCGTGGCGGCATCGTGATCGACAACTGCTGCCTGACCTCGGACCCGGCGGTCTATGCCATTGGCGAATGTGCGCTGTGGAACGGCAAGATCTTCGGCCTGGTCGCACCGGGTTACGACATGGCCCGCACCGCTGCCAAGCACCTGCTGTCGCACCGCGATGACGCCATCGAAGTGCCGCAATTCAACGGTGCCGACATGAGCACCAAGCTCAAGCTCATGGGCGTGGACGTGGCCAGCATCGGCGATGCCCACGGCAAGGAAGCCGGCAGCCGCTCCTACCAGTTCACCGATGAGCGCCGCCAGATCTACAAGAAGATCGTGGTCTCCGAATCCGGCAAGCACCTGCTGGGTGCGGTGATGGTGGGCGACGCCGCCGAATACGGCACGCTGTTGCAGATGATGCTGAACAAGATCGAACTGCCGGAGGCGCCGGAATTCCTGATCCTGCCGCAGTCCGACGGCAAGGCCAAGCCCGGCCTGGGCGTGGATGCGCTGCCGGATTCGGCGCAGATCTGCTCCTGCAACAATGTCTCCAAGGGCCAGCTGTGCGCCGCTGTCGCTTCTGGCGTGACCAATATCGGTGATCTGAAGGCTTGCACCAAGGCAGGCACGGCCTGCGGCGGTTGCGTGCCATTGGTGACCCAGGTCATGAAGGCGGAAATGAAGAAACAGGGGATGGCGGTCAATAACCACGTCTGCGAGCACTTCCCCTATTCGCGCCAGGAAATCCACCATCTGGTGCGCGTGGGCCAGATCAGGAGCTTCGACGAACTGCTCGCCAAGCACGGTCGCGGCCTGGGCTGCGACGTCTGCAAGCCGATGGTGGCCAATGTGCTGGCCTCGCTGTGGAACGACTTCGTGCTCAAGAAGGAGCATGCCAGCCTGCAGGATTCCAACGACTACTTCCTGGGCAACATCCAGAAGGATGGCACCTACTCGGTGGTGCCGCGCATGGCCGGTGGCGAAGTCACTCCCGACGGCCTGATCGCCGTCGGCCAGATCGCCAAGAAATACGGCCTCTACACCAAGATCACCGGCGGCCAGCGGGTGGACCTGTTCGGCGCCCGCGTGGACCAGTTGCCCGATATCTGGGAAGAACTGATCGCCGCCGGCTTCGAGACCGGCCACGCCTACGGCAAGTCGCTGCGCACCGTCAAATCCTGCGTGGGCTCGACCTGGTGCCGCTATGGCGTGGGCGACAGCGTGGGCTTCGCGGTGCGCCTGGAAAACCGCTACAAGGGCCTGCGCTCGCCGCACAAGATCAAGTTCGGCGTCTCCGGCTGCACCCGCGAATGCGCCGAGGCGCAAGGCAAGGACGTGGGCATCATCGCCACCGACAAGGGCTGGAACCTCTACGTCTGCGGCAATGGCGGCATGAAGCCGCGCCATGCCGAGCTGATCGCCTCCGATCTGGACGAAGCGACCCTGGTCCGCTATGTGGACCGCTTCCTGATGTTCTACGTGCGCACCGCCGACCGCCTGCAACGCACCAGCACCTGGCGCGAAAACCTGGAAGGCGGCCTGGACTACCTCAAGAGCGTGGTCATCGACGACAAGCTGGGCATCGCCGCCGAACTGGAAAGCGAGATGCAGCACGTGGTCGACACCTACGAATGCGAATGGAAGAAGGCCGTCACCGATCCGGAAACCCGCAAGCGCTTCCGCCACTTCGTCAACAGCAAGGCGGCCGACGGCAATATCAGGTTTGTCGAGGAACGCGGCCAGATCCGTCCGGCCACCGTGGCGGAGAAGAAGTTGCTCGACATCCCCGTCGTCGTCGAAACGGTCTGAACCAAGGAGCACCGCATGCACAGCGACCAACAAATCCAGCACTGGACCCCGATCTGCGACCTGGCCGAGATCGTCCCCAACACCGGCGTGGCCGCTCTGATCGGCGACCAGCAGGTGGCGATCTTCCACGTCATCGACCAAAGCGCGGGCCAGGCGCAGGCACGCGTCTTCGCCATCGGCAACTACGACCCCAACGCCGACGCCGCCGTGCTCTCGCGCGGCCTGGTGGGCAACCTGGGCGAACGCATCGTGGTGGCCTCGCCGATCTACAAGCATCACTTCGACCTGACCACCGGCGAATGCCTGGAAGAACCCGCCCACTCGGTACCGGCCTGGCCGGCGCGCATCGAGCAGGGCAAGGTCTGGATCGGGGCCTGAGATGGAGACCGGGGCCGACAAGCGTGCCGCCAAACCATCGCTGGTGGTGATCGGCAATGGCATGGCCGGCATGCGCACCGTGGAAGAACTGCTCAAGCTGGCGCCGGATCTGTACGACATCACCGTCTTCGGCGCCGAGCCGCACGGCAACTACAACCGCATCATGCTCTCGCCGGTCCTGGCTGGAGACAAGAGCATCGATGACATCATGCTCAACCCCCGCGCCTGGTACGACGACAACGGCATCACCCTGCACGCGGGCGACCCGGTGATCCACATCGACCGCCGCCAACGCACCGTGCATGCACGCTCCGGCCTGGCAGTGAAGTACGACCGCCTGCTGCTGGCCACCGGCTCCACGCCCTTCATCATCCCGGTGCCGGGCCATCAATTGCCGGGCGTGATCGCCTTTCGCGACATCCAGGACGTCGATACCATGCTGGAAGCGGCGCGCACCCACCGGCATGCGGTGGTCATCGGCGGCGGCCTGCTGGGGCTGGAAGCGGCCAATGGACTGATGCGCCAGGGCATGGAAGTGACCGTGGTCCATGTCACCGACGCCCTGATGAACCAGCAACTGGACAAGCCCGCCGCCGCCCTGCTCAAGAAGGCACTGGAAGACCGTGGCCTGCGCTTCCTGCTCAATGCCCATACCGAGGAAATCGTCGGGCCGGACCGTGTGACCGCCCTGCGCTTCAAGGATGGCAGCAGCATCCCGGCCGACCTGGTGGTGATGACCGCCGGCGTGCGCCCCAATATCACCCTGGCCAAGGCCGCCGGCCTGCACTGCGAACGCGCCATCATCGTCGATGACACCCTGCAGACCTACGACCCGCGCGTCTATGCCGTGGGCGAATGCGTGCAGCACCGCAAGGCCACCTTCGGTCTGGTGGCGCCGATCTGGGACCAGGCCCGCGTCTGCGGTGCGCACCTGGCCGGTGCCGGCCATCGACGCTACGTGCAGCAGGCCACTGCCACCAAGCTCAAGGTGACCGGGGTGGACCTGTATTCGGCCGGTGACTTCATCGGCGGCGAGGATACCGAAGACCTGGTGGTACGCGACCCGCGTCGCGGCATCTACAAGCGGCTGGTGTTGCGTGGTACGCGCCTGGTGGGCGCGGTGCTGTATGGCGACGTCAAGGACGGACCGTGGTACTTCGACCTGATCCAGAGCGGCCGCGACATCAGCGCCTTCCGCCGCGAACTGCCCTTCGGCCAGGCCATGTGCCAGCAAGCCGCCTAGCTCCAAAGGAAACTTCATGAATCTCTCCCAGACCCCGCTCGCCCTGGCCGTGACGACCACCCGCACCACCTGCCCCTATTGCGGCGTGGGCTGCGGCGTGACGGCATCGCTGAAAGAGGACGGCAGCCTGGGCATCAAGGGCGACGAGCAGCACCCCGCCAACCTGGGCCGCCTGTGCGTGAAGGGCTCGGCCCTGGGCGAGACCGTGGATCTCGATGGCCGCCTGCTGCACCCGCAGCGCCGCAACGCCCAGGGCGAACTGGAGCAGGTCTCCTGGGACGATGCCCTGGACGAAGTCGCCGGCAAGTTCGCCGCCATCGTCGCCGAACACGGGCCGGATGCAGTGGCCCTGTATGTCTCCGGGCAGTTGCTGACCGAGGACTACTACATCGCCAACAAGCTCATGAAGGGCTACATCGGCAGCGCCAACATCGACACCAATTCGCGCCTGTGCATGTCGTCGGCCGTGGCCGGACACAAGCGCGCCTTCGGCGAAGACCTGGTGCCGATCTGCTATGAAGACCTGGAACTGGCGGACCTGGTGGTGCTGGTGGGATCGAACGCTGCCTGGTGCCACCCCATCCTGTTCCAGCGCATCGCCCGCCTGAAGGAAACCCGCCCCGCGATGCGCCTGATCGTCATCGATCCGCGCCGCACCGCCACCTGCGAACTGGCCGACCTGCACCTGCCGATCAAGGCCGGTACCGATGTCTGGCTGTTCAACGGCCTGATGAGTTACCTGGCCCATCGCGGCCTGCGCGACAACGCCTTCATCAGCGCCCACACCAACGGCTTCGACGACGCCCTGGCGGTGGCCGACGCCGACTGCGCCGATCCCGCCACGGTAGCGCGCATCTGCAAGGTGGACCTGCAGGACCTGCTGGCCTTCTACCAGGCCTTTGCCGAAACCGACAAGGTCGTCACCGGTTTCTCGATGGGCGTGAACCAGTCCTCCGCCGGTACCGACAAGGTCAACAGCATCATCAACTGCCATCTCGCTACCGGCCGCATCGGCAAGCCCGGCATGGGACCGTTTTCCATCACCGGCCAGCCCAACGCCATGGGCGGACGCGAAGTCGGCGGCCTGGCCAACATGCTGGCGGCCCACATGGACCTGGAGCAGCCGCTGCACCGCGAGATCGTGCAAGACTTCTGGCAATCCCCGCGCATCGCCGACAAGCCTGGCCTGAAGGCGGTGGACATGTTCCGTGCCATCGAGGACGGCCGCATCAAGGCAGTGTGGATCATGGCCACCAACCCCATGGTCAGCCTGCCCGACGCCGACCTGGTGCAACGCGCCCTGCAGAAATGCGAACTGGTGGTGGCCTCGGACGTGGTCACCCAGACCGATACCAATGCCTACGCCCATCTGCTGCTGCCGGCCCTGGCCTGGGGCGAGAAGGATGGCACGGTCACCAATTCCGAACGCCGCATCTCGCGCCAGCGCGCCTTCCTGAGCGCCCCCGGCGAAGCACGCGGCGACTGGCGCACCTTGTGCGACGTGGCGCAGCGCATGGGCTTCGACGGTTTCGACTTCGACGGCCCGCATGCCATCTTCGACGAACACGCCCGCCTGTCGGCCTATCGCAATGGCGAGGCCCATGCTGAGACTGAACCGGGCAAAGTGCGTCGCGTCTTCAACCTGGCCGGCCTGACCGGCATGGACCGCAGCAGTTACGACACCCTGGCACCGATCCAGTGGCCGGTGCAGCGCCTGTCCGATGGCAGCGTGGCCGGCACGGCACGGGTGCTGCAGGACTACCGTTTCAGCACCGCCGACGGCCGTGCGCGTTTTGTGCCGACCGCCCCGCGCAGCCCGCTGCATGCCGCCTGCGAAGACTACCCGCTGATCCTCAACACCGGCCGCGTGCGCGACCACTGGCACACCATGACGCGCACCGGCAAATCGGCCACCCTGGGCAGCCACATCGCTGAATCCTTCATCGACATCCATCCCCAGGACGCCCTGCTCTACGGCCTGCGCCAAGGCGGCCTGGCGCGCATCAGCAGCCGCTGGGGCGCCATGGTGGCGCGGGTGCAGCACGGCGGCGGCATCCCGCGTGGCGCGGTCTTCGTGCCTATCCACTGGAACAGCCAGTCGGCCTCGGACGCCCGCGTGGGCGCGGTGGTCAACCCGGTGGTCGACCCGGTCTCGGGCGAGCCCGAGTTCAAGCACACGCCGGTAGCCATCGAAGAATTCCGGGTCGGCTGGCACGGCTTCATCCTTACCCGCCATGCGCTGGCACTGGACGACATCACCCACTGGACCCGCGTGCAGGGCCGCGACTTCCTGCGCTATGAGCTGGCCGGCCGCAACCAGATCAACGACCACACCGCCTGGGCGCGCGCCCTGCTGGGCGTGCGCGACGACGACGCCGACTGGCTGGAATATGAAGACCTGAGCGACGGCAGCTATCGTGCCGTGCATGTGGTGGATGACCGCATCGACATGTGCCTGTTCATGTCCGCCCGCCCCGACCTGCCCTCGCGCTCCTGGCTGGCCGGCCTGTTCGCCAAGGACAAGCTGGAAGAAGCCGACCGCGTCGGCCTGCTGGTGGGTCAGCCCATAGAAAAAGGCGCCGACACCGGCCCCACCGTCTGCTCCTGCTTTGGCGTGGGCCGCAACACCATCTGCGACGCCATCAGGAAGCGGGATCTGGAAGAAGTCAGCCAGGTCACGGCCTGCCTGAAGGCGGGCGGCAACTGCGGCTCGTGCGTGCCGGAGATCAAGAAACTGCTGGTGGAAATCAAGCTGCAGAAAGTGGCCGAATCCCGCGAGGGAGAGGCGGTTTCCTGAGGATTGTTGAACTTGCTTGCAAACCTTGTTGACCATTCGCAAGAGATGCTGCTATTATCTCGCTTCTCGGAGTGTAGCGCAGCCCGGTAGCGCACCTGGTTTGGGACCAGGGGGTCCAAGGTTCGAATCCTTGTACTCCGACCACACTTGAAAAACGGGCTGTTTTTACAGCCCGTTTTCCTTTTCTGGCTCGCTGGTGGAATTGCGGTGACGCACTGATGCAGTAGCACCCCGCCCTTCCCGCCAGCCACGCCGAACTGCCCTTAGCTCAACTGGATAGAGCAATGGCCTTCTAAGCCATAGGTCGGGGGTTCGAGTCCCTCAGGGCAGGCCAGTTTCTTCAGCAAGTCTCTCTGTCAATTCGACCAATACTCTTCACGAGCGATTAGAGCCAGCTTGTTATAAAAAAAGTGGGTAAAAAAACAGAGCGCTTAACTTCTTCTGAGAACAAGTGACCGACCATTCTCCCCTTAAAACGGGCGCTGGGACCAAACAAGTGGATATTGAGATTTGATATAAGCCAGAAAATCTGCGCCGAACGCTGTTAGGCGATATTGGTCCGTATCCGCATCCAACTTCTCGATCGCACCAGCCACAACCAGAAAATGTATATAACGTTCGAATGAATATTCATTGTTCCCAGACAATCGCCGATATTCACTGTGATAGATAACCAAGGCTGCGCCCGAGATTGGTTCACCGTTGCGACTAGCAACAAAGCCTAAAAGCGCTATTTGCGTACCATATATTTGTGCGTATAGCCGTTCTGCCGCGAGAGCGATAGCGACCCGTTTGTACTCAATTACGGTCTGTACAGGATTCTCCTGCACGTATGCGATGGCCCCTCGCGCCAAAGGATCATTTGCAAGTTCCGCTGGAAGTGACTCCTCTTCAACCTGTGCTTTAAGCGCAGCCCGCTGGTCCTTAGTCGACAGATGTCCATCAACACTCGGCACGATAGGCTCGGGAGCTGTTACCGCTCCTTGCGGTGAATCTTTAGGTGCAGCGGCCTGTATTTTTTGGCCGAGAAATTCCCCGCTCGTGAGCCGCATCAATAAGTCATCTATTGCTGGCTTGAACTTATTCATTGCAACAAGCGAAATCAACAAAGCCATCGGCGGCCAGCCAAACATCACCTTGAAGTACTCCAGTAACAGCGTCCAATTAATGGCACTCATTCCCTCTCCAAATTTTCCAAAGTTGCCCACAATTTAGAAAAATCTTATGCCGGCCGCTGTTCCGTGCCGAACGTCGGCGGCCCCTCAGGAATCCACGCCCGTATCAAAATCAATCATTTGGTGTTGAATACTTCGATTTTTCGAAGCACCACATGAATCGTCGAAAGATAAAAGTAAAACATCCAACTATGCCAAATGGCTGCATCATATGAGGTCTTCTGCTGGTCGTTGAGATGACGTATGCCGAAGTTGTTCGCTATGTTAAATAAGTCGTTCTCATCGCTCTTAGTTAGGAGCAGTTTTAGCTGTGGCCGAAGGTATTCCAAGACATCTACAAGATCACGTACGGCCTGGCGGCGGTCGTCGGCCGTCGAACCATGTCGCCGGTATCTGACGACGGCTGCGTTTGTTCTGTCGACGACGGTCTTATCCTTTGTGGGCAAGTCTGCCTCGAAGATCATCTCAAATCCGATATCAGGACTACTAAGAATCTCTCCATTAGCCGATAGCTCAAATCTTCGCACATAGTGTCCAAGCACTCCGTTGACCTTCTCCCGCAACAGTATTTTCCCTTTCTGCTTGTTGAATGTTTCCCAGTGCATCCCACACCCCCCGTAGTTGTGCATTGTTCCCTCAACCGGGGCAGACACATGTTGGTACAAAAACTCGATCACGTCGAAGAGATCATCTTCGGAATACGAAAGCGCGCGATCTTCAACTGGGTATAAGTTTTTCTTTCTAATAGCAAGCAGTATTTCCAAGTCTACGTCTCCGAGATATCCAGAGATATGTCCCGCATCGACACACCAAGAACCGAGCGCCTCATCGAAATAACCGTCGGTACGTAGCAGTTCGTAAATACGGAGAAATAAGCCGCAAATGTCGAGTAACGGAAGGCCGTTAGCATTTGGATTCAGTCCTAAACGTTCTGAGTAATATTTATGAGATGCCATATTTCCCCCGAGAAGAAGGCTCTAAATTTACAGCAAAAGACTCGGCATTCAATTGAACGCCGTTTTCTGATGGAAAAGCTCCTCAGCGACCGGTTAGCAACTTCACCAAGTTGCATGATATGGTTAACAAAACGCAAATATAAAATCAGGAGGGATTCGATGCACATTGGGCTTGAGAAACTTTGCATCTCGCTGGATAGCCTGGCCACAGCGGTTTTGGCGACGACCAGCGAGGATAGACCCATGATCGAATTATTTGGATGGAATCATCCTGCGTTGACTCGACATGATTTAGCTCGTGCTGCTTCCGGATTATCGGAACGAATTAGAGCGACTGCGAGCGATACGGTCCCTGAATCATTGGAAAAAGCCTTGGCGCGGCTACCAACGCAATTGGCATTACTACAAGGCCAAACCGTTCAATACTTATTCAATGGCAACGGACTTCAAGCCGCACCAGCGTATATGACCACTCTCAGCAACATCGAAGCACAGGTAACAAGTGCTATAGGCTGGGAAAAGGTCGATAACAATCTCATGCCGACAAAGCTTGCGCGGCGACTCCGTTCAATCAATGCACAGGTAGAACAGCTGACACCCGACAAGGATGCACTTGCGAATCAAATCAACTTGATTCGAGAGGCAGTCGAGGCTGCTGAAACACTCCCATCAGATTTGGAAAGCCTAAACTCTGCACGTGCCGAGGTATCGAGGATTTCTGACGAATCAGCCACGCTCCTAGGAAAGATTCAAACTCGCTCCGAGGAGGCTAATGCTGCATCGGCTGAACTTTCCGCCAAACAGGATGAAGCCAGTCGACTAGTCGCTCAATGCGAAGAGGCGTACCGTATTACCACAACAAAAGGCCTAGCAGCAGCATTCGACCAACGTGCGTCTAAACTAAGTTTCTCAATGTGGGTCTGGGTGTTTGGGCTTTTGGTTGGACTTTCCATCGGGGCCTACTTGGGAATCGGCCGCGTGACACTCCTGTCAACAGCGATGTCCTCTGACAATCCACAGTGGAATGTCATTTGGATGCACATAGTCCTTTCCCTGTTAAGTATTGGCCCACCGCTATGGTTCTCTTGGCTAGCAACTAAGCAGATTGGGCAGCGATTCCGACTTGCCGAAGACTACGCCTTTAAAGCATCAGTAGCCAAAGCATATGAGGGATACCGCAGGGAGGCAGCCCGCATTGACGAAGCGTTTGAGGCAAGGCTATTTGGCTCCGCATTAACTCGCTTGGAAGAAGCACCACTACGGCTTGTTGAGAGCGACACGCACGGTAGCCCTTGGCACGAATTGATAAGTTCGTCCGCGTTTCAAAAGGCACTTGGATCCGTACCAGAACTAAAGAACAAATTTGTTGAGATTGCAAAAGCCGGATTGCCAAAGAACGGAAAAAATAATCCATCAAAGACCCACGAACAAAAAACCGAACAGGAAGGTTAGTGTCCATCACCAGGTGACCAAGGTGGCTAACATGAGAAGACTTCACTGGCGTTGATTAATTGCGGTCTTTAACCCAACGCCAGTGCGAGTTTCCTGACGGATCAGTTAACTAACGTATAGCAAGCGGAAATTAATTGCATCCGCGGGCACACCTTATCAAGAGAGCGAGGAGGCGTCACCAACACCCTCCGACCAGTTCTTTGAATCAAGGAAACGTCAACTCCAACCCAAACATCTTCGCGACGTCATACGTCACCACCCCCAACCCCACCAGCAAGACCAGAAAGATCACAATCACCGTCGCCGCTCCCCGCAGCACGGCGCGCCTCTCCTTGCCTTTTTCCTTTTCTTTCTTTCCTTGGTCGTAGTGCCATTTGATGGCGTAGAACATGCCCGTGCAGAGCACACCGAGCTTGAAGACGACGAAGACGATAGGGACCCAATCCATGATGCGTGTTTTCCAGTTTGCGGGCAGTGACGAAAAAAGCCGATAGCGCTGCAGTTGCCTGAGCGCTATCGGATACCACCACAGTCAAAACCCTTGTTGATGTGGGCGCCCTCCACTGCGGCGCCAGCCTTGAATCCGAACTTAGCACAGGTGTGTCACTGTCCCGGTAACACTTGTTTTTAGCCATTCTAACCAGCTAGCGTCCATACATCCAGAAGACAAGATCCATACAAGATCGCACTTCGGCCCCGATGCCCGGATTCGGCGCCCTGCCCCCTGCCCTGTGCAGGCCGGCCGGCAGAATAGCAAAGTGATCGGCGGCGTGTCTGACAGCATGTCGCCCTGCAGGCTGAACGCACACAGGACGCGCCGGCCGCACCCATTCCCTCCATTTATCGTTGGGAAAATAAAAGGAAATAGTCCTGTTCCCTCCCCCTCGCTAGACTCCCGCACAGGCAGGCCACGCGCGATCACATCCTGCGCCTGTGCCGCTCATGCCGACAACAACAACCACAACCACCAGGGAGACCCATGGTCAACAGAAGACGCTTCATCGCGGGCAGCCTGCTCGCGTGCTCCGGCTTGCACGCTGCGCAGGCACAATCCGTTCCCAACTCGGCCGGCACCGAGGCACCGCGCCTTAAGGCGCCGGCGCTGGCGTGCGACAGCCATCACCACATCTACGACGCGCGCTTTCCGGTGTCGCCGCACTGGCGCGGCGGGCGCCCGGATGGCGCCACCGTGGCGGACTACCGGCTGCTGATGGCCAAGCTGGGCATCGCGCGGCACGTGGTGGTGCAGCCTTCCACCTATGGCAGTGACAATCGCTGCCTGCTGGATGCGCTGGCCCAGTTCGGCCAGCAGGCACGCGGCATCGTGGTGATCGATGACGATGTCGATCTGGCCCAGTTGCAGGAGATGGACCGGCTGGGCGTACGTGGAGTGCGGGTCAATTTCCTGTCGCCGCAGAGCTGGGGCGTGACCACGGTGGACCGCCTGCGTCGCACGGCGGAGCGCATTGCGCCGCTGGGCTGGCATGTGCAGGTGCTGATGTCGGGAGCGCAGATCGCGCAGCATGAGGCGGTGCTGGCCGCGCTGCCCACGCCGGTGGTGATCGACCATCTGGGCCGCATCCCGCAGCCGGACGGCTTGGACCATCCGGGCGCCCGGGCGATCCTGCGCTTGCTGGAGAAGGGCCATGTCTGGATCAAGCTGTCCGAGCCGTATGCCGATACCTTGCGCGGGGCGCCGGATTATCCGGATACCAGCCTGCTGGCCCGCGCCTATCTGCAGGCGGCGCCGCAGCGCACGCTGTGGGGCAGCGACTGGCCGCATCCGACCGAGAAGATCAAGCCGGACGATGCCGTGCTGTTCGACCTGCTGGCCGACTGGGCGCCGGACCCGGCGCTGCGCGAACAGGTGCTGGTGAGCAACCCGGCGGCGCTGTTCGGCTTTCGCTGATCTGATGACGTTCCTCGCTTTGAGCATGGCGATGTTCGTCCCTATCTCGCCATTCACGGACAGCATCGTGATCACGCCAGAACGGTAGTGACAGATACTTCCCCTTCGCCGCAAGGCTTTCAAATCGCTCGTTGGAAATGAAACCATCGATTAGCTCCAATGCGGGTCGCATTGGAGCAGCGATATCGAAATAACTGCTTACCTTGTCTTGCGCCGGCCAATCTCGACAATCATCGCAATCATTTTTCTTCTGTGTGACCGGAGAGGCGACGCTCCAGGTTGGAGCAAACCTCGGGCCATTCATCATCAATGATGCTGTATCGCACTGAGTTACGCTTTCTGCCATTGGGCATGATCCGCTCATTTCGGATGATGCCCTCTTGAACTGCACCAATACGAAGAATCGCAGCTTGAGAGCGCTCGTTCAACACGTCGGTCGTGAACTGGACGCGGACACATTGAAGCTGCTCAAAAGCGTACCGCAGCAGTAGCAGCTTGCTCTCTGTATTGGCGGCCGTTCGTTGCCAACTCCGCGAATACCACGTATGGCCAATTTCGAGTTTGCGATTTTCTCGATCAAGCTTCCAGAAGCGCGTCGAACCAATGACGCTTTGGTCAGAGCTCAGGGTAATGGCAAACGGCATGACGGTCCCCTCGGCTTGCCCCTTCAAGGCTTTGTTGATATAGGCCTCGACGGTGTCGGCAGAAGGAACAACAGTGAATGGCAGTGACCAAAGCTCTCCGTCCGCCGCAGCATCAACAAGCGACCGAGCATCCATGTGAAGTAGTGGGCGTAGCGTGACGAGAGAGCCTTGCAGGGTGGGAGTCATGTTTGCGGCCTTACAGTTGCTTTGATGTTGGTGAATAACTGCGAAGATCATGCAGAGAACCACGCATTGTGCGTCATTTTCACCTCGCGGTCGTCTTGCTTGTCGTCAACGATTGACTAAATTCTGGGCGCTGCATCGACCGCCCTCCCGTAGATAGGAGCGGCGCGAGGGAAAGCCGGGGCAGGTTTCGGAAAGCACCGTCATATGTTGAACCCGCCTAACCGATTGATAAACCTGCTGTATCGGGCTACGGCGCAGTCCAGCGAAATTCGGCGCTGGAGTCAGCGTGAAACAAAAACCGCCTTGCGTGAACGCAAGGCGGTTTTGTATGGGTGATGCGGATTGCGTTGTGAACGGGTCCTGCTCAGCGCACCGCCTCTTTCATCATGCCGCTGCCCTGCGAGCGCGCCTTGCGCGACAGGAACAGCAGGATCCCCACGCTCACCACCGACAGGCCCACCATCGGCAGCAGGGCCATGGCGTAGCTGCCCGTGGCGTCCTTGACCCAGCCATAGACGTTGACCATCAGGCCGCCGCCGATCAGGTTGGAGACGGCGTTGATGCCCGCCAGCCCGGCCGCTGCCGAACCGGTGGCCAGCCAGCTGGAGGCCATGGCCCAGAACGGTCCCTTGAAGGAATAGGCGCCGATCAGCACCATGGTCAGCAGCAACACCACCGGCACCAGCGAATTGGCCAGGGTGGCCATGGCCAGGCCGCCGCCGATCAGGATCAGCGGGATGGCGGTATGCCAGCGACGTTCGCCGCTACGGTCGGAATGACGGCCCCACCACACCATCAGCACCGAGGCGATCAGGTAGGGAATGGAGTTCACCAGACCGGTCTGCATCACCGTCAGACCGAAGGACTTCAGCAACTGCGGCTGCCAGACGTTGAGCACCGAGCCGGCTGCCGAGGCGCAGGCGCAGACCAGCGCCATGCCCCAGACATGCGGCTGGCTGAACAGCTTCCACAGCGGCACATGCTGTTTGGCGGCGCGACCGGCGGCCTCCTTGTTCATGGTGGCGGTCAGCCAGTTGCGCTGGCGCTCGTCGAGCCAGCGGGCCTGTTCAGGGCGGTCAGTCAGGAAGCGCAGACAGACCACGCCCAGCAACACCGTGGGCAGGCCTTCCAGCATGAACAGCCAGTGCCAGCCACGCAGGCCGCCGATGCCATCCATCTGCAGCAACAATGCCGAGATCGGCGAGGCAATGAAGCTGGCTGCCGGGATGGCCACCATGAACAGCGCCACGATACGGGCGCGGTAGGCCGAGGGCACCCAGTAGGTCAGGTACAGCACCACGCCGGGGAAGAAGCCGGCTTCGGCCGCACCCAGGATGAAGCGCACCACGTACAGGGAGTTCGGTCCCTGGACCAGGGCGGTACAGGCCGAGATCAGGCCCCAGCTGATCATGATGCGCGCCAGCCACTTGCGGGCGCCGAACTTCTGCAGCGCCAGATTGCTGGGCACCTCGAAAATGAAATAGGCGATGAAGAACAGGCTGCTGGCAAAGCCGAACATCTTGGGCGAGAGCCCGAGGTCGTGGTTCATCTGCAGCGCGGCCATGCCGATGTTGCCACGGTCGATGAAGGCAAACAGGTAGCACAGCATCAGGAATGGCAGCAGGCGCCAGGTGACCTTTTTTACGGTCTCCTGCTCCAGCTGCTTGTCGTCTTGGATGGTCTCCATGTGTCTCTCTCGGAAGGCGGGCGCCGCCTGTCTCGGCGGCTGGCCCGGGGGTGATTATGGATCAGCCGGCAATGGCCTGCTCGTTGAGCACTGCCAGGATGTTGCGGGCAGCGCCGGTGCCCATGGCGATGTAGGCGTCGGCTGTCACGCCGCCGATGTGCGGGCTGAGGATGGCGTTGCCGACATCCTGCAAGGGATGCGGCGCGGCGAAGGGTTCCTTCTCGAAGCTGTCCAGCCCGGCGGCGCGCAGCTTGCCGCTGTTGAGGGCGGCGATCAGGGCCGCTTCGTCGATCAGGCCACCGCGTGCGGTGTTGACCAGGATGGTGCCATCCTTCATGCGGGCCAGCGACTGGGCGTTGATCATGTGCTTGTTCTCGGCGGTCAGCGGGCAATGCAGCGAGACCACATCGGAGCGGGCATAGAGCGTGTCCAGATCGACCAGTTGCACGCCCGGTGCCGCTTCCTTGGCATACGGGTCGTAGGCCAGCACCGGCATGCCCAGCGCGGCCGCCACGGCGGCCACGCGACGGCCGATGGCGCCAAAACCGACCAGGCCCAGGGTGCGTCCCTGCAGCTCCAGGCTCTTGTGGGTGGACTTGTCCCAGTGACCTTCGCGCATGCGGCGGTCCAGGCCGACCACGTTCTTGGCGCAGGCCATGATCAGCGCCCAGGTATGCTCGGCCACGGCCGGAGCATTGGCGCCGACGGCGGCCTTGACGGCGATGCCGCGTTGCTGCGCGGCCTGGCTGTCGATGGTGTCGATGCCGGTACCGTGCTTGGAGATCACGCGCAGCGCCGGGCTGGCATCCATCACGCGCGCGCTCACGCCGCCGTAGCGCACGATGATGGCCACCGGCTGGTGCTGTTGCGCCAGCTTGATGAGGTCGTCCTCGGTCGGTTTGGCGCTGGTGTAGACCAGCTGGTAGTCGCGCAGGATATCGACGGCGGCCGGGGCCAGGTCGATACCGGTGACAATCACCGCGTCCTTGTGGGCGCCGCTCACAGTGTTTCTCCTTCGGCCAGCACGCCGCCCTTGCGCAGCGCGCCTTCCAGCCAGCCCGGGCGCAGCGGGCCACCGCCACGGATCTCGGTCAGGCGCTTGGTTTCGTCGGCTACCTTCTTGGCGGCGGCCTCCAGCAGGGAGGCGGCCTTCTCACGTTCGACCACCACCACGCCGTCGGCGTCACCGACGATCAGGTCACCCGGCTGCACGGCGGTGCCGCCCACCGAGATGGGCCAGTTCACGCGGCCGGCGATGTTCTTGGTGGGGCCGTTGGGGTTGGCGCCGACGGCATAGACGGGGAAGCCGATCTCGCGCAGGGCCTCGGTGTCGCGCACCGAACCGTAGATGATGATGCCGGCCAGGCCGCTGGCCTTGCATTGCGAGACCATGATCTCGCCCATCAGTGCGCTGGTCTCGTCACCCTTGCCATCGATGACCAGCACGTCGCCCGGCTTGGCGATGGCCATGGCGGCGTGGATCATCAGGTTGTCGCCGGGGCGCACTTCCACCGTCAGCGCGGGACCTGCCACGCGCATGGTGGGCGAGAGCGGCGCCACGCGGCTGCACAGGGTGCCGCGACGGCCGGCCACGTCGGCCAGGATGGAGGCGGGAAATTCGGCGGCCTTGGCGACGATGGCGGCGTCGACACGGTCGAAGTCACGGATGAAATCAGGTTGCTGGCTCATGGTGTGGGTCCTTTGCTGGAAGTGAAGTCAGGGCCGAGGGTTCAGCCTCAGGTATGGGAATACATGGGCAGACCGGCCACCGGCACGTCGGCGCGCAAGATGCTGCCGGTCTGGGATTCAGTGATGAAGAGGCTCTTGCCCTCCGGCCCGCCGAAGGCGAGATTGGTGGTGGAGATGCCGGCCGTGGAGCGGATGCGCAGCAGCGGCTCGGCAAACTTGGAGAGCCGCCAGATGGAGCCGAAGCCGGTGTGGGCGATGTACAGGCAGCTCTCCGCGTCCAGGGCCAGTCCGTCCGGGCCGGCCATGCCGCCGTGCAGGTTGGCGAAGACACCGACCTTGCCGACCACGCCGTTGTGATGCAGGGGGATGCGCCAGATCTGCTGGGCGCGGGTCACGGCCACCAGCAGATGGTTCAGGGCCGGGTCGTAGACGATGCCATTGGGGCTGGGAATGGTGTTGATCAGGCAGGTCAGCTGGCCGTCCGGCGCCAGCCGGTAGACGCGGCCGGTGGCGTCCTGCAGGCCGGTCTGGCCCTGGTCGGTGAAATAGATCTCGCCCTTGGGGCCGAAGACCAGGTCGTTGACGCCCTTGAAGCCTTCAGAGCCGACCGTCTCCAAAAGTGGCGTGACGGTGCCGGTATCGGGGTCCAGTTGTACCAGGCCGCGCTTGTAGTCGGTGATGACGATGCGACCGGTCTTGTCGATCTTGAGGCCATTGGGCCAGCCGTCGTATTCGGTGACCAGTTCCCACTCGCCTTGCATCGAGATGCGGAAGATGCGGCCGTAGGGAATGTCGGTCACGTAGAGCCGGCCCTGGCGGTCGAAGGACGGGCCTTCGAGGAAGGAATCGATGGGCTGGCCGCCACGGTTGGCATCGCCCCACGCGTTCTTGCGGGGGGTACGGAAATGGTCCGGCAGGCGGGTGAAGACGGTGGCCTCGACCACCGGAGGCGGGGCAAAGAAGCTCATGCTGATTCCTTGGAAGAAGACGTCGTGCGGGAATTTGTGCGGGAAGGATCGCCCAGGGCCAGCGTGATCACGGCGCCCAGCAGCAAGGCGGCGGCCACGAAGATCAGGGGATAGGTAAAGCCCTGGGTCGATTCGCGGATGAAGCCGATCACCGACGGTCCGACAAAGCCGCCCAGGTTGCCGATGGAGACGATCAGGGCCAGTCCGCCGGCTGCGGCACGCCCGGTCAGGAAGCCCGAGGGGATGGCCCAGAAGGTAGCCTGGAAGGACAGGATGGACGCCACCGCCACCGTGATGGCCAGCATCTTCAGCAGCGGCGTATGCAGGAAGGCCGAGATCGCCAGCGACAGCGCGGCCAGGACGATGGCACCGGCCACATAGACCAGCCGCCGCTGGCTGCGGTTGGCCAGGCGCGCCCAGAGCGTCATGGCGATGGCGCCGACCAGATAGGGGATGGCCGCCACCAGACCGACCTGGTGCGAAGGCAGGCCGAATTCGCGGATGATCTGCGGCAGCCACAGGCCGATGCTGAGCGAGCCGATGATGCCGCAGAAGTTGGCGGCTGCCAGGGCGAACACGCGCCAGTTGGTGAAGGCGTCCTTGAGCTTGTTGCCATGTCGCGCGGCCAGCACGTTCTGCTCGGTCGAGAGTTCGTTTTCCAGCCAGCGCTTTTCGTCGCTGCTGAGCCAGGCGGCCTTGGATGGACGGTCCGGCAGCAGGAACAGGCACAGCACGCCCAGCAGCACGGCGGGCACGGCCTCCAGCAGCAACAGCACCTGCCAGCCCTGGAAGCCCCACATGCCGTGCAACTCCATGAGCGCGCCCGACAGGGGCGAGCCGATGATGTTGGCCACCGGGATGCCGATGAGGAAGAAGGCCGTGGCCTTGCCGCGCCAGGCGCCGGGGAACCACTGCGTGAAGTACAGGTAGATGCCCGGGGTGAAGCCGGCCTCGGCCATGCCCAGCAGGAAGCGCGCCAGCGCAAAGCTCTTGGGACCGACCACGAAGGCGGTGGCCATCGAGATCAGGCCCCAGGAAATCATGATGCGGGAAATCCACATGCGGGCGCCGAAACGGTGCAGCGCCAGGTTGCTGGGAATCTCGAAAAAGAAGTAACCGATGAAGAACAGACCCGCACCCAGCCCGAACTGCGAGGGCGTCAGGCCCAGGTCCTTGTTCATGGTCAAGGCGGCGAAGCCGACGTTGATGCGGTCCAGATAGCTGACCACGTAGCACAGCAGGATGAAGGGAATGAGGCGACGCATCACCTTCTTCATGGTGACCTGCTCGCTGACGGTCGCTTCGGTGACAGCCGGCTGCGCCACGGGATTGATCGATGCCTGGGACATGGGGTGCTCCGTCAGAAGTGGTAGAGGCGGGTCGGGTTGTCGACCAGCACGGTGCGCATGAGCGCGTCCGAGCCCAGCCAGGTGGTCATCACGTCGAGCAGGCGGGCGTCATCGGGCTTGTGCTCTTCGGTCGGGTGCGGCCAGTCGCTGCCCCAGACCACTTGCGAAGGCGCAAGCTGCACCAGCGTGCGGGCCAGCGGTGCGACGTCGTCGTAGTCGGGCGCGCCCCGCTTGCTGTACAGATAGGCGCCGGAAAGCTTGACGCTGGCGCGCCGCTCGCGCATCAGGCCGGTCACGAAATCAAATACCGGATGGGTCGCGTCGGCCTGCAGCGGGATGCGGGCAAAGTGGTCGAACACCAGCGGCACCGGCAGGCGGGCCAGCACTGCGCGATTGGCCAGCAAGACCTCGTTGGGCATGTTGACCTGCAGGTGCCAGCCCAGCGGGGCGACGCGGCGCGCCAACGGCTCCATCATCTCTACGGTGGTGACCGAGCCCAGGGCCAGGTTGAAACGCAGGCCGCGCACACCTGCCTGATGCAGGGCCTGCAATTGGTCGTCGCTGACCTGGTCGTTCACCACGGCCACGCCGCGTGCGCGGGGGCCCAGTTGGGCCAGGGCGTCCAGCGTGCAGCGGTTGTCCACGCCATAGGCCGAGGGTGTGACCACCACGTTGCGGGTGGTCCCCAGCCGTTGTTGCAGATGGCGGTACATCGCCACGGTGGCTGCCGGATGCAGCAGCCTGGCGCCGGGTGCCCAGGGGAAGCGCGGGTCGTAGACATGCATGTGGCAGTCGCAGGCATCGGCCGGCAGCCTGGCCGACGCGGCTTCGCTGCCGGAAGAATGGGGGTAGCTGACAGGCTGGGGCTGGGCCAGCGCGGACGGCAGATAACTGCCGGCGCCAAGGCTGATGGCCCACTGGGCGCTGCGCCGCAGGAAGTGGCGCCGGGAAGGCTGGACGTGCATCGTGCTGGTCTCCATGTTGTCGCCGCCACGGTGGGCGGGGTTCTTGTTTGGAGGGCAGTCTACGCGGGCGAATATTTAATGTATATTTGCTTTTATTTTGCGTTTGATAACTTTCAGGAATGATTTATGGACTTCCGCGACCTCAAGTATTTCGCCGTCATCGCCGAGGAAGGCCACGTGGGGCGGGCCGCCGAGCGGCTCTACAAGACCCAGCCGGCACTGACCAAGTGCATCGATCGCCTGGAAGAACAACTGGGGGCGCCGCTGTTTGAACGGGCCGGGCGCGGCATCCGCCTGACCGCCGTGGGCCAGGCGCTGCTGACCCGGGCGCGCCAGATCAGCCTGATGATGGACGAGACCGCACGCGAGATCGGTGACTATGCCAATGGGCGGGACGGCAACATCCGCCTGGGCTGCGTCCCCACGCTGGCCGAGCACGTGCTGCCGGGCATCTGCCAGCAGTTGCTGGCGGAGGCGCCCAAGGTGACCATCGACCTCAAGGTGTCGATGAACGATGTCCTGCTGACGGGATTGAAGGCGGGAGAACTGGATATCGTGCTGGGGCCGATGATCCAGGATGACGAGCTATTCCATACCGAGGAAATCATGCAGGACCAGATGGTGGTGATGGCCAGCCCGCATCACCCCATCTTCGACAGGAAGGTCCGGCTGCGCGACCTGCTGGAATACCAGTGGGTGTTGCCGGCGCAATCGGTATTGAGCCGGCAGTGGCTGGACAATGTCTTCGACCGCCATCACCTGCCCCGGCCCGACGTGCAGATCACGCCCACGGTGCTGAACATGATCCTGCCGCTCATCGAGCGCAGCAATCTGCTGGGCTTTGCGTCCAAGCTGAATCTGCAGGGCGGCCGGGGCCACCTGCGCGAGGTGGCCCTGAAGGAAACCACCATGCTGCGCCGCATGGGCCTGACCCACCGGCGCGACATGTACCTGTCACCGGCGGCGCTGCGGCTGATCCGCATCATTCGCGAAAAGGCGGCCGGCCAGCCGTGACCGGTGCCCGCCTGCAGGCCGCTTGGCCCTGCCCGCTCAATCCTGCGGCACCCAGGTGCGCGTGCCTGGCAGGTCCGACTGGAACTGCTCCAGCACCCTGATCTCGACCGGCTTGGGGGTATTGTCGCCCTGCCCCTGGATCTTCACGATGTCCTGCGGACAGGCCGAAAAAGCGACGAAGCAATCCATCTCCGCACGCAGGGTGATGAAGTCGCCCGGCTTGGTCACCGTGGGCAAGGTCTTGAGAGTGATGCCGTCGGGCTGGACGCGGATGTTCATGAAGATGTTGAACGAGGCCAGGTTGGCCCGTGGCGGGGTCACGCCCAGTTCGAACATGCCCTCGAACATGTTGTCGCAGCAATTGCGATGATAGTGCTGCACGCCGAGCAATTCGTAACGGCGGCGGTCGCAGGCGGCCATGAAGGTGTCATGCACGCCCGGCGTGGCGTCCTCCACCACGGTGAGGATGGGGTGGCGCTGGTTGGTCACGAAGCTGTCGCCGAGCACCGGGTTGAGCCGCTGGTTCCAGACGCGGGTGGTCTCCATGCACATGTATTCGGCCAGGTCGTAGGCGTTCCATGCCCAGCAATCGACCACCTGGGTGCCGTGCGTATTGATGACGCGCACGGCCTGTCCGGCCTGCAGTCGCACGGCCTTGCCGTGGCCGGCGGGAACGGTAATGGAAGCGGGAGAAGTCATGGTGTCGGGGTTCCTGGGTTGAAACGTTGAAGAAACTGGCGCAGTCGCGCCGAAGAGGGTTGGTCGATCACCTGCTCAGGCGGCCCCATCTCGACGACCTTGCCGCCGTCCATGAAGACCACCACGTCGGCCACATCGCGCGCAAAGGCCACCTCGTGCGTGACGACGATCATGGTGGTCTGGGCGGCCGCCAGGGCGCGCATCACGGCCAGCACCTCGCCGACCAGCTCGGGGTCGAGGGCCGAGGTGGGTTCGTCGAAAAGGATCACTTCCGGCGCCATGGCCAGCATGCGGGCGATGCCCACCCGCTGCTGCTGCCCGCCCGACAGCGCGGCCGGCATCGCGGTGTGCTTGCCAGCCAGGCCGACCTTGCGCAACGCTTCGGCGGCGATGTCGCTGGCCTCCAGGCGCGGGATGCCCTTGACCGAGATCAGGCCTTCCATGACGTTGTCGATCACGCTCATGTGCGGCCACAGGTTGAAGTTCTGGAACACCATGCCGATGCGGCTGCGCTGGGCACGGATCTCGCGCGCGGGACGGGGCTGCAGGCGCTGGTGCGGCCCTTCCCGCACGCCCACGCGCTCATCGCCGATCCAGACCTCGCCGGCGTCGGGCGGTGCCAGCCAGTTCAGGCAGCGCAGCAGGGTCGACTTCCCCGACCCCGAGGGGCCGAGGATGCAGACCACCTTGCCGCGTTCGATATCGAGGCTGACGCCGTCGAGGATGCGCTGCGGGCCGAAGGACTTGACGATGTCGCGAACGCGCAGGGCGATCGCGCCACCGACGGGAGAATTCGGTTCTGTCGGGTTCATGGCGTGCTAGCGTTGGATGAGGATGAAATGCCATGGGACTGGACGCCATGGGCGATGGCGATGCGCTGCTCCCAGCGTCGCGTCAGTGCATGCAGCAAGCCGGTGGCGGCCCAGTAGACCAGCGCCACCATGCAATAGACTTCCAGTGGCGCGTAGGTCTCGGCCACCACGCTCTTGGCGGCGAACATGAATTCATGCACCGAGATCACCGACAGCAATGCGGAATCCTTGAACAGGCCGATACCTAGCCCGGTCATGGTCGGCAGCAGCAGGGGCAAGGCCTGGGGTGCCACGATCCGGCGTGCGATGGCCAGCGGCGGCATGCCGATGGCGACCGCCGCTTCCACCGTGCCCCGGGGCAGGCCGTCGATGGCGGCCTGGATCACCTGGGCGATATAGGGCGCGTAATAGATGGCCAGCGTCAGCACCCCCACCAGCGGCGCTGGCAGCAGCAGGCCGAAGTCGGGCAGTACGTAGAAGCTCACATAGAGCAGCACCAGCAAGGGCAAGGCCAGGGTGACGGCGATATAGGCATCGATGAGCACGGCCAGCGGCCGCGGCCCCATGCGTCGCAACACCACCAGCACGATGCCCAGCAGGCAGGCCAGCACGGCACTGCTTGCGCACAGCCAGAAAGTGTCCACCAGACCTACCAGCAAGGCCGGGACGTGCGGGCGCAGGATACCGGGATCGAAGGCCATGTCAGCTTCTCCCCGGAGTGGCCGGGCTGGTCAGTCGGGTCTGACCGGACCGCGGCATCCGGCTCAGCTGCCTGCCCAGCGCCAGGACCGGCAACACGACGGCGAGATAGCCGATGCTCACGATCAGCATGATCTGGGACGAGGTATAGGTGCGCGCAATCACCATCTGCCCGGCATAGGTCAGCTCGGTCACGGCCACCACCGAGGCCAGCGGCGTGGTCTTGAGCAGGATCGTGAATTCATTGACCAGCGCCGGGATGCTGGCCCTGAGCACCTGCGGCATCACGATGCGCGTGGCGATGCGCCAGGGCGCCATGCCCAGCGCAGTGGCGGCCTCGATCTGGCCACGCGGGACGATACGCAGGTTGCCGCGCAGGATTTCAGCGGTGTAGGCGCCGCTGTTGAGGCCCAGCGTCAATGCCGCCGCCAGCAGCGGATGACCGCCCAGCCCGATCAGCGGCAGCGAGAAGAACACCAGGAACAACTGCACCAGCGCGGGCGTGCCGCGCATGAAACTGATGTAGAGCCGCACCAGCCAGCGCAGCGGGGCCAGCGGCGCCAGTTGCAGGGCCAGCGCCAGGTGGCCCCAGGCCAGACTGCCGATGGCACCCAGCACGGTGAGCGAGACCGTCATCATCCAGCCGTCGAACAGCGCGGGAAAACTCTGGATCACCTGGGGGCTAAACCACATGCGCGCTCTCCGTTGCCTACAGGGCGTTCAGTTCTTCGGCGGTGGCCACTTCCAGCGCCCCCGGTCGGTCGTTGCCGGGCACGCCGGTGCAACAGGCCGAGACCACGAAGACCATGTCGGCCACCACCCGGCAGGCGATGAAGTCGCCGGCCCGGGTGCGACTGGGCAAGGGAATGATACGGCCCTGCTGGTCCAGGTCGACATGCATGAAGAGATTGATCGGGTCCGGCAGGCGCGGCGGCGTCAAACCCTGCTCCTGGATGACGGCCGAGACCGACTCCACGCAGCCGGTCTGGCCGGCATAGCCGTTGGCGGCCAGCCAGGCGGTGGTGGAAGCCGGCATGAGCAGGTCGTGCGTGCCGACGCTGTCCTTGCCCAGCACCATCAGCGCGCGGCGTCGGTTGCTGACGATGCGCATGCCCGCCTGCAGGACATAGGAATTGCTGAAGACGCGGGTATGGTGCACCGACATGAAGATGTCAGGCTGGGCGCGGTCGAAGGCGAACAGCATGGCGGTGGCGCCGTCCTCGCGCGCTTCGATGCGCAGGATCTGGCCGGCCTTGACGTCGATGGCGCGGCTTTCGCCGGCCGGCACCACCAGGCGCGTGGGTGGCAGGGGCTGACGGGGCGGGGTTTCTTTGAGCAGCAGCATGGTAGTCAGTCGGTGGACGCCCCGGCACGGCGGTGCGGATCGGCGTCATGGATGGAGATGGCGATATCGGTGACCCGCAGGCCATTGCCGGGAATGATGTCCTGCGGGCAGGACGAGACGGCGCAGAGCAGGTCTTCCAGCACCTCGAAGGTGATGTGATCTCCCGGCTTGCTGGTCGGGTCGGTGACCTGCATGCGGCGGTCCGCGGTGACCGGGCCGTTCTGGAACAGATTGAAGGGCTCCGGCACGTCGAACTTGGACAGGCCGTGCAGCGCCAGGCCTTCGTGCATGTTGTCCAGGCAATTGCGGTGGCCGATCACGTTGAAGTCGACCGTGAAGCGGGTATCGTCGCAGGCCGGGACGTTGGCATCATGCACGCCGACGGTGTCGGCCACCACGCGCAGCAGCGGCCGGTCCAGCGAGGAATACAGGTGGTCGCCGACGTCGAAGAAGATCGACTGCAGCCTGCGGCGGGTATGCGTGGGCGAGAGTTTCTCGCTCTTGTCGCCGGCGACGACGGCCACGAAATCGGCCGCCTGCTGACCCTCGACATCGGTGATCGTGAGGAACTGGCCGGCCTTGACTTCAAAGGTCCGGCCATGACCGGCGGGGACGGTCAGGGAGTGGGTAGAGTTGCACATGCTGGCAGGTCGTATTGGGCGCTTATTTGGCGGGGATGAAATCGGCATCGGGCGTGGCGAAGGTGACGCCCAGGTATTGCTGCTGCAGGCGGGCCAGTTCGCCACTTTTCTTCATGGCCAGGATCTGGTCGCTGACGGCCTTGTTCAGGCGCTTGTCTTCGGGACGGGTGGCCAGGGCGATCCACTGCGAGGGGCCCAGTTCGCCGGTGATCTTCATCTTGCCGGGGTGCTGCTTGATGACGTCGGCCAGCACGGTCAGGTCATCGAAGACGAAGTCGGCACGGCGGGTCATGAGGGCGGCCACGGTCTGGTCGACGCTATCGACGCTGAGCAGGGTGATCGGCGCCAGCCCCTTGGCCTTGAGCGTGTCGTTGAACTGCTTGAGGATGCCCTCGGGCGCGCTGCCGGTCTTGACCGCGCCGGTCAGGCCGGCCAGCGATTCGGGAGTGGGATTGGCGGGAATCCTGGTGAAGTCATCGCGCACCAGAGGGCCGTTGACGGTCTTGCCGGTCGGCACCACGTAGGCGATGCGCTTGGCGCGTTCGGCCGTCACGTTCAGTGCCGAGCCTTCCATGTCGAAGGAACCCGACAACAGGCCGGGAATGATGCCGCTGAAGGCCATGCGCTGGTATTCGATCTTCACGCCCAGGCTCTTGGCCACCGCCGCCAGCACGGCCGGGTGGTAGCCCACGATGGCGTTGGAGGCATCGGTGTATTCATAGGGCGCGAAGGTCGGATCGATGGCGACGATCATCTTGCCGCGGCTCTTGATGTCGTCCAGCGTGTCGGCATGGGCGGCGACGCTGCAGAACAGCAGTGCGGAAAGCAGATAGCGGGACAGACGTGGTGCGGACATGGGCGGCTCCTGGAGGTTGAGGGACGATGGGATCGCACAGGCGATCCGGGCAAGCACGATCATGCAATGCATGTTTCATGCCAATCAATCCTGAAACACCAGTTTCCTACGAGGAACGCCGTGAAACACCAGATACAATCAGGCTAAATTTGAAATATCTGTTTCACGACGACGCCGACGACGTACAATGCCTCTCGGTCCAGGGCAGCACCGCCCCGCACAAGACAGGTGCGCCGCGCTGCACTGGAATGATTCTTGCACCATCGCGCAGCATCCCAGACCAGGCCGTCCAGACAACCATGGCAAGCATTCCGACCAAGAAGAACAAGGCTTCGGCCTCCATCGAAAGCCGCATCGCGGCGCAGTACGAACAGCTTTCGGGAATCGACCAGCGGCTGGCCGACATCATCCTCAGCGCACCGGGTCAGCTGGCCATGCAGACGGCAACGGAGCTGGCCGAAAGCGCCCAGGTGTCCAAGGCCACGGCCACCCGCTTTTTCCAGAAACTCGGCTATGCGTCCTACGACGATGCCCGGGAAGATGCGCGGGCGGCGCTGATGGGCGGGTCGCCCCTGTATCTGCAGAAGCGCGGAGAAAAGGAAGCCCGAAGCGGGCTCGGCGCCACCATCGAGGCGCACCTGAACCATGAGGTCGCCAACCTGGCCAATACCTACCGCTCGCTGGATCCGCAGGTCCTGACCGATGCGGTCAATGGCATTGCCAATGCGCAGCGCGTGGCGATCATCGGCTATCGTCACAGCCATACGATTGCGCAGATGATCCGGCGCGAGCTGATCCAGGTGCGCAGCAATGTGCTGGTGCTGCCGGCGCCAGGAGATACGCTGGCCGAGTACCTGGGTGACCTGGGCGAGCGCGACATGGCGATCGTGATCGGTCTGCGACGCCGGGTGCCGGCGATCTCCCTGGCGATGGAAGCCTTGGCCGAGGCCGGCGTGAAGACCCTGTACGTGTCCGATGTGATCGCCGGCAAGCCGGCCCGACGCGCCGACTGGGTGATCCGCTGCCATACCGACGGCATGATGCTGTTCGACAGCGTGGTGGCCGTCTCCGCGATAATCAACCTGATCTGTTCGCTGACGGCCGAACGTCTGCGCGAACGCGGCAATGGCCACCTGCAGCGTGTGGAGGTGCTGCACCAGAAGTTGAAGGAACTGGAATGACGCGACCGGCCTGAGCGGCCGTCGCCATCCAGCCTGTCCAGCCCTGTCCCCTCCCCCCGCTCTGGCCTTCCTTCAGGGATGCAGCGACAGTCCCTTGGTGGCCTTGTCCACCGCCTTCTTGCCGCCGCGCAGGGCCAGTCCCACCAGGTTCATGGATGCCGGGTCTTCCGCCAGAAAGACCTGGCGATTGGCGTCGTCATGGCCGGTGGAGAACATCGCCTGCACATAGGGGGCGACGATCAGTTCACGTTCCAGGCCGATGCGATGGGCCGCCTGCAGACCCTGCAGGTCGGCCTCGAAGATCAGGATGGGTTGGCCACACAGGGCGGTGTAGCTTTTCCCGGCGGCATCGACATAGGGCGTACCCAGGGCTTGCGGCGCGGCGGCGACGATGCCGGTGGCCAGGAATGCGGTGACGTTCAGGCGTTGCCACACGGGCAGGTCATTGCGCACCAGGATGGCGATTTTGGTATCGAACATGCGGTCTTCCCGATCAGGATTCAGAGCATTCCATCTTAGGAAGCCGCCACGTTTCACTCTAGAACATTTGTGCAGACGCGCCGGTAGGCGGCCGGGGTGATGCGGTAGGCGCGCCGGAACCAGCGGCCCAGATGGCTCTGGTCGGCAAAGCCGGCGTCGGCCGCGACCTGGGCCGGATCATGGCCGGCCGCCAGCAGGCTGCGCGCCAGGCGCAGGCGCAATTGCACCAGATAGGCATGCGGGGTGCGCCCGAAGGCCCGGCTGAACTGGCGACTCAAGCGGAACCGGTCCATGCCGGAACAGGCGACCAGCTCTTCCAGGCCCAGATCGTCGGCGAAACGTGCATGCATCAGATCGCGCACCCGTTGCAGGGCCGGGGAAGGTGGCTCATTTCTTCCCGCCACACTGTCGTCGAACTGGCCGGAGAGCAAGACCAGCATGCGGTCCAGGGCCAGGTCGCGGGCCAGTTTGCCCTCGCGCTGGTGCAAGGCAAGGAAGGCCCGGTGGATGGCCCCGGCGAGCTGGGCGTCGTCGTGCAGGGTCTGGCGGAAGGTGGCGAAGCGGGTCATCGCGGGCAGGCGCAGGTGGTCGGTCATCCTGTCCAGCCAGGGCGTGGGCAGGTAGAGCATGGCGTAGGTAAAGCCGCTCTCATGGGGCGCGTGACCGTCGTGCAGGGCACCGGGTTCGATCAGGATGGACTTGCCGGGGGTGCTGACGTGCAAGGCGGTGCCGCAGCGGAAGCGCTGCACGCCCTGCAGGGTCACGCCGACCAGCATCTCGTCATGGTCGTGCGGATCGTAGGCATGGCCGGAGAAATGGGCGCCGATGCTCTCGATGCCGCTGTCCTCGTCGCGCTGCAGCCTGATCCATTCCTGGGCGGGCGTGGGAGAAAGAATGTCCATGACGGGATTCTAGCCGGAGGCGACATTGCGGTGCTCATCCCTCGGACCCCCTGGCATATTTCCTGCTAGATGGGAAATGTTGCAAGGACGCAGCGCGACCGCATCCAGCAGTCGCTGCGCCGCAACAAATCAATTACCATGCGCCCCTGCGGCGACTGTCGACGACAGAAGGCAGTCGCAAATGCAATGGTGGTGTCGGCTTACCCGCTGGCCTGTCCATTGCCGTAACGCGTTCGTTATCCACGATTGATGATTGGTATTGCCATGACGACTTCTACTGCCGGCTCTTCGTCTGCCTCCCCTGCCCCCGTGGCACCCGCTTCTCCCTCGTCTTCCTCGTCCCTGCCCCGCCCGCGCGAGCGCGCTGCAGCGCTTCCCCAGGTACGCCATAACTGGATCGACAACCTGCAGGGCCAGCTGTTCGGGGTGGTGATGATCGCCTTCGGCATGTCCATGCTGCATAGTCTCGGTCTCATCATCGGCCAGGTGGCCGGTGTGGCCTTCCTGGTCAGCTATGCCACCGGGGTCAGCTTCGGTACGGCCTTTGCGCTGATCAACCTGCCCTTCTACCTGCTGGCGGCCCTGCGCATGGGTGCGGCCTTCACCTGGCGCACGCTGGCGGCGGTAACCGCCGTGTCGGTGCTGACCAATATCGCCGGCAACTACATCAGCTACAGCCACCTCGATCCGCTGGTGGGTGCCGTGCTGGCGGGTCTGTGCGTGGGCATCGGGCTGATCGGCCTGTTCCGCCACCAGGCCAGTTGCGGCGGCATGAGCATCCTGGCCAGCTACCTGCAGGAGCGCACCGGTTTCAAGGCCGGCTGGCTGCTGATGGGCTTCGACCTGGTGCTGTTCGCCACGGCGGCCTGCTTCATGCCGGCCGACCGCGTGCTCTATTCGCTGGTGGGGGCCATCGTCATGAACCTGTTCGTGGCCTGGAACCACCGTTACGAGTGGTATATCGCCCGCTGAACGCTGCAGCCCGAGGGCTCAATGCGAGGACACGAACTGCGCATCCGCAAAGCCGGGCGGCAGGGCAAAGCTCTCGCGCAGACGCCGGCATTCGGCCACCGGGGTGGCACCAAAGAGGCGCTTGAACTCGCGGCTGAACTGGCTGGTGCTGACATAACCCACCGCATGGGCGGCCGCCTCGGCCGTCATCTCTTCGCGCACCATCAGCAGACGCGCCTGATGCAGACGGATCGACTTCAGGTACTGCATCGGCGAGGCCTGGGTGATTTCCTTGAAATGCACGTAGAAACTGGGCGCGCTCATGCCGGCCTCGGCCGCCAGCTGCATCACGTCCAGGTCCTGCGCATAGTCGGTGTGGATACGCCGCAGCACCCGCCCGATCTTGCCGAAATGACCGCGCATGGCCAGCGCGTTGCGTAGCGCCTCGCCCTGGGCGCCGGTGAGCACCCGATAGTAGATTTCGCGCAGCAGCGCGGTACCGAGGATGGCGGCCTCCTGCGGTTGCGCCATCGCTTCCAGAAAACGCAGCAGGCTGCCCTGCAAGGCTGGCTCCATGGGTGAGGACATCATGCTGCGCGCGGTCTGCACGGCGGGGGCGCCCTGGCGGTCGATCTGCAGCGCCAGCTCGGCAGCCAGCGTGAAGTCCAGGTGCAGGTACAGGGCCAGCAAGGGACGTCGCGGCGTGGCATCGGTCTCCATGGTGAAGGGCACCGGCACCGAGACCGCCAGGTAATGCTGCTCGTCGTAGAGATACAGCTCCCCGCCAAAATAACCCCGCTTGCGCCCCTGGCAGACGATCACGATGCCCGGGTCGTAGAGCACCGGCGTGCGCGCCAGCGGGCCATCGGCGCGCAGTACACGCACGCTCTCCATGGGCGTGAGGTGATAGCCCTCGGTGGGCGCCATGTCCTGCAGCAGGTGGATGATGCGCTGCTGTACAGGAGCTTGCAGGGTGGGCTTGGCGGTACGCACGGCAATCTCGCGCTTCATAGTTTCAGGCAATAAAAACAGGTGATTACGGCTTAATGATTCGCTGATGGCTGACTATTATGCACTCCCCTACTTGAACTGGAGAAGCATGATGTCCCTGCAGAAAACCTTGCTCATCACCGGCATCAGCAGCGGCTTCGGCCGGGCGCTGGCCGTGGCGGCGCTGGACGCCGGCCACCGCGTGGTCGGTACCGCACGCCACGCACAGGCGGTGGCCGACTTCGAGGCCCTGGCGCCGGGCCGCGCCTGGGGTCACGTACTGGATGTGACCGATACCGACGCCATCGCGCCCATGGTCAGCGCGGCCGAAACGCAGACCGGTGGCATCGACGTACTGGTCAACAATGCCGGCTATGGCCACGAAGGCGTGATGGAAGAATCGCCGCTGGCGGACATGCGCCGCCAGTTCGAGGTCAATGTCTTCGGCGCAGTGGCGATGATGAAGGCGGTGCTGCCCTTCATGCGCGCCCGCCGCCGCGGCCACCTGATCAATATCACCTCCATGGGCGGGCATATCACCATGCCGGGGATCAGCTATTACTGCGGCAGCAAGTTCGCGCTGGAGGGTATCTCGGCCTCTCTAGGCCAGGAGCTCAAGCCACTGGGCATCGCCGTCACGGCAGTGGCGCCGGGCTCGTTCCGCACCGATTGGGCGGGTCGGTCGATGGCGCGCTCGCCGCGCACCATCAGCGACTATGACGCCCTCTTCGATCCGGTCCGCAAGGCCCGCGAAGACAAGCACGGCAAGCAATTGGGGGACCCGGCGAAGGCAGCGCAGGCGATGCTGGCCCTGATCGCCATGCCGCAGCCACCGGCCCATCTGTTGCTGGGCAGCGATGCGCTGCAACTGGTGCGCGCCGGCCTGGCCGCGCGGGAACAGGAAATCCTGGCCCATGAAGTGCTGAGCCGTTCCACCGACGGTTGAGCCTATCCTCCTGGCCATCGTTGGGCATGAGCGGATGACAGATTTGTCATTCGATTGTCATGCCGACGACGCCGTGCGCTGCCTAGACTGCCCGTACTCATCACCTCCAGGAGATAGCATGAAGGCAGTATCGACAACGCACGGCCGGTCGGCCCGGGCCTGGCGCCTGATGCTGGCGGCTTCGCTGGCATGTTCCCTGGCTGCGTTCGCGGCCACCGCGCCGGCCCATGACATGGGGGCCATGCACGACATGGGCGCCATGCATGGCATGGCTCATGACAGCCCGGCACCACTCACCACGGCAACGCCCCCCGTCTTCGTGGCCAGCAGCGCCAAACCCTTTTCCACACTGAATGACGATGCCATGGCCGTAATGGACTACGGCATGCAGCACGCGCCCATGAACGGTCAACCTGACCACGATTTCGTGAGCATGATGCTGCCCCATCACCAGGGTGCAGTCGACATGGCGCGTGCCGTGCTGTTGTACAGCCAGGATCCGGAGATACGCAATCTGGCACTGGGCATCGTGGCCGAACAGCAGAACGAGATCCAGGTGATGCAGGCCTGGCTCAAGCGCCACGGCTACCCCTCAAGCGCGCCCTGAGCCCGCCATCACTGTGCCTCCCCCCGCTTTTTTCAACCACCGCGCCAACGCCATGAAATCATCCAGACTCGCTCTTTCCACCCTCACCATCTCGCTGCTGTCCTTGCTATCCTGTTCGGCCATGGCCCTGCCCACCGCCCATGACCGGGTGTACACGGCCGACCAGAACAGCAATACGGTGTCGGTCTTCAACCCGGTCGACAATACGCTGGTGGGCCAGATCCGCCTGGGCAATCCGCGTCCGGACGTGCTCTCGCCCCTGTATCGCGGCCAGATCAACGTACACGGCATGGGCTTCTCGCCGGATCACAAGACCCTGGTGGTGATCTCCAACGGGTCCAACTCGGTCACCTTCATCGATACCGCCACCAATGCCGTCAAGGGCGTGACCTATGTCGGCCGCTCCCCGCACGAAGGCTTCTTTACCGCTGACGGCAAGGAAGTCTGGGTGGTGGTGCGCGGCGAGGACTACATCTCCGTCATCGACCCGCAGACCTTCAAGGAAACCCGCCGCATCCAGACCGCCGTCGGTCCCGGCATGGTGCAATTCCTGCCGGACAACAAGCTGGCCTTCTCGGTATCGAGCTTCACGCCGCAGGTGGATGTGATCGACGTGAAGTCGCATACGGTGATCAAGAAGATCGACGTGGTGAGCCCCTTCTCGCCCTTCCTGCAATTTACGCCCGACCACAAGGAACTGTGGATGACCCACAAGGACGTGGGCAAGGTGACCCGCATCGACACCCGCACCCTGAAGGTGACCGGCGTGATCGATACCGGCTTCATCACCAATCACCTGGCCTTTGCCACGGTCAACGGCAAGGTGCTGGCCTATGTCACGGTGGGTGGCGAGAACGTGGTCAAGGTCTACAGCACCGATGCCCAGGCACAGCTGCTGGCGACCATCCCGACCGGCGCGCTGCCGCATGGCATCTGGAGTTCCGACGACAGCAGCCGGGTCTATGTGGGCCTGGAAAACGGTGACGGCATGGAAGTGATCGATCCGGCGCAGAACAAGGTGATCGCCCACGTCGCCGGTGGTCAGGCGCCGCAGGCCCTGATCTTCCTCTCCAACGTGGTCGGCGACGGCGATGGCAAGCGGAACCTGGCGCCGCTGGCCAATGCCGAACCGCTCAATATCCGCCTGAAACCCGTGACGGCGCCGGAAGCCAAGGGCTTCGTGGTGTCGCGCAACCTGGGCGTGGTCGATGCCCTGGAGGTGTCGCTCTTCAAGCTCAAGCCGCAGACCAACTACAACGTCTACCTGAGCGGCCAGAGCACGCCGGTGGCCAGCTTCGTGACCGATGCCAAGGGCATGTCCAACGGCACGGCCATCGGTCCGGCGCGCCGCCTGGCCGAACCGGGCGCGCAATCGTCCCAGTCCGGCCCGCTGAAACTGATCGTGATGGAAGGCGCGGCACCGGCCGACGCCAGTCGTGCCGTGCTGGTCAGCGACATGTAATCAGGTACGGCGGGCGGACCGGGGTGCAAGGTCGCCGGCCCGCCCCGGGGTTTCGGGCAGGGGAGCGATCCTTTACAATCGCGGCAGCACCGGGCATTGCACGAATATTGCATGCCCTTGCGGCTGCCCGCTCCCTCCCTTTCCTGCGCCCATGAGCAACGTCCTCAACTACCTGATCACTGCCCGCCGCTGCGAAGTGGAAGAACTGCAACGCCTCGCCCGCACCTGCCAGCTGGTGCTGACGGTGGGCAAACTGATCCACTGCCTGCAGCAGGAACGCGGCATTTCCAATATCTACCTGGGCTCGCGCGGTGAGCGTGATGCCCTGGTGTGGCGCGAGCGCGTGGCCGCCAGTGAGGTGGCGCAGCAGGAGTTTGCCTCCTGGCTGGAGGCCACCGAACATGACAACGCACTTTCCAACGGTGCCCGCCTCTACACCCGCATCGCCTTCGCCTTGCACGCCCTGGACGGCCTGCCGCGCCTGCGCGCCGACGTGGCGGCCCTGGCCTGCTCGCCGGCCGCCAGCTACGAACGTTTCAAGACGCTGGTGGGGGCGCTGCTGGCGCTGGTGTTCGAGGCCGCCGATGTGGCAGTCGATCCACAGATCTCACGCCTGCTGGTGGCGCTGTTCAACCTGATGCAGGGCAAGGAATTCGCCGGCCGCGAACGCGCCGGCGGCGCTGCGGCCTTTGCCATGGGCAAGATCACGCGCGAGCAGGAACAGAGCATCGAATACCAGATCGAGATGCAGGAGCAGGCGCTGCGCCGTTTCGAGTCCTTCGCCGAGGGTTTCCGCAATGAGTGGACGGCGATGCAGGCCACGCTGCCGCTGGCGGAGCTGGAGCGACTGCGCCGCAAGCTGCTGACCTCGCACGAGCGGCCGCTGGATTCCGATATGGCCGATGCCTGGTACCAGTGTTGCTCCACCCGCATTGACGGTCTGCATCAGGTCGAGATTCACCTGGCGCAATACGTGCAGGCGCAATGCCACGCCAAGATCATCGAACTGCAGAAGGAGCTGGACGATCAGGGCCAGTGGTTCAGCCAGGAAGAGGCGCTCGATCCGCTGGCACCCCTGGCGACCTTCTCTTCCAGCCTGGATGGCGGGCACCTGAGCGGCGGCCCCATGGATGCCGGGGTCGGGCCGCACCTGACACAATCCATCGTCGACCTGCTGCGGGCGCAATCCGAACGGCTGCAGAACCTGACCCAGGAACTGGCCACCGTGCGCGAGAGCCTGGAAGAACGCAAGCTCATCGAACGCGCCAAGGGCGTGTTGATGATGAAGCAGGGGCTCAACGAAGAAAACGCCTATCGCCTGCTGCGCAAGCATGCGATGAACCAGAACCGGCGCATCGCCGAAGTGGCCCAGGCCATCCTCTCGCTGACCGAGATCCTGCCGGACGCCTGAGCAGCGGACATGCGGACATCGCGGTGCTGGTACAGCGTCGCGATGTCAGACGTTTCCGACACCAAAACCTCAGATTCACTGATCCCTTCACGCTGCGCAAGCGCGCATCATGGCTCATCCGTAAGGAAGGCATCTGCCTTGCTGCGGTCCCGATTTCCCACACGGAAACGCGCCATGAAAAAAATAAGCATCTCCGCCAATCGCCGCCACTTCCTGCGCGGCGCCCTGACTGCCGCGCCGGCTGCCGCGCTGGCGGTGACCACCGGCAGCCTCACCGTGGCTGCCCAGGGGCAGTCGGCCAAGTCCGGCGACAACACGCCCTACAAACCCAGCTTCTTCAACCAGGATGAATTCGGCCTGCTCAGTGCCCTGGCCGAGGTGCTCATCCCGGCCGATGAAAACGGCCCGGGTGCGCTGGAGGCAGGCGTGCCCGAATTCATCGATGCCCAGATGAACACGCCCTACGGCCAGGGACAGCTGTGGTACATGCAGGGGCCGTTCACGCCGGATGCGCCGGCCGAGTTCGGTTACCAGCTGCCCTACCCGCCGCGTGAACTGTACAAGAAGGGCCTGGCCGAGTTCGACGCCGCCATCAAGCAGCAGTACGGCCAGGGCTACGTCGGGCTGAACCAGCAGCAGCGCGAAAAGATGATGGGCGAGTTCGAGAAGGGCAATGTGAAGATGGCCAGCATCCCCCCAGCGGCCCTGTTCAACCTGCTGCTGCAGAACGTGCACGAAGGCTATTTCTGCGACCCCGTCGATGGCGGCAACAAGGGCATGGCTGCATGGAAGATGATCGGCTTCCCCGGTGCCCGCGCCGACTACTACGACTGGGTGGACCAGTACGGCCGCACCTATCCGCTGCCGCCGGTCTCGCGCGGCTGATGGCACGGGCTTCCCTGCCCCTATCTCCTTTCTCTCTTCCCCTTCCCCAGGAAGCACAAGCACATGGCCAACAAGAACATGAAAGCAGTCGACGTCGTCATCGTCGGCTTCGGCTGGACCGGGGCCATCATGGCCAAGGAAATGACCGAGGCCGGTCAAAGCGTGGTGGCGCTGGAACGTGGTGTCTATCGCGATACCTATCCCGATGGCGCCTATCCCAAGACCATCAATGAGCTGGACTACCAGCAGCGCTTCAAGCTGTTCCAGAACCTCAACAAATCCTCCTTCACCTTCCGCCGCAAGATGGGCGACAGCGCCATCCCCTATCGCCAGATCGCCATGTTCAAGCCGGGCGAAGGCGTGGGCGGTGCTGGCCTGCACTGGTCGGGCTGCCACTGGCGCATCCTGCCGGAAGAACTGCGCATGCGCAGTCATTATGAAGAGCGCTACGGCAAGAACTTCATCCCCAAGGATATGAACCTGCAGGACTGGGGGGTGAGCTACGAAGAACTGGAACCGTATTTCGACTTCGCCGAAAAGATGATGGGGACTTCCGGCACCGCCTATCGGGTCAAGGGTCGCGTGGTGGACAATGGTGGCAACCCCTTCGAGGCCGACCGCTCCGACGCCTTCCCGCTGCCGGCCCAGAAGGAGCAATACCAGGCGGCGCTGTTTCGCAAGGCGGCGCAGCAGGCGGGTTTCCATCCCTTTACGCTGCCCTCGGCCAATGCCTCGGCACCCTATGTGAACCAGTATGGTTGCCAGATGGGGCCCTGCACCTTCTGCGGCTATTGCTCGGGCTATGCCTGCTACAACTATTCGAAGGCCTCGCCCAACGTCAACATCATGCCGGCGCTGCGCCAGAGCAAGCTGTTCGAACTGCGCAGCCAGTGCAATGTGTTGCGCATCGAACTCGACAGCACCCGCAAGAAGGCTACCGGCGTGACCTACATCGATGCCAACGGCGACACCGTGTTCCAGCCGGCCAATATCGTCGTGGCCAGTACCTTCGCCTACAACAATGCGCGGCTGTTCCTGCTCTCGGGCATCGGCAAGCCGTATGACCCGGTTTCCAATTCCGGTGTGGTGGGCCGCAATATCGCCTTCCAGATGATGTCCACCATCAATGCCTTCTTCGCGCCGGGCAAGAACATCAATGGCTTCATCGGCGCCGGTGGCAACGGGGTGGCGGTGGATGACTTCAATGGCGACCACATGGACCACGGGCCGCTGGGCTTCGTGGGCGGTTCCCCGATCTGGAGCAATCCGGCCGGGGCCAAGCCGATCTCGGGGATTGCCGTGCCGCCCGGCACACCCAAGTGGGGGCGCGCCTGGAAGCAGGCGGTCAAGGACAGCTATCTGAACACCATGTCCTTCGACGTGCATGGTGCCAACATGGTGTATCGGGACGTCTATGTCGATCTCGATCCGAACTACAAGGACGCCTTTGGCCAGCCGCTGCTGCGTTTTACCTTCGACTGGAAGGACAACGACATCCGCATGAGCCGCTACGTTACTGATCAGGCGGTCAAGATCGCGCATGAACTGAAGGCGCGCGAGATCAAGGTCACGGTCAAGGATTTCGGCGCGGCACCGGACCTGCGCAGCTACCAGACCACGCACTGGGCCGGTGGCGTGGCCATGGGCAATGACCCGTCCACCAGCGTGGTGAACCGCTACCTGCAGAGCTGGGACGTACACAACGTGTTTGCGGTGGGCTCGGGCGTGTTCGCCCAGGGTATCGGCTACAACCCGACCGGGGCGGCGGTGGCATTGACCTACTGGTCGGCCCGCGCCATCCGCGAGCAATACCTCAAGGACCCGCGTCCGCTGGTCAGCGCGTGAGCACGGGAGTGATGATGAAACGACTGATCCTGACCTCCTCCCTGGCACTGGGCGCGGCCATGCTGGCCGCGGCAGCCGCTTACAACCTGGCGTATGCCGATGATTCGCTGACCGTTGCGGCGCCGCCCAAGCCGCCGATGGGCGGGCGGCTGTTGAATCGCGAAACTGCGCCCTTGCAGCCCTTCGCGGTACCGCCAGCCGATGCCGCGCTGTCGCAACGCATCGCCGGCCAGGGCAGCCCCAGCGCCGATGACCAGTTGCTGCTGCGGGGTGCCTACCTGGCGCGGGCCGGCGATTGCGTGGCCTGCCATACCAGCAAGGGTGGCGCACCCTTTGCGGGCGGCCTGGCGCTGGCGTCTCCGTTGGGTGCGATCTATTCGACCAACATCACGCCGGACAAGGAACACGGCATCGGGGACTGGAGCTACGAGGACTTTGCGCGTCTGATGCGCACCGGCGTCACCCGGGCTGGCTATACGGTCTATCCGGCCATGCCCTACCCTTCCTATTCGCGACTGAGCGAGGAGGACATGCAGGCGCTCTATGCCTACTTCACCAAGGCGGTGCCGCCGTCGGCCCAGGCCAATCGCGCCAATGACATCCCGTGGCCGCTGTCGATGCGCTGGCCGCTGGCGATCTGGCGCAAGCTGTTCGCGCCGACGCCGACGCCTTATGCAGCACCGGCCGGCGGCGACCAGGAACTGGCACGGGGTGCCTATCTGGTGGAAGGACTGGGGCATTGCGGCAGCTGCCATACACCGCGCTCGACCACGCTGCAGGAAAAATCGCTGCGTGACGACAGCAGCCGTCTCTACCTCTCCGGTGGCCAGGTGGTGGATGGCTGGAGCGTGCCGTCACTGCGCAACGAGCACGGTGGCGGCATCGCTGGCTGGAGCCAGGCCGATCTGGTGGAGTTCCTGCGCACCGGACGCAACCAGTTCACGGCCTCCTTCGGGGCCATGAATGACGTGGTCGAGCATTCGATGCAATACCTGACCGAGGCCGATCTCAATGCCATCTCGCGCTACCTGTTGAGTCTGTCGCCGCGCAACGATGCGGCACCCTACCGCTATGACGAGGTGAGCGCCACGGCCGCCTACGAGGGCCGCCCGCAGACGCCGGGCGCGGCGCTCTACCTGGATCGTTGTGCCGCCTGCCACCGCAGCAACGGCACGGGTTACGGCAAGGCCTTCCCGGCACTGGCGGGCAATCCGGTGCTGCAGACGGGCGATGCCACCTCGGCCATCCGCATCATCCTGCAGGGCGGACGCCAGCCAGCGACCGATTCGGTCAAGGGCGGACTGGTCATGGCGCCCTACGCGCAGTTGCTCAATGACCAGCAGGTGGCGGAGGTGACCTCGTATATCCAGACCGCCTGGGGCAATCGCGGTGGTACGGTGTCGGCGGCCGATGTGGCGAAGATCAGGAAGACCGCGAAGCCGGTGGAGGATCGGGCGCCCTGAACAGAAACGCCCTGCAGCGGGCGAACCCTGCTACCGATTCACCAGTCTGGCCGGCACCGCACCGATGACCAGCGCCGCCCCGGCCACCAGCACACCCGACAGCAGGTACAGGCCGATGGCGGTGCTGTGGGTCTGGTCCTTGATCCAGCCGATCAGGAAAGGGCTGACAAAGCCGGCCAGGTTGGCTACCGAATTGATCAGCGCGATACCGGTGGCGGCCGCCGCACCGCCCAGGAAGGCGGTCGGCAGGCTCCAGAACAGCGGCGCCAGCGACATGATGCCGGCCGAGGCGAATGACAACGCAGCAATCGCCAGGAAGGCCTGCTGGCCAAACAGGGCGCTCAGGCTCAGGCCGACGGCGCCTATCAGCAGCGCCACGGCCAGGTGCCAGCGGCGTTCCAGCTGGCGATCAGCACTGCGGGCGAACAAGACCATCGATATCGCCCCCACAGCAAATGGAATGGCCGACAACAGCCCCACCGACAGCAGGCTCTTGATGCCTGCCGCCTGGATCAGCGAGGGCAGCCAGAAGCTGATGCCATAGTTGCCCATGGCGCAGCTGAAGTAGATCGCGCACATGATCCATACCTTGCCATTGGAGAAGGCGGCACCGATGGAGTGATCCTGTTTGCCGGCAGCGTCGGTGCGGATATTGTCCTGCAGCAGCGCCTTCTGCCGGTCATCGAGCCAGCGCGCGGAGGCGATGCCGTCATCCAGGTAATACAGAACCATCACGCCCACCAGCAAAGAAGGCAAAGCTTCCAGCATGAACAGCCATTGCCAGCCGGCCCAGCCGTCGGCACTGCCGAAGCTGCCCAGGATCCAGCCCGAGAGCGGACCACCGACCACGCCCGAGATCGGAATGGCGGTCATGAAGAGGGCCGTGATCCTGCCACGCCGATGCGCTGGATACCAGTAGGTCAGGTACAGGATGATGCCGGGGAAGAAACCGGCCTCGGCCACGCCCAGCAGGAAGCGCAGGACATAGAACGTGGTCGGCGTGGTGACGAAGGCCGTCAGGCCCGACAGGATGGCCCAGCTGATCATGATGCGGGCGATCCAGCGCCGTGCGCCATAACGGTACAGCAGCAGGTTGCTGGGGACCTCGAACAGGAAATAGCCCACGAAGAACAGACCTGCGCCCAGGCCATAGATGCTGTCGCTCCATTGCAGGCTGTTGAGCATCTGCAATTTGGCGAAGCCGACGTTGACGCGGTCCAGATAGGCCACCACGTAGCACAGGAAGAGGAAGGGAATCAGGCGCCAGGTCACCCTGGCATAGGTGCGGTTCTCGAAGTCTGTCACGGCGTCGCCGTCCAGTGTGGATGCTAGGGTGGTCATCTGTGTCTCCTGTCGTTGGGGAGGTCCTGCGCCGATGGCCTTCCATCGCGCGGCCTCTCTGTCATCAATTATTTATATCGTTTTCTTGCTACGGCTCGGTGCCCAGCACGCCGCGCTGGATCTGGTCGCGTTCCAGCGATTCGAACAGGGCCTTGAAATTGCCCTCACCGAAACCTTCACGGTAATTCCCCCTGCGTTCGATGAATTCGAAGAACACCGGCCCCAGCAGCGGTTCGGAGAATATCTGCAACAGCAGACGCGGCGTACCGCCCACGGTGGTGCCGTCCAGCAGGATGCCGCGCGCCTGCAGGGCGTCAAGCGGCTGGCCATGGCCGGGCAGGCGTTCTTCCAGCTGCGCGTAATAGCGTTCGTTGGGTGCGCTCAGCACGGGAATGCCGGCCAGTTGCAGCTGGTCGATGGCGTCGAGCAGGTTGTCGGTCAGCAGGGCGATGTGCTGGATGCCCTCGCCGTTGAACTGCATCAGGAATTCCTCGATCTGGCCGCCGCCCTGGCGGGCTTCCTCGTTGAGGGGGATGCGGATCAGGCCGTCGGGTGCGGTCATGGCCTTGGAGGTCAGGCCAGTGTATTCGCCCTGGATGTCGAAGTAACGGATTTCCCGGAAATTGAACAACTTGCCGTAGAAGTCCGCCCAATAGGCCATGCGACCGCGATAGACGTTGTGGGTCAAGTGGTCCACCACCGAAAAACCATGGCCGCGCGGATGGCGATCCACGCCGGGCAGGAATTCGAAATCGACGTCATAGATGGACTTGCCATCCTCGAAGCGATCGATCAGGTACAGCGGCGCCCCGCCGATGCCACGAATGGCCGGCAGGCGCAGTTCCATCGGGCCGGTCGGGATCTCCATCGGCTGCGCACCCAGTTCCAGCGCGCGGCGGTAGGCAAGGTGGGCATCGCGCACGCGGAAGGCCAGGCCGCAGGCCGATGGCCCGTGCTCTGCGGCGAAGTAGGCGGCCTGACTGCCGGGCTCGCGATTGATGATGAAATTGATGCTGCCCTGGCGGTACAGCGAGACATCCTTGGAACGATGGCGGGCCACTTCCGTGAACCCCAGCTTCACGAACAGGGGTTCCAGGACGCCGGGACGGGGCGAGGCGAATTCGACGAATTCGAAGCCGCACAGGCCCATGGGGTTATCGAACAGATCTGACATGGTTTCTCCCATCTAAGGTCGGTGATCAAAAGCGCGGTAACTCGGGGAACGGCATGGCATCGCGCGCGACATGCATGCCGCCGAACTCGGCACAACGGTGTAAGGTGGGGATGGCCTTGCCGGGATTGAGGAGGCCATGGGGATCGAAGGCTGCGCGCAGGCGCGCGAACAGCTCCAGTTCATCGGCCGAGAACTGCCAGCACATGCCATGCAGCTTTTCGCTGCCGATGCCATGCTCGCCGCTGACGGTGCCACCTTCGGCCAGCACCATCTGCAGAATGGTGTCGGCCAGGCGCAGGGCGCGTTCTTCCTCACCGGCCACGGCACTGTCATAGAACAGCACCGGATGCAGGTTGCCGTCACCGGCGTGGAAACTCTGCGCCACCGCGATGCCGTGTTGCGCCGACAAGTGCAGGACCCGGGTCAGTACCCGGCTCAGGGCGCGGCGTGGCACGGTGCAATCGGCGACGTACAGATCGCTGGCGCTACGCAACAGGGCCGGCAGGACGTTCTTGCGGGCCGCCCAGAGCTGGGCGCGCTGGGCCGGGTCGTTGGCCTGCCGCAGTTCCATCACCGCCAGCGACTGGAAGATGGAGCGGATGCGACGGGTGGCATCGTCGATATCGTCCGGTTCGCCATCCAGTTCGCACAGCAGGGCAGCAGCTGCGTCCTCGCGCAGGCCCAGCGCCGGGGAGAAACGGTGCGCGGCCTGCAGGGAGGCCTGGTCCATGATTTCCAGTCCGGCCGGAACGATACCCTCGGCGATGATGCGCGAGACCGCATCGCAGCTGGCTTCGATGCGTGGGAAGAATCCCAGCAGCACGCGCACCGCCCGGGGGCTGGGCAGCAGGCGCAGGCGCGCTTCGGTGACCAGGCCCAGCAGGCCTTCTGAGCCGCAGGCCAGGGCCAGCAGGTCCAGTCCGGGCTGGTCCAGGCTGCCCTCGCCCAGCGCCAGCACCTCGCCCTCGCCGCTGACCATGCGCAGGCCAAGCAGGTTGTGGACGGTCAGGCCGTATTTCACGCAGTGCACGCCGCCGGCGTTTTCGGCGATATTGCCGCCGATGGTGGAGGCCACCTGGCTGGAAGGATCGGGGGCAAAGAACAGCCCGGCACCGGCCGCCTGTTGCGACACCACGATATTGCGCACGCCCGGCTGCGCCAGGGCCTGCCGGGAAAACGCGTCGATACTCAGGCGCTTGAGGCGGTTGAGAGCCATCACGATGCCGCCGGCCACCGGCGTGGCACCACCCGACAGGCTGGTGCCGGCGCCGCGCGGCACCAGCGGCACGCGTTCGCGCACGCACAGGGCCACCAGCGCCGCCACCTGCTGCTCATCGGCGGGCAGCACCACGGCCAGCGGTAGCTGCTGCAAGTGGAACAGGGCATCGCATTCGTAGGGCGCCACCGATTCGGCATCGGCCAGTAGCCACGGCTCACCGACAATCTCGCGCAAGGCCTGGAGCAAGGCTTGTACGTTCATGCCTGCGCTCCCGCCAGCAGACGCTCTGCCAGTATCTCCAGCCAGTGCCGCACCGGCACCGGGCTCTCTTGCTGCAGGTACAGGATGCAGCCGACATTGGCCGACGCGATGGCCACCGGCCGGCCCGCCAGGAGATGGGACAACTTGCGTTGCCGCAGACGGCCCGCCACGGCCGGCTGCAGCAGCGAATAGGTGCCAGCCGAGCCGCAGCACAGGTGGCCCTCCGCCAGCGGGGTGAGCTGATAGCCGGCCCGCTGCAGTAACAGTTCGACCCGCCCCTTGATGCGCAGGCCATGTTGCTGGGTACAGGGCGGATGGAAGACCAGCTTGTCCCGCCCCGGCGGCAACGCGCTCAGCGGCAGGCTGGCATGCTCCCACAGCTTGGCGACCAGTTCGGCCGGATCGCGCAGCAGTTCACCGATGCGTTGCGCCTTGGCCGCGTAGAGCGGATCGTCCTTGAGCAGGTGCGCATAGTCCGCGACCATGCTGCCGCAGGCGCTGGAGCTGAGGACGATGGCCTCGGCACCGGCTTCGATGTGCGGCCACCAGGCATCGATATTGCGGCGCATGGTTCGGGCCGCGGCCTGTGGCGCGCCCAGATGCTGGTCGATGGCGCCACAGCAGGCGCTGCCGGCGACGTCCACCAGCGTCACGCCGAACCGGTCGAGGATGCGCGCCAGCGCCAGGTCGTAGCCAGGTGCCAGGACGCCCTGCACACAGCCGCGCAGGCTCAGTACCCGGCGTGCATGCGCGCCCGGCGGCCACACCGCAGTGTCAGCAGCCCGAGGCGGCGGTGGGATACGCTTGCGCAGAGGCGCTAGCAGCAGTGCACGCACCATCCAGGCGCCGCGCAGGGCGAACTGCAGCAGGCGGGGGCTTTGCAGGGCGCGCCGTAGCAAGCGGCGTTTGCCGCGTTCGGACAGGCTGCGCGGAATGCGCCGTTCGATCTCCTGGCGGCCGATATCGATCAGTTGACCGTACTCCACACCCGAGGGGCAGGTGGTCTCGCAGGCGCGGCATGTCAGGCAGCGATCCAGGTGGTCGCGGGTGCGGGTAGTGACCGGCGCTCCCTGCAGCATGTCGCGGATCAGGTAGATGCGGCCGCGCGGGCTGTCGAGTTCGTGATCCAGCAATTCGTAGGTAGGACAGACCGAGGTGCAGATCCCGCAATGGACGCAGGACTCGATGATGCGGCGGGCGTCGGGTACGGCGGCGCTGGCCTGCATCCTGTGGTCGAATTCGACACGCATGGCGGGCTCCTTGCTCAGAATTGGGGATACATGCGGCCGACGTTGAATACGCCGCGTGGATCGAACACCTGCTTGAGCCGCTGATGCAGGCGCATGACCGGCGCCGGCAGCGCCTGGAACACGCCGCCCTGCCGCTCCTCGGCGCTGGCGTGCGCCCACAGGGTGGCGTGGCCGCCGTGGGCGCGAGCCCATCCGATGATGCCGACGGCAGCGTTGGCTGGCGCCCAGGCCCAGCGCAAGGCGCCGGCCCAGTCGATGGCACAGGTGGTGGCGAGGTCGGACGGGACGGCCGGTGCGCCAGGACGTAGCGATATCCGCCACAGGCGCAGGCCATCGGCCGGCGGCGCAAAACAGGCATGGGTCTGATCGCTGAAGGCGGACCAGAAGGCGTGCGCTACGGCCGGCTCCATGAGCTGGCCGCCCTGGCGTTCGAGGAAAGCCTGCACGCAGGCCAGCGAGCCGGCACTGCGCAGGTAGAGACGATCCTCCAAATAGGCGGTGGCGGTGAGCAGGCCGGGCCCGGTCGGCAGGCCCTGCATCAGACTTAGTGCCTGCGCTGGCGTCGCTGGCAGGGCCGCACTCAGTTCCACCGACGGGCGCGGCAGCACGCGCAGCGAGACCTCCAGCACGGGGCCCAGGATGCCCAGGCTGCCGGCCATCAGCCGAGCCACATCGAAGCCCGCCACGTTCTTCACTACCTCCCCGCCGAAGCGCAGCAGGCGGCCTTCGCCATCGAGCATCCGAACGCCCAGCAAGTGGTCGCGCAGGGCGCCCGCAAACGGCCGGCGCGGGCCGGACCAGCCCAGCGCCACTGCCCCGCCCACGGTGGAACCGTGGCGCAGGGGCGGCTCGAATCCCAGCATCTGTCCGTGCTGATCCAGCAATTGCTGGACTTCGGTCACGGGAGTGCCGGCGCGCACGGTGATGACCAGGTCATCCGGTTCGTAGCGGACGATGCCCCGATAGGCGCGCAAGGACAGGCGCTCTCCCTCTGGCTGGCCGGCAAAGTCCTGGCGGCTGCCGCTGCCTTCGATCACCAGCCGGTCGCTCTCCTCGGACGCAGCACGAATGCGGCGCCGGGTGGCGGCGAGCCAATGCGCCGCTTCCTCTTCGTTGTGTGCAAGCACATGTGGATTGTTGTCCTGATTACTCACCTGGTCTCCTGCCTCGCTCTATCGGCTAAGTGCTGGGATGGTAGTGAGGCAGGATAGGCGTCACAAGCGAGTTCTTCTGGCCTATTATTGAGCTTTTCTAAACAATACTTACCATTGATATTTTTTCCGATATCGCGATGAATTTGACCATCAAGCAGTTACGCAGCTTCCTCACCGTGGCCGAGACCGAGAGCTTCAACCTGGCGGCCAGGCGCCTGCATCTGACGGCCGGTGCGGTCAGCCTGGTAATCAAGGAAATGGAAGAGGAAATCGGCTTCCCCCTGTTTGACCGCACCACGCGGCGCGTGGCCCTGTCCAAGGCCGGAAAGGACTTCCGGCCGGCCGCTGAACGCGTGCTGCGCGAGCTGGGCGCAGCGATGCAGACCGCGCAGGACGTCAAGAACAAGACCACCGGCGTGGTGCGCGTGGCCGCGCCACTGTTCGTAGCCAGCGCACTGATGCCACACGCCATCGCCGCCTATCGCAAGAGCAAGCCGCGGGTGCAGGTGAGGCTGGTCGATTGCGCGGTGGAAGAACTGGTCGATGCGGTCGATGGCGACCATGTGGATATTGCGGTCGGCCCCGACCGTGCTACCGGCGAGAGCGTGCGCCGGATCAGTCTGTACCAGACACCCTGGGTGCTCTGGTGTGCCGCAGGAAATCCGCTGGCGCGCCGCAAGAAGATCACCTGGGCTACCCTGGCCCGTCATCCGAGCGTGGTCGCCAGTCACGACTACGCCACCCATGTCGCCAAGGCCCTGCACGAACTGCCGCCGGAGCAGCACTTCACGCCCAGCCACACGGTGACCCACCTCTCCACCGCGCTGGGCCTGGCTGCCGCCGACCTCGCTGTGACGCTGTGTCCGGCGTATGTGGGCGTGCTGGCGCATGCCTTCGGGCTGGTGATGCGACGTATCGAAGAACCGGAAGTGATCCGCGAGATGTCGCTGTATCTGCCGACCACGCGTTCGCTGACGCCGGCAGCGGCGGCCTTCGTGGATTTTCTTGGCCCCTTCCTGACCAGGCAGGCGGTCAAGGTATCACCGGATATCGTGCGATGAGCCGGGCTACTCCTGCTCGATCAGGGCCAGTGCCAGGTGTGGCAAGGGAGCGGAGAGCATGGGCGGTCGTGGCCGGAAATGGAAACTGACACGGAAACTGAAACGTTTCAGAGGATTATCCCTATCACACCGTTTCCTGATTAGCCCGCGTCGGCTGAATGCCTTCATCAGTTCAGCTTATGAATCAGCTGCCCGGATGTCGATTCCTCCATCAACGGCGCGGCCTACCCTCATAGCGCAGCGCATTGACCACCAGTGAAAACGCCGGTGAAGGCTGGCGGCGGCTGGGATAGTAGAGGTGGTAACCCTCGAAGACCGGACACCAGTCCTCCAGCACGCGCACCAGCTGGTCGTTCTGCAACTGCGGGGCCAGCTCGTCTTCCGGCAGCAGCACCACGCCCAGGCCGGCCACTGCGGCATCGATCTGCGGCGGTACGGTATTGAAGATCAGGGACCCGTCCACCCGCACGTTGATCTTCTCGCCGTCTTTTTCGAAATCCCATACATAGAGCCCGCCCGAGGTCGGCATGCGCTGGTTGATGCAGTCGTGCGTCATCAGTTCTTGCGGATGGCGTGGCACCGGGTAGCGCTGGAAATAGTCCGGCGAGGCCGCCACCACCATGCGCAGCGGCGGGCCGATGGGGATGGCGATCATGTCACGGTCGATGGTCTTGCCCCAGCGCACGCCGGCATCGAAGCGGTCGGCGACGATGTCGCGCAGGGCGTAGCTCATGTCGAATTCCAGCTTGATGTCCGGATACTGCTGCAGCAGCGGCGCCAGCTTGGGCAGCAGCACGCGCTGGATCATGCCATCGCCGCAGGTGATGCGGACCGTGCCACCGGGTTTTTCACGCAGGGCGGTCAGGGCGTCGAGCTCGGCCTCGATCTCGTCGAAACGGTTGCCGATGGTCTGGATCAGGCGTTCACCGGCCGGCGTGAGCGAGATGCTACGGGTGGTGCGCGTGAGCAAGCGGATCTGCAGGCGCTCTTCGAGACCACGGATGGCTTGCGACAGGGCAGATTGCGTCACGCCCAGCGTGGCCGCGGCACGTGTGAAACTGCCCTCGCGGGCGACGGTGACGAAGCCCAGCAAGTCATTGAGATTGCGTTTGATCATGCGGCCACCCTTCGAGTAGTGAGCGGAAAAAGAGTTGATCCGAGGGTTGGGCATCGGCACAACAGTCGGCCTCATGAAGGGAGGGAGAGACGGGAAAGCATTGTTTAATTTTCTGACAGGATACTCACGAATCGATCGACTTCAAAAAACCGGACCGGCCCATACGGTGCCAGTCCGGTTTTCGCGGCTGCCTGTTCATGACGTCGACAGCAGACGGTAGCGCATCACGCAACCGCCGAGGGCGTGGCTCAGGCCGCCATGCTGGCGTTGTCGATCACGAAGCGGTACTTGACGTCGCCCTTGAGCATGCGTTCATAGGCGGTGTTGATGTCCTCGGCGCGGATGAGCTCGATGTCGGCGACGATGCCGTGCCGGGCGCAGAAGTCCAGCATCTCCTGGGTCTCGGGAATGCCACCGATGAGCGAGCCGGCCAGGGAACGGCGCTTCATGATCAGCTCGACCACGCTGGGCGATGGGTGCGGCTCGGCCGGGATACCCACCAGGGTCATGGTGCCGTCGCGCTTCAGGAGGCCAAGGAAGGCATCCAGATCGTGCGGAGCGGCCACGGTGTTGAGAATCAGGTCGAAGCTCTTGGCATGGGCGATCTTGATGCCCATGTGGCCGAGGCCGCCGATGCCGACCACGCCGATCTTCTTGCCAGGGCCGGCGCCCCAGTGGCGCAGCGGCGAATAGGTGGTGATGCCGGCGCACAGCAAGGGTGCCACAGCAGCCAGGTCGGCTTCCGGATGGCGGATGTTCAACACAAAGCGTTCATGCACCACGATCTGCTGCGAATAGCCGCCCATGGTCCAGCCGGGAGCGTCGTCAGTCTTGCCGTTGTAGGTACCGACCATGTTGTCGCAATAGTTTTCCAGGCCTTCTTCACAGTCGGAGCAGGTCTGGCAGCTGTCGACCATACAGCCTACGCCGACCAGGTCGCCGACCTTGAACTTGCTGACGTGACCGCCTACGGCGGTGACGCGACCGACGATCTCGTGGCCGGGGACGCAGGGGTACTGGGTGCCAGCCCATTCGGAACGGACCTGGTGCAGGTCGGAGTGGCAGATGCCGCAGTAGGCGATGTCGATCTGCACATCATGCGCACCGGTGGCACGGCGGTTGATCTGCAGGGGTTCCAGCGGCTTGTCGGCAGCGTGGGCGCCGTAGGCATGTACTTGCATGGGAATCTCCTTGAGTCAGACGGGAATTGAAAACGGACGTGCAGACAGGCGGGGAACCTATCCCGGAACAGGGCATTGTGACGTGGCGGGCGGAGTGAAGACAGACCTATTCCGCTACGATTATTGCCTGAAATTCCGCCTCTCCGCAGGACAGCTGGCACGACCGGATGAAGGATGAGCAGTGCATCATCGCTCGTCGCAGGAAGCCGCTTTCCGGAGGGAAAGCAAGCAGGCTGGCCGATTCTGCCTCATCATGTGGGCCGGAACTAGCGGACCACGGCTTAATTGGTCTATTAGCCGGTCTAATGAGTTCCCGCCACGATGCCGTGGCAGACTTGGTCCATCACCGTATTTCGAACGCATCATGAACGACACCACTGATCTGAAGGTATTGCGCGCCCTGCATGAGTGGCGCCAGGCCGGCCGTAGGGCACTGCTGGCCACTGTTGTCTCCACCTGGGGCTCGTCGCCCCGCCCGGTGGGCTCCCAACTGGCAATCCGTGACGACGGCCGGCTCATCGGTTCGGTATCGGGAGGCTGTATCGAGGATGACCTGCTGTTCCAATACATCAAGAACGCCCCCACTGCCTGGGGTCGCCCCGAGGCGCCGCAGCTGGTGCGCTATGGCATCGACGCCGACGAGGCGCACCGCTTCGGCCTGCCCTGCGGCGGCACGCTGGCGCTGCTGCTGGAATTCGATCCGCCGGCCGCGCCCTTGCAGGAACTGGTACTGGCGCTGGAAAGCGGGCAACTGGTCTGCCGCAGCGTCGACTGCCTTACCGGCCAGAGCCGCATGGACGTCAGCCCGTCGCCGGCCGACCTGGTGTTCGATGGCCAGACCCTGCGCCATACGATGGGACCGGACTATCGCATGCTCCTGATCGGCGCCGGCATGCTGGCCGAATACCTGGCGACGATGGCGCTCTTCAACGGTTTTTCGGTGACGCTGTGCGATCCGCGTTCGGAATACCTGGGCGGCTGGGCGGTGCCAGGGGTGCGTATCGTCACCGACATGCCCGACGACGCCGTGCAGGCCTTCCGCCCCGATCAGCGCAGTTGCGTGATCGCCCTGACGCACGATCCCAAGCTGGACGACCTGGCGCTGATGGAAGCGGTTGCCAGTCCGGCCTTCTATGTGGGTGCCATCGGCTCACGCCGCAACAGTGCCGCCCGCAAGGATCGCATGATGACCCACTTCGGCCAGACCGAAGAAAGCCTGGCGCGCCTGCGTGGCCCTATCGGTCTTTATATCGGCAGCAAGACGCCTTCCGAGATCGCGGTCAGCGTCATGGCTGAAGTGCTGGCCGTCAAGAATGGCGTGGCCGTGCCTGCGGCCATGTCGGTGGCGGCCATGAAGCAGGCACGCGTGACGGCTGAATCATCCCCCTCCCCGACCTGAAAAAAAACCGCCGCCTGTGCAGGCGGCGGTTCCGGTACGACTTCCTCGAAAAGCGCTTCAGCGCATCTGCAGGACGATGGGATTGCTGCTGGCCGGATTGGTCCGTTCGCGCAGTTTGCTGACATCGTCCACCTTGACGGCGCCGCCGTGGTTGCCCCAGGAAGTGCGGATGAAGCTCAGTACGTCGGCGATTTCAGCGTCCGACAACTGGCTGCGGAACGGCGGCATGCGATAGGCATCGGGCACGCCGTCGGCCACCACCCGCGCCGAGCCATTGAGGGTGACATTGATGGCCGAGGCATCTTCCCTGGCCAGCGATGACACGGCGCCGGCCAGCGGAGGAATCCAGGGCGCCCTGCCGCGCCCGTCGACCGCATGGCAGGCAGCGCACTTGGCCATGAAGGTGCGCGCCCCGCTCCCCTCCAGGCGTTGCGGTGCCAGGGCGGCGGTGGTACTGGCGTCGTACTTCCACGGGGTACCATCGCGGCCGGGGTCGCCCGGCAAGGATTTCAGGTAATGCGCGACGGCCTTCAGATCGTCATCACTCATGAACTGGGTGGAGTTGTTGAAGGCGTCGGCCATGGAGCCGAAGACCACGGCGTGCTGGTTGCGGCCGGTCTTGAGGAATTGCACCACTTCCTCTTCGCTCCAGCGGCCGATGCCGATATTGACGTCGCCACGCAGGCTGGGCGCATACCAGCCATCGAGCAGCGCGCCGGAGAGATAGAGGGGCTGGCCATCATCCAGCCCCTTTTCGTTCATGGCGACACCACGCGGGGTATGGCAACTGCCGCAGTGGCCGGCGCCCTGGACGATGTAGGCGCCCCGGTTCCACAGGGCATCCTTGCCTGGCTGGGGCTGATACGGTTGCGGACGGGTGAAGGCCAGGTTCCAGAACGCCAGCGGCCAGCGCATGTCCAGCGGCCAGGGGATATCGCTCTCGCGGTTGGCCTGCACCACCGGTTTGACGCCATGCATGAACCAGGCATAGAGCGCGCTGACATCTTCATCGGCCATCTTGGCGTAGGAAGGATAGGGCATGGCCGGATAGAGCCGGTGGCCATCCCGGGCCACGCCATGTCGCAGGGCGCGGTCGAAGTCGGCCAGGCTGTATTCGCCGATGCCGCTGGCGCGATCCGGCGTGATGTTGGTGGCATAGATGGCGCCCAGCGGGGTGGCCATTTCCAGGCCACCGGCGAAGGGCTTGCTGTTGGGCGTGCTGTGACAGGCCACGCAATCGGCCAGGCGCGCCACGTATTCGCCGCGCTGGAGCAGTTCGGCCGAAGGCGCCGGGGGCGGTGCGCTGCCGTCGAAGGGCGAGGCCGGCGTGCGCAGGGCGACCCAGGCGGCGCCGATGATGAGCGCGACAAGGATCAGCAGGAAGATGCGCAGCTTCCCGGTTTTTGAAGTGGTCATGGATGCGTCAGTCCGCCATCAGGCCTTGAAGGTGTAATGGGACAGCGGCATGCTGCGGATGCGCTGACCGGTCAGGTGTGCGACCGCATTGGCCACTGCGGGTGGCACGGCCGGCAATGGGGGCTCGCCGATGCCACCCATCTTGGCGCCGCTCTCGATGACCTTCACATGCACACGGGCCATGCGTTGGGGCGGCAGGATGGGATAGAGGTCGTAGTTGCGCGCCACCCTGGCCCCTTCCTTGTAGACCACTTCTTCCAGCAAGACCTGCGACAGGCCCAGTGAAACGGCGCTGTTGACCTGGGCTTCGACGATGGCCGGGTTGACGATGCGGCCGGGGTCGATGGCTTCCCAGATGTCGTGCACGCGGACCTGGCCGTTCTCGATGGAGACTTCGGCGATGGCCGCAGTCTCGGTGCCGAAGGCCTTGGCCATGGCCACGCCACGGGCGCGACGGGTGCCGTCGGGCGCGGTGAAGGGGCCGCGCTTCCAGCCGCCCGACAGATCGACCGCCGCCCGCAGCAGCGTGGTCAGGCGCTCGTTGCCCTGCAGCAGGCGCAGGCGCATTTCATAGGGGTCCTGGCCGCCCTTGTCGGCGATCTCGTCGAGGAAGGCTTCGTAGAAGAAGTCATTCATCGAGTTGCCCACCGAACGCCAGTAGCCCAGTACCGGCGGATTCTTGACGAAACGCTGGCCGATGCGCTTGTGAGCGAACTGGTAGGACTTGCCGGCCAAGCCCTCGAGAGCGGTCGGGTCGATCTTGTTGCGCTTGTTGGCAATCGATTCGGTGGGGCCTTCGGTGGCGCTGATGGCTTCGATGGCGATGGGGAAGCCCTTTTCATCCAGGCCAGCGCGGAACTGCACGACCGCCATGGGCCGCATGGTGTCGCGGGCGAATTCTTCCTCGCGGCTCCAGATCACCTTGACCGGACGACCGACCGCCTTGGACAGCTGGATCGCCTGCGGGAATACCATGGCGCTCTCGTAGAGGAAATGGCGGCCGAAGAAGCCGCCCAGCAGCGGCGAGTGGATCTGGATCTTCTCCGGTGGCAAGCCGGTCTGCTTGGCGATGGCGCCCTGGAACATCTCGGGCGCCTGGTTGGGGATCCACATTTCAAGCGTGCCATCGGGATTGAAACGGGCGGTGGCCGAAGGCGGCTCCAGTTGCGCGTGATTCAGGTACTGGCTGCGGTAGCTGGCCTGCACCACGGTCTTGGCACCGGCGATGGCCTTGTTCACATCGCCTTCGCTCTCGGTCTCATCCACGGCAGCGGTGGAGCTGGCCAATTGCGTGGCGAACTGTTCGGTGGAAAAGTCCGCCGGCACATAGCGGCGGTCCGGCGCCGGGCCAGGGTCGCTCCAGTCCACCTGCAGGGCTTCGACGGCGCGCTTGGCGTTCCACCAGCGCTCGGCCACCACGGCCACCGCACCGGGCAGGCGGTGCACCGAATGCACGCCATTCATCTTGCGCACCTCGGCCTCGTTGCGGATGCCACCCACTTCCAGGCCCAGGCGCGGCGCGTGCTGTACGGCGGCCTGGAGCATGTTCTCCACCTGGGTATCGATGCCATAGAGGGCGCGACCGGTGGACTTGTCCAGCACGTCCAGGCGCGCCAGGGGCTTGCCGATCCAGCGGAACTGGCTGTCCTGCTTGAGCTTGATGGTGTCCAGCGGCGGATTGGGCAGGTCCAGCGCCTTGGGGGCGAGTTCGCCATAGCTCAGCGAGCGGCCACTGGCGGCATGCACCACGCGGCCTGGCTCGGTGGACAGGCTCTCCAGCGGCACCTTCCATTGCGTAGCGGCCGCCTGCATCAGCAAATGGCGCGCCAGCGCGCCCACGCGGCGCATGGTGGGATAGCTGGTACGCACCGACATGCTGCCGCCGGTGATGCGAATACCGATGTCCATGACCTTGTACTGGTCGTTGGCGGGGGCGTTGTGCACGACGAAGCCGGCTGGATCGGCGTCGAGCTCCTCGCCCACGATCTGGGCCATGGCGGTGAAGATGCCCTGGCCGCCTTCGACGAAGGGGCTTTGCAGGTGGATGCTGTTGTCGGGGCGGATCTCAAGGAAGGCCGGCACCCGCGTGCCGGCGGCCGCTGGTGCCGCACTGCCCTGGGCCCGGGCGTTGCCGGCCGGTAGCGCAAAGCCCAGTACCAGAGAGCCGGCAGCGGTGCCGGCGGAGGTCAGGAGAAAGTGGCGGCGCGAGACATTGACCGGCTCGCCATCGGCTGGCAGGTCCTGGGCGGGAAGATCGTGCGAGGGGTTCATGCCTGCTCCTTTCCTGCCTTGGCTTTCTGCGTGCGGCTCCACTGTATGGCGGCCACGGCACCGATACCCGCCACGGCAGCGGCGGCGACGGTGGTCTGGTTGACCCCGGCCGGGCCGCTGGGGGCTGCCGGCAGGGTCGATGCCGCTGCCGCAGGAGCGCCCTTGCTGCCGGAGAGGTCGTGCATGGCGGCCTTGATGGCGTTGTAGGTGCCGCAGCGGCACAGGTTGACCATGGCGGCAGCGATCTGCTCGTCGCTGGGCTGGGCGACCTGCTTCAACAGCGCGGTTGCGGCCATCACCTGGCCGGACTGGCAGTAGCCGCACTGCGGGACCTGGTGCTTGACCCAGGCGTCGACCACCTGCTTGCCTACCGGATCGGCGCTCACCGCCTCGATGGTGCTGACCTTGCGGCCGGCCATGGCGCCCACCGGCATGACGCAGGAGCGCAGCACCTCGCCATCGACCAGGACCGAGCAGGCCCCGCACTGGGCCAGGCCGCAGCCGTATTTGGTACCGGTCATGCCCAGTTCGTCGCGGATCACCCAGAGCAGGGGTGTATCGGCGTCGGAAGTGATCTGGTAAGTCTTGTCGTTTATCTGGAGTTCCATGGTTCCTGCCATCGGGGTTGAGAACGCAAACCAGGGCGGGACGCGACCCTGGGGGAGCAAACGGACGCAGCAAGGCGAGCCCGTGCATGAGCATTAGCTCCCGCATGATGACGCATCACGCGGGAGGCGATTAGCTGACCTGGGCTTAATGGGGATATTAGACGAACTAATGAATTCCGTCGCAGAGCGGACGGATATGCGGTGGTGGTGGCGGTGGCGGTGGCGGTGGTGACGACAGTGGGAGGCCCCGTTGACCAAGGGTATTGCCAGCAGGGGACTAGACGTCCTGCGGCAACTTGCGGGGCCGGCCGCCCTTCTTGCCGTTTTCGCGCACGGCCAGGACCTTGGCCGCGCTGCTGCGGCTGCCGTTGCGCGTTGCGACCACCGTCGACGCCAGTTTCATCAAGGGCGGGCTGGCGGCCACCAGGCCGGCGATGGAGACATGCAGGTCGCGCTCTTCCAGGCACAAGGCACTGCCGGCGTACCCCAGCTCGATGCGCCCCAGTTCGGCGGCACTGAGTTCGGCCAGCTCGGGGTAGTTGTCGATGGGCAGCAGGACGGCAGTCTTGTCGGCAAAACCGATGGCGATGGCTGCGAAGGCGGGAAGATAATCCACCTCCGTAGCCTGCAGGGCGGCGCCAGCGCGTTTGCTGCCGCGGGCCAGGGCTTGTGCAAGCAGCTCTTCGGTGACGGGCGGATTGTCGCGTTTCTTCGCTTTGATGATGGTCATTACTGTATCTCCAGGGGACTGGCTTGCCCCGCGAGTTGAATCAAGGTGCTGTCACGTTCAGGTGCGTAACGCGCCCACACAATATCGACGGCATGCCGCCGGAAAACGCTGGGACTGACGACTTCTTCCCGGCGCGGGTCCCACTGCTGGTGATCGAGGCAGACCGAAGCCCGGCTCTGCCACCATCGCTGGCGGGCTCGCCGCAGATGGTCCGGCTGTTCGATCACCTGCCTCAACTCCTCCAGCAGCGCGATGCCGGGGGCAGACCACATGGGCCTCACATCCCACAAGGCCACGCCGTCATGCCAGAAACTGAACTGGTAACGCGCGTCCCAACGCCCGTGACCCACATGGACATGCGGCGGGCAGTGCTCGTCACGGGTGAAGACTGAAACCACCAGACCCTTGTAGCTGCAGATTCTCATAAACCTAACCGTTAGGTTATTGGATTGTAAGCCCCAACGCAAGTCATGGACGCAAACAGGTTCACCCAGATGAGTTACCTGAAGCACCAAAACAACAAATGGATGCGTACGGGGGAGCGGACGCGATGCCACGTTCAGCGGCACCGCGATCGGAGGAGGCTAGAGAGAGAGGAAGGGCAAGTCAGCAGTAACGCGGATGTAGGACTGCTTTATTCAAAAATTTCAATCTTTCAGTCGCGCACGCCCAGGCGATATACCGTGGTCTGCCGATAGACCTGGCCCGGTCGGAGGATCACCGCTTCACTCAGGGGCGTGTTGACTTGGTCCGGGTAGGACTGCGCTTCCAGGCAGAAGCCGTCATGGATGGCATATGGCTGCTCGCCCCTGCCCTGCACGCCGGAGAGGAAATTGCCGCTGTAGAACTGCAGGCCGATTTCGGTGGTGGAGACACGCAATTCGCGTCCCGAACCCGGTTCGTAGACGGTGGCGACCTCGCGCAGTGTCTGCGCCACGCGGCTCTCGCCGGGCACCGGTTCGTGCTCGCTGCGCAGGCAATAGCAATGATCGAAGCCACCGGCCAGTTTCAGCTGCGGATCGGGCCAGTCCAGGCGCGGGCCGATGGGGGCCGGCTGGCGGAAGTCGAAGGGACTGCCGGCGACCTCGGCGCGTGCTTCGGGGATCAGGCTGGCATCGACCTGCAGATAGGCGTCGGCATCGATGGCGATGATGTGGTCGCGGATATCGCTGGCCCCGCCATTGAGATTGAAGTAGGCGTGCGAGGTCAGGTTGATGGGGGTGGCGGCATTGCTGGTGGCGGTGTAGTCGATGCGCAACTGGCCATCGTCGTCCAGGCGATAGAGTACCGATGCCATCACCGTGCCGGGAAAGCCCGCCTGGCCGTCAGGCGACACCAGCATCAGGCGCAGACCTTCCGGGTCGGGCTGGACCTGCCAGCGCTGGGCATGGAAACCGTCGCGGCCACCATGCAGATGGTTTTCGCCTTCGTTGCAATCGACTTGCCGTGGTACGCCGTCGAGGGTGAAGCGGCCACCGGCGATGCGGTTGCCCCAGCGACCGACGATGGCCCCGAAATAGGCCGGGTTGCGCTGGTATTGCTCCACCCGGTCGAAGCCCAGCAGGATGTCGGCCTCGCGGCCATAACGGTCGGGCGCCCACCAGTTGACCATGGTGGCGCCGAGGTCGCTGATGGTCACGCGCATGCCGGTATGGTTGCGCAGGGTATAGAGCTGGATGCCGTCGGCGGCGGTGGTGTGGGAAAGGGTGAAATGGGTCATTTTGTGGAGGTGAGGAGGGCGTTCCCTGCGGTTCTCTTTTTCTGCCGTGGTGCAGGAGCGGCGGAATGCTCCAGCCCGGCGACGAATTGTTCCTGGTATTCCCTGGGCGTACAGCCCAGTTCGCGCTTGAAGACGGCATGCATGTATTGCACGGTGGTGAAGCCGCAGCTCACGGCGATCTCGGCGGCATGGCTGCCGGCCTGCTCCAGCATGCGCTTGGCGGCTTCCAGCTTGAAGCGCAGGATTTCATCATGGACGCTGCGTCCCAGTTCGCGCCGGAAATACCATTCCAGCGAGGACCGTGAGATGCCCACGTAATCGGCCACCTGATCGGTCTTGATGCCCTGGCAGGCGTATTGCCGGATGAAATGCAGCGCCTGCATCACATGCGGGTGATTGCGTACCTCGTGGCGACTGGAGGCCAGGACATTGATGCCCACCGGCGGCACCATGATGCGGGTGTCCGGAAAGCGCGCTCCATGCAGCATCTGGTGCAGCAGGTGAGCAGCGGTGCGGCCCATTTCAACGCTGCCCTGGATCACCGAACTGAGCGGGATGCGCGTCAGCACGCGGGCCAGGGGATCGTTGTCGATACCGATCAGCGCCACCTGTTCAGGCACGGCGATGCCGGCAAACAGGCAAGCCTGCAGCAGCTGGCGCGCACGGGCATCGGTGACGGCGATGATGCCCACCGGCTTGGGCAGGCTGCGCACCCAGGCGATCTGCTGTTCCACGGCCGTATCCCAGGACTGCGCGCTGGTGCCCACGCCCCGGTAGATATGCCCTTCAATGCCATCGGCGGCTGTCAGGCCGGTGAAGATGCGCTCGCGCTCCTGCGCCCAGCGGTTGCAGTCGGACTCGGGCAGGCTGAACAGGGCGAAATGCTGCAGGCCGGCCTCGATCAGGTGGTCGTAGGCCAGCTTGACCATCTTCACATTGTCAGTCGCCACATAAGGGCGGTTGGCCGGATATTGGGAAGGGTCGGCGTAGGAGCCGCCAATGGCCACCACCGGCAGTTGCACCCCTTCCAGCGCGGCGGTGGTGACCGGGTCGTCGAAGTCGGCAATGATGCCGTGTCCGGCCCAACGCTCTATGCCTTGCGGACGGCAGCGGAAGTCCTCTTCCAGGTAGAGGTCCCAGGAAGCGCGGGTACTGCTGATGTATTCGCCGATGCCGGAAATGATTTCCCGGTCGAATATCTTGTTGCCATTGAAGAGCAACGCAATCCTGTGCACCGTGGGTACTTTTGCCACGCTGTGTCTCCTTGGGGTGGCGTCGCTGGCGCGCGCCATTTTTGTCTGGATGGGCTCTGGTGTCGAATTGTAGCGAGCCGTGGTCGAAATGACCGATATGTGCTCCTGCAACAAAAAGAATCACTAAGCCGTTTGGTCAATTTCGTAATTGTAGAGGGGATTGGCCCGGGGCTAGTATCCCCCTCGCACCATCATGCGGCGCATTCGTCCCCTGCCCTACCCGGCCCCATGCGGCTTTGGAAGCTTTTGCACCAGATCAGGCCTCCACATCCACCGGACAGCGCCGCTTCAAAAATCATAATCAAATTTAATTCAAATCGGAGACTGGACTATGAAGGCAATGCTGAAGAAGACCGTATTGGCGCTGATGACCGTGACCACCCTGTCCATGGTGGCCGGTAGCGCCATGGCCGATGCCAAGAATCCCAAGATCGGCTTTTCCATCGATGACCTGCGCGTGGAGCGCTGGGCGCGTGACCGCGATTTCTTCACCGCCGCTGCCGAGAAGCTGGGTGCCAAGGTGTTCGTGCAATCGGCCGATGCCAGCGAACAGCGCCAGATTTCCCAGATCGAGAACCTGATCTCGCGTGGCGTGGACGTGATCGTGATCGTGCCCTTCAATGCCACCGTGCTGACCAACACCATCAAGGAAGCCAAGAAGGCCGGCATCAAGGTGCTGTCCTATGACCGCCTGATCCTCAACGCCGACGTGGATGCCTACATCTCCTTCGACAACGAGAAGGTCGGTGAAATGCAGGCCGAGGGCATCCTGAAGGTCAAGAACAAGGGCAACTTCTTCCTGCTGGGCGGCTCGCCCACCGACAACAACGCCAAGATGTTCCGCGAAGGCCAGATGAAGGCCCTCAAGCCCTACATCGACAAGGGCGACATCAAGATCGTCGGCCAGCAATGGGTCAAGGAATGGAACCCGACCGAGGCGCTGTCCATCGTCGAGAATGCGCTGACCGCCAACAACAACAAGATCGACGCCATCGTCGCTTCCAATGACGGTACCGCCGGTGGCGCGATCCAGGCTCTGGCCGCGCAGAAGCTGGCAGGCAAGGTGCCGGTCTCGGGCCAGGATGCCGACCTGGCCGCCGTCAAGCGTGTCGTGGCCGGTACCCAGACCATGACCGTCTACAAGCCCCTGAAGCAGATCGCCACCGAGGCCGCCAACCTGTCCGTACAACTGGCGCGCAACGAAAAGCCGACCTACAACGCCCAGTATGACAACGGCTTCAAGAAGGTCGACAGCCTGCTGTTGAAGCCCATCCTGCTGACCAAGGAGAACGTCAAGGTGCTGGTCGACGACGGCTTCTACACCCAGGCCCAGATCGACGGCCGTTGATGCCTGCATGAGGCGTAATGCATGAGGCATGCCGGCTGCCCCCGCGGTAGCCGGCAACGCCGTCCCTACCGGCCGGACACTCGCCGGTAGGGATTCCAGAGGCTTCTTGGAAAGAACAGGCATGTCCGAGTATCTGTTAGAAATGAAAGGCATCGTCAAGAGCTTTGGCGGTGTGCGCGCACTCGACGGCATCGACATCAAGATCCGGCCCGGCGAATGCGTGGGCCTGTGCGGCGAGAACGGCGCAGGCAAGTCGACGCTGATGAAGATTCTCTCCGGCGTCTACCCCCACGGCACCTGGGACGGCGAAATCCTGTGGGACGGCAGGCCGCTGCAGGCGCACTCGGTGCGCGATACCGAAGCGGCCGGCATCGTCATCATCCACCAGGAACTGATGCTGGTGCCGGAACTGTCGGTGGCCGAAAACATCTTCATGGGCCACGAGATCACCCTGCCGGGTGGTCGTATGAACTACCCCGCCATGTATCGCCGCGCCGAAGAGCTCATGCGCGAGCTGAACATGCCCGACATCAATGTGGCCCTGCCGGTCTCGCAATACGGCGGCGGCCACCAGCAGCTGGTGGAGATCGCCAAGGCACTCAACAAGGATGCGCGGCTGCTGATCCTGGACGAACCCTCGTCCTCGCTGACCGCCTCCGAGATCGCGGTGCTGCTCAAGATCATCAAGGACCTGAAGGCGCGTGGCGTGGCCTGCGTCTACATCTCGCACAAGCTGGACGAGGTGGCCGAGATCTGCGACACCATCTCGGTGATCCGCGATGGCAAACACATCGCCACCACGCCCATGCAGGAAATGGACGTGGACAAGATCATCACCCAGATGGTCGGTCGCGAAATCACGGCCATGTATCCCGAACGTAATCACTCCATCGGCGAAGTGGTGCTGGAGGCGCGCCACATCACCTGCTACGACATCGACAACCCGCGCCGCAAGCGTGTGGACGATGTGTCGTTCTCCGTGCGCCGTGGCGAAATCCTGGGCATTGCCGGCCTGGTGGGCGCCGGCCGCACGGAACTGGTGTCGGCCATCTTCGGCGCCTATCGCGGCCGTCACGAAGGCCAGGTACTGCTGGAAGGCAAGCTGGCCGATACCGGTTCGCCGCTCAAGTCGATCCGGCGCGGCCTGTGCATGGTGCCGGAAGACCGCAAGCACCACGGCATCGTGCCCGACCTCGATGTCGGCCAGAACATCACCCTGACGGTGCTCAAGCGCTTCTCCCGTGGCAGCCGCATCGACGGCAGCGCCGAACTGAAGACCATCCAGGACGAAATCAGCCGCATGCGGGTCAAGACGGCCACGCCCTTCCTGCCCATTACCAGCCTCTCGGGCGGCAATCAGCAGAAGGCGGTGCTTTCCAAGATGCTGCTGGCCCAGCCCAAGGTATTGATCCTGGACGAGCCGACCCGCGGCGTGGATGTCGGCGCCAAGGCCGAGATCTACCGCCTCATCTCGGAACTGGCCAAGCTGGGCCTGGCCATCATCATGGTCTCCTCCGAACTGGCGGAGGTGCTGGGCGTGTCGGACCGCGTACTGGTGATCGGCGAAGGCCGCCTGCGTGGCGACTTCGTCAACGACAAGCTGAGCCAGGAAACCGTGCTGGCCGCGGCGATCAACCAACCCGTAGCGCAGGCGCCCGCGCGCTCTGCGGCGGCAGGATAAAAATCACAAGGTGAATTCGGTATGACTTCAAGCAATCTGGCCAACATGGCCGACCTCAAGCAGGTATTCCGGCGCTACAAGATCATTGCGCTGCTGATCGCCATCGCCATCATCTGGGGCTTCTTCAGCTTCATGACCGAGGGTGGCTTCCTGACGCCGCGCAACCTGTCCAACCTGCTGCGCCAGATGTCGGTGACCGGCATCCTTGCCTGCGGCATGGTGCTGGTGATCATCGCCGGCGAGATCGATCTCTCGGTAGGCTCGCTGCTGGGCCTGCTGGGCGGCCTGGCGGCGCTGCTGGACGTGAGCCACCACCTGCCGCTGGCGCTGAACCTGGTACTGGCGCTGGGCTTCGGCCTGGCGCTGGGGCTGCTGAACGGCTACCTGACGGCCTACCTGGGCATCCCCTCCTTCATCGTCGGCCTGGGCGGCATGCTGGCCTTCCGCGGCATCCTGCTGGGCATCACCGGTGGCCTGACCATCGCCCCGGTCTCGGACAACATGGTCTACCTCGGCCAGGGCTACCTGCCGCCGCAGATGGGTGTGGCGCTGGGTGTGGCGCTGTTCGTGCTGGCGCTGGCGCTGACCTGGATGAGCCGGGTCAACCGCAGCCGTCATGGCCTGCCGCTGACGGCACTGTGGCGCGACGGCCTGAAGGTGGTGGTCATCGGTGCCGTGCTGCTGGCCTTCGTGCGAACGCTCAACAGCTATGACGGCATCCCGGTGCCGGTGCTGCTGTTGCTGGCGCTGCTGGGCCTGTTCAGCTATGTGAGCACGCAGACCGTGTTCGGCCGCCGCATCTATTCGGTGGGCAGCAATATGGAAGCCACCCGTCTGTCGGGCGTGAACGTGCAGGCCGTCAAGCTGTGGGTGTTCGGCATCATGGGGGTGATGTGCGCGCTGGCCGGCCTGGTCAATACCGCCCGCCTGGCTGCCGGTTCGCCCTCGGCCGGCAACATGGGCGAGCTGGACGCCATCGCCGCCTGCTTCATTGGCGGCACCTCCATGCGCGGCGGCTCCGGCACCATCTATGGCGCCCTGATCGGTGCACTGGTGATGGCCAGCCTGGACAACGGCATGTCCATGCTGGACGTGGGCACCTACTGGCAGATGATCGTCAAGGGCAGCATCCTGGTGCTGGCCGTGTGGGTGGACGTGAGCACCCGTTCGGGCCGCTGATCAACGAAGGCAAAAAAAGACGGCAGCACACTCCGACTACCTTTCGGACCGAGTAGCGGCGCAGCCGCGTATCGAAGGCGCTCCCTGGCTTGAGGAAGGAGCGCAGCGTTCCCAGCGCCTTCGATACGGCCCCCGCGGGCCTACTCAGTCCGAGCGGGAAGAGATGGAGCGATGCAGCCTTTCGGATATTCAGACTGAATCAGACTAAATTTTTTACGCGCCGCATCAGCGGCCCGTCCTACCTACTGGAGTTATCAAGCATGACCGCAGCCACCGCCCCCACTTTCGAACACGCGCTCTACCGCAGCCTCGCCGGCAAGCGGGTCGTCATCACCGGCGGCGGCAGCGGCATCGGCGCGGCGCTGGTGGAAGCCTTCGCCGCCCAGGGTGCGCAGGTGTTCTTCCTGGATATCGCCAGCGAACCTTCCGAGGCGCTGGTGGCCTCCTTGCAGCAGGCACCTGTAGCGCCGCGCTTCTTCCGCTGCAACCTGATGGACCTGGAGGCCCTGCGCGCCACCTTCGCCGAGGTCATCACCGCGGCCGGTACCGTGGACATCCTCATCAACAACGCCGCCAACGATGATCGCCACAAGACCACCGAGGTCACCCCGGCCTACTGGGATGAGCGCATCGCCGTCAACTTGCGCCATCAGTTCTTCTGCGCCCAGGCAGTGTTGCCGGGCATGCGCGCGCAGCAATCGGGCGTGATCCTCAATTTCGGCTCCATTTCCTGGCATCTGGGCCTGCCCGACCTGACCCTGTACATGACCGCCAAGGCCGGTATCGAGGGCATGACGCACGGCATGGCGCGTGATTTCGGGCGTGATGGCGTCCGGGTCAACGCCATCATCCCCGGTGCCATCCGCACCCCGCGTCAGACACTGTTGTGGCACACCCCCGAAGAAGAGGCGAAAATCCTGGCTGCGCAATGCCTGCCCACCCGCGTCGATCCGCATGATGTCGCTGCACTGGCGCTGTTCCTGTCCTCCGACAGCGCAGCCAAGTGCAGCGGCCGCGAATACTACGTCGATGCGGGCTGGCTGGGCGCGTAACCCCCCCAATCGCCCACGGGCCAAGAGGAATCCATGAACAAGCCATCTGCCACACCCCGTCGCTTCCGCTCCCAGGACTGGTTCGACAATCCCGACCACATCGACATGACCGCGCTCTATCTGGAGCGCTTCATGAACTACGGCATCACCGCCGAGGAACTGCGCTCGGGGCGCCCCATCATCGGCATCGCCCAGAGCGGCAGCGACATCAGCCCCTGCAACCGCATCCACCTGGAACTGGCCAAGCGGGTGCGCGATGGCATCCGCGATGCCGGCGGCATTCCCATGGAATTCCCGCTGCACCCCATCTTCGAGAACTGCCGCCGCCCCACCGCTGCCATCGACCGCAACCTGGCCTACCTGGGCCTGGTGGAAATCCTGCACGGCTATCCCATCGATGCCGTGGTACTGACCACCGGCTGCGACAAGACCACACCGTCGCAGATCATGGCCGCGGCCACGGTGGACATCCCGGCCATCGTGCTGTCCGGCGGCCCGATGCTGGATGGCTGGCTCGATGGTGAGCTGGTCGGCTCGGGCGCGGCCATCTGGAAGGGCCGCAAGCAACTCTCGGCCGGCGCCATCGACAATGAGAAATTCCTGGAGATCGCTGCCGCTTCGGCGCCCTCCTCCGGCCACTGCAACACCATGGGCACGGCCTCCACCATGAACGCCATGGCCGAGGCGCTGGGCATGTCGCTGACCGGCTGCTCGGCCATTCCCGCCCCCTATCGCGAGCGCGGCCAGATGGCCTATGAAACAGGACGCCGCATCGTCGGCATGGCCTACGAAGACCTGCGCCCTTCGGCCATCCTGACCCGCGAAGCCTTCCTCGACGCCATCGTGGTCAATGCCGCCATCGGCGGCTCCACCAACGCCCAGCCGCACATCATGGCCATGGCGCGCCATGCCGGCGTGGATCTGCAGTCGGAAGACTGGATGAAGTTCGGCTATGACGTACCGCTGCTGCTGAACATGCAGCCGGCCGGCAAGTACCTGGGCGAGCGCTTCCATCGTGCCGGCGGCGTGCCGGCCATCATGTGGGAGCTGCAGCAGGCCGGCAAGCTGCGCGCCGACCGCATCACCGCCACCGGCAAGAGCATGGCCGAGAACCTGCAGGGCCGCCAGTCGAACGACCGTGAAGTGATCTACCCCTTCAGCGCGCCGCTGCGTGAGCGGGCCGGCTTCCTGGTCTTGAAGGGCAACCTGTTCGACTTCGCCATCATGAAGACCAGTGTCATCTCGGAGACCTTCCGCCAGCGCTACCTCAGCACGCCCGGCCAGGAAAACATCTTCGAATGCCGCGCCGTGGTCTTCGATGGTTCGGACGACTACCACGCCCGTATCAACGATCCGGCACTCAACATCGACGACAACACCCTGCTGGCCATCCGTGGCGCCGGTCCGGTGGGCTGGCCGGGTTCGGCCGAGGTGGTCAACATGCAACCGCCCGATGCACTGATCAAGCGCGGCGTCTCTACCCTGCCCACGCTGGGCGATGGCCGCCAGTCGGGTACCTCCGACAGTCCCTCCATCCTCAACGCCTCGCCCGAGAGCGCGGTCGGTGGTGGTCTGGCCTGGCTGCGCGACGGCGACCGCGTGCGCATCGACCTCAACACCGGGGAGTGCAATATGCTCATCAGCGAAGAAGAACTGGCCCGCCGCAAGAGCGAGGGTATTCCGCCCGTGCCACCCAGCCAGACGCCCTGGCAGGAAATCTACCGCAGCACGGTGGGTCAACTGGAAACCGGTGCCTGCATGGAACTGGCCTTGAAGTACCAGGGTGTGGCGCAGACCATGCCCCGGCACAACCACTGACATGCTGACCCTGCATCGTGAACTGCGCATGCCACCGGCCCCGGTGAGAAAGCTCAAGGGGCCGATGCGCATCGACGCGCACCAGCATTTCTGGCGCTACCGCTGCGAGGATTATCCGTGGATCGGTACCGGCATGGACCTGCTGGCGCAAGACCGCCTGCCCTACCAGTTCCAGCCCCTGCTGGATGCGCAGGGCCTGCATGCGTCGATTACGGTGCAGGCACGTCCCGGCCACGACGAGACGGCTTTCCTGCTGGAGATGGCACGACGCGACCAACGCATCGCCGGCATCATCGGCTGGGAAGATATCGGTTCGCCCATGCTGGCCGAGCGCATGGAGCACTGGGGTGGCAGCAAGCTGCTGGGGCTGCGCCATCCCATGCAGGAAGACGACGACGCCGAACTGCTGCTGGCCCTGCCACAGTTCAACCAGGGAGTGCGCTGGCTGCAGGAACGCGACTATGTCCTGGACCTGCTGGCCCATGAACGCCACCTGCCACAGTTGCGCCAGCTGTGCGCCCATCACGACCAGCACTGGATCGTGCTGAACCATCTCGGCAAGCCGGCCCTCAAGGAATTCCGCAAGGGCCGGGCCGCCTTCGAACGCTGGCGCCAGGAGATGCGCGAGCTGACCGCCATGCCCCATGTGGCCTGCAAGATTTCCGGCCTGCTGACCGAGGCGGACTGGCTGCGCGGCCTGTGCACACGCGACTTCGAACATATCGTGCAATGTCTGGATACCGCGCTGGACCTGTTCGGTCCGCAGCGGCTCATGTTCGGCTCCGACTGGCCGGTGTGCCTGCTCGCCGCCTCCTACGCGCGCGTGGTGGCCGTGGTGCGCGAATGGGCTGCCAAGCGCCTTTCTCCTACCGACCAGGACGCCCTGTGGGGCGAATCCTCGGCCAGGATTTATGGACTGATGTCATAAGGTTTTCCCCCGATTCCTTTTCGTTGCCAACCGTCAAGCCCGGTGCGATATTGCGCCGCAGGGGTCACCCCCGATGGCGGCAAACAACCTGGGATACGGGGAGACGAACATCAAAAGCCTCAAACGCAACATGACCTTGACCATCAGTGCGCTCGCGCTGATGGCAACTGTCATCACGGGCGTGGTGCTCTACCAGAGCTATCGGCAGACCGAGCGCAGCGCGATCGAGCATGCCCTCAACGTGGCGCGCATTGCCCAGCGTTCGATTTCACGCAACATGGAATTGCTGTCACTGGACCTGGACAGCCTGGTCTGGCGCCATCGGCATGCCAGCCTGCAGCTCATGCCGGAGCAGCAGCGACGCGACTTCCTGCTGGGTGAAAAGGCGGAGGCCACCTACATCGCCGCCATGGGCATCGTCGGCCGCGATGGCGAACTGGTGGTCGGCTCCCCGATCCTGGCCGAGATCATGCCGGGCAACTACGCGCAGCGGAATTTCTTCGCCATGCATCGCGACGATGCCACCGTGAGGCTCTATGTCTCGCCACCGCTGAGCATCCGCCTCGAACGACGGATGCACGCCATCGTGCTCTCCAGGCGGCTGACCAACGCCGAAGGTGGCTTCGGCGGCGTGGCCTTCATGGTGCTGTACCTGGACTACTTCCGGCATCTGTTCGAAAGCCTGTCGCTGGAAAAACATGCCGTCATGTCGCTCTACGCCATGGACGGCGTGGCCTACATGCGCCTGCCCTACGACGAGGCCTTCATCGGCTCCCGCTTGCGCTACACGCCCAATATCAGACGCATCATGACCCTGCCCGCCTCGGCGCCTGAGAGCCTACAGGGCAGCTATACCGCCCAATCCCAGCAGGACGGCGTCAAGCGCCTGTATGCCTATGTGCGTATTCCCAATTCGCCCTGGCTGGTCTTCGTGGGTCAAACCCACGCCGAACTGTTCCGCGAATGGGACCGGATGCTCTACGCCGTGCTGTTTCTTGCGGCTGCCTTCAGCGCTGCCTGCGCCTATCTGATCAGCCGGTTACGCGAAGAATTCTTCCGCCGCAGCACACTGGACCGGCAACTGGAAGAGCAGGCCCGCACCGACAAGCTGACCGGCCTGCTCAATCGCCGCGCACTGGACGAGTGCCTGCAGGATGCCTGGCACAAGAGCCAGCGCAATACCTCGGCGCGCTTTGCGCTCCTGTTCGCCGATGTCGATTTCTTCAAGCTATACAACGATACCTACGGCCACAAGGCGGGCGACTATGCGCTGGTATCGGTGGCACGCTGCATCACCGGCGCTGTGGCGCGGCAGTGTGACAAGCCCGGCCGCTATGGCGGGGAGGAATTCGTGATCCTGCTTGACGAGGCCGATGCCGCCGGCGCGCTGCACGTGGCCGGCAACATCATGTCGGCACTGCAGGCGATGAAGATTCCGCATGAGCGCAGCCCCTTCGGCCGGCTCTCGGTGAGCATAGATGCGGCCTGCCTGGACCGGCAGGTGCATCACAGCATCGAGGAAGTGATCAAGGCCGCCGACCATGCGCTCTACCAGGCCAAGCGCATGGGGCGCAACCGGGTCCAGATGGCACAGTCCGATCCGTCCCCGGTGCAGGGTGGCACGCCCGTTAGTTCAGCGAGCAGTTGAGCCACTTGGCGATGCGCACGCCATCCAGGCGGGAACCGTCGGCGCTGCCGCTGCCCAGCATGGTGACGATCACCGGGCGGCGGTCATGCACCAGCAGGCGCAGCACCATGTTGTGGCCGGATTCGTTGATGAAACCGGTCTTCTGCACCGTGGCATTGACCTGGCCATAGCGGATCAGGCGATTGGAATTGATGTACTGCAGCTGGCCGCGGCCGATGTTGATGATCTTCTGCTTGTCCAGAGAATCGTTGCGGATCAGCTGGTAGCGGTTGGCGGCCTTGACCAGCTCGGCCAGCTCGCGCGGGGTGGAGACATTGTCCGGCGACAGTCCGGTGGCATTCTCGAAGCGGGTCTGCTTCATGCCCAGCGCCTGTGCCTGCGCATTCATGGCTGCGATGAAGGCCGGACGGCCACCCGGATAGTCACGGCTCATGGCCGCGGCAGCACGGTTCTCGGAAGACATCAAAGCAATGTGCAGCATGTCTGCACGCGACAGGCTGGCGCCGACGTTCAGGCGCGAGTGGGTGAACTTGAGGGTATCGAGATCGTCCTCGGTGACTTCCAGCCGGTTGCTCATGGGCAGCGACTTCTGGTCCAGCCAGACGATGGCCGTCATCAGCTTGGTGACCGAAGCGATCGGTGCCACCGTATCCGCATTGCGTTCAAAGAGTGGCGTATTGGTCTGCTCGTCAAGCACATAGACCCCACGCGAGAAGATGTGCTGCTTCGACGCGGCGGTGAAGCCGCAACGGGGGAGCAGTTCGGGCTTGGTATTGACCGGCGGCAGCGCCGCTGCGTTTGACGACGCGTTGGCGGCGACGGCAGCACCCGCCGTGGCTGCAGTCACAGCGCCGGCCGCCACACCAGCGGCAGCCGCCCGCCCACGTCGGCGGGGCCGCGCCGGTGCACGCGCAGTGGCCGGGGCCGCCTTCTTGCGCACTACCCGCTTGCGTCCCTTGGCGCCGCTCGCGGCCTGCCTGTGCTTGCCGGCGCTGGAACCGGCCGCCTGCGCCTCGCTCACCTTGCCCGAAATGACTGTCAACATCAGCAGCAGGACGCTGCACATCAGGAGCCTGGCCAACACGCCAGCGCGGCGCAACATCTGCAGAAACAAAGGGAAACTATCGTCGGAACGGGGCTGCTGCGTACAAAACATCGTCGAAAACCTCAGTCGGAGCATTCATTCAAGACCGGCCATGATACGGAAACTTGGCCGATGATGCAGCAACGTTCAGCTTTGCATCGATAAAGTGAAGCTTAAAAATGCGTTCTAGTGACAATAAGACAAGACGCCGCGCCGCCGCAAATTTGCTTCCCTGCCTGCAACCGGCCGGCGCATAATCTGTCCATTCCAGGCCGGACCCAGGCATTGCCCCGCTCCGGTCGATTTTGTCAGCCCGATTCAACTTACCTTCATGTCCAATCTCATCGTACACGGTGGCCGCCCGCTGCGCGGCGACATCATCCCCTCCGCCAACAAGAATGCCGTCCTCCCCATCCTCTGCGCCACCCTGCTGACCGACCAGCCACTACGTCTGATCGGCATCCCCGAGATCACCGACGTCAAGAAGATCCTGGAGATCTTCCGCGTGCTGGGCAGCGAGGTATCGGTGGACTATGCCAGCGGCATCCTGGAACTGCATCACCGCGATACCTGCTTCGACCCAAAAATTCACCATCTGCCGGAAGAAATGCGTTCCTCCATCATGCTGGTACCGCCCCTGCTGGCGCGCTTCGGTGTGGCGCGGCTGGAAAACGACGTCAAGGGCTGTACCCTGGGCGTGCGGGAAATCGATCCGCACGTGGAGGTGTTCCAGCGTTTCGGCGCGCGGGTGGAAAGCAGTCCCGATTCGCTCATCATCCGCACCAGCGGCCGCATGCAGGCCAACCATCACTGGCTGGACTATGCCTCGGTGACCACCACTGAAAACTTCGTGCTCTGCGCGGCCTCGGCCGGCGGGGAGTCGGTGCTGACCAATGCCGCCTCCGAGCCGCACGTGCAGGAGTTCTGCCGGTTCATGGCGATGATGGGCGTGCAGATCGAGGGTATCGGCACCTCGCGCGTGACGGTGCGTGGCGGTGAAAAACTGGGGGGCGGCGAATTCCGCTTCGATGAGGATTTCCATGAGATCGCGACCTTCCTGGCCATGGGCGCCATCACCGGCGGTCAGGTGCGGGTGCGCAACAGCGCGCCGGAGCAGTTCCCGCTGATCGATCGCACCTTCGCCAAGTTCGGCGTGGAAGTGGTGCACGAAAACGGCTGGTCGCACACCCGCCAGAACGGTCCGCTCAAAGTCGTCAAGCCTTTCACCAGCAACATCCTCACCAAGGTGGAGGCCGCGCCCTGGCCCTACCTGCCGGTGGACCTGCTGCCGATCTTCATCGCGCTGGGAGTCAAGGCCGATGGCAACACCATGTTCTGGAACAAGATCTATGACGGCGCCATGGGCTGGAGCAGCGAACTGTCCAAGTTCGGCGCCCACGTCTTCCTGGGCGACCCGCATCGGCTGATCACCTTCGGCGGCCTGCCGCTGACGCCGGCCTCGGTGGAAAGTCCGTACATCATCCGGGTGGCCATCGCGCTGTTCATGGTGGCGGCCAGCATCGAAGGTCGCTCGGAAATCCGCAATGCCCTGCCGATCCGGCGCGCCCATCCCAAGTTCGTGGAAAACCTGCGCTCGCTGGGCGCGGTGGTGGATTGGGTCGAGGAAGACTGAGGCTGCAAGGACGTGTCCGGTGCATGCGGCGTCATTGGCATCAATGACCAAGGCACCGCTCGCACGCCAGGCTCAAGGGCTCTCACCTATCGGTAATGGAATCCCCGATTGGCAGCGATAAAGATCAAACAATATAAATAATATATACTTTTAACGATCAGACATCGCTCCACAGGCTTACGCAAGCTCATCCATGCCTTCCAGGCTGAGCGTTGCGTAAGCTGCCTCCCATCCCTTCAGAAGGAGAATCCATGCTTCCCGCAACGGACGTCATCCTCCGCCTGGCCGCAGCTGCCGTTCTCGGCAGCCTGATCGGCATCGAACGTGAACGCCTCTCCTGGGCAGCCGGCCTGCGTACCCACATGCTGGTCTGTGTCGGCTCTTCGCTCATCATGCTGGTGTCGGCCTATGGTTTTTCCGGGATCCTGCAGTCCGACAAGGTGGTCCTTGACCCATCGCGGATGGCGGCACAGGTGGTCTCGGGCATCGGCTTCCTGGGCGCGGGGTCGATCCTGCTGCGCGGAGAAATCATCCGTGGCCTGACCACCGCCGCCAGCCTCTGGACAGTGGCCGCCATCGGCCTGGCCGTCGGTGGCGGAATGTATGTCGCCGCCGTGGCCGGGACCTCCATCGTGCTGCTGATCCTGGCCGGGATGAAGCCCCTGGAGCGACGCTATTTCGCCGACAAGCACAAGCGCGGCATTACTTTCCTGGTCCAGGCCGATACTTTCAATATCGGCCATCTACACCAACTGATGGGCGCCTCGGCAGCGCGGGCGAGCAAGTTCGTGGTCAGGCGCGAAGCCGACGGCGGCGTATTCGACGAAGTGTCCATCGTGCTCTCGCACACCTCGGAGAAGGAATTCCATCGCATCGTTCAGGGCTTTCTCAAGCTCGATGGCGTCAAGTCCTTCGATTACACGGATCTCTGACGCGAGGTCCCGGGAAGTCCAGTCACCCATAGTCACCCATACAATGAACAAGGGCGGCCATCTGGCCGCCCTTGTTGAATCTACTGCGTGTATTGCGTCTACTTCTACTGCGTCCTCAGAACAACAGGATCAGCAGCAGGATGATGGGGATGGGGATACCCAGTAGCCAGAGCAGAATTGCGCCCATGTCAGTCTCCTCTCAAGGTTGGGGTTCAGGTCGATGTCGTCAGGTTTCAGTGCAGTTCGGGTTCGCCCAGGCGGCCGTCGCGACGGACCACTGCCTCAGCGTAGAGCTCGTTGCGGTCGCGCAGGCGGCCCCCATAGGTCGCCAGCAGGCTGGCCACGAAAGCACCGCACAGCAGGGCCAGGAACATCCACAGCGAGGCGTAGGCAGCGGCCTTGCGGGCAGCATCGGCGGCTTCCTTGGCCTTGGTGCCGGCATCCGCGATAGCGCCCTGGTAGGCCGCGAAGGTATCGGTGACACGCTTTTCGCCATCGGCCTGGGATACGCCGGTATGGCGCGCCACCAGTTGGCCCAGGTAACGGCGGTCGTTATCGGCCAGCTTGCCGCTCGCCAGCGAATAGCCGAACACACGCACCACTTCCATGCGCTGGGCCTGCGTCAGATCGCGACCATCAGCGGCCGTAGGAGCCGCCAGGGGGGCCACCGGCGCAGCAGCAGCACCGTCGGTTGCGGCCGGCACCGCGGGCTGGTTTGCAGAGGATGCAGCACCTGCATTACCGCTACGGAACATCGAATCGATGAAGTAACCGGAGAAGCGATCGGCCATGTCACCAGCGCCGCCAGCCGGACGCGCACCGTCCTGGCCCACTGCCATGGTGGCCGCAGCAGCCCCGGTACCCAAGGCACCGCCGGCCGCACCCAGTGTCTTGGCGCCACCGGAGATGACGCTGCCCACGGCCGAGCCCAGCAGCGCAGCAGTAGCCAGCGAAGCCACGGCCCAGGCCAGCAGCCCGTGCGCGGTATCGCGGAAATAGACTTCACGGGTATGCAGCCCGGCCCATTTCACACGCAGGCGCCCGGCCAGGAAACCGCCGATGGCCGATGCCGCGATCTGGGTGAACAGCAGCCAGCCGGCCGTGGAATAGCCGATGGTCTTGGCCGACAGCCCTTCGCCGGACCACGGCGAGATGGACGAAAAGCCCAGGCCAAAGCCCAGCATCACGAGGATGAACGACAGCGCGGCGGCCGCAAAGGCACCCGCCAGGATGGCGCCCCACGAGACGCCTGAGCCGTTGTTGTTGACGGCCTCGACGCTGGCCGCAGGAAGGGAGTGGATGGTTGAGGTGGTCATGAGTCTCCTCGCGTTTCTTGATGGATTGATCCCCTGCGGGAGCGCAGGGCCGGGGGCATTGCCACGGAGAGACTGTAGGGCTGCGCTAGCGCAGGCGCCATCGGCGGACTTCGGCAGCTATCGTAGGAGAGTTGGAAAAACGCATGCAGGCATGCGCGAAGGGACGATGAGGGTCGCTGCAGCGCACACCCCCTCACTCTTGGGTAGAATGGCCGCCTCCCTCTTGCACGGACCATCATGGCCATCACCACTTTCCTGTTCGATCTCGACGGCACGCTCATGGACAGCGACGCCCTGCATCACGCCGCGTTCAACACCATCCTGGCGCGCTGGGACCGGCATATCGATGTCGATTACTACAAGACCCACATCATGGGCGCCTCCAACGCCATGATCTTCGGCCACCTCTTCCCCGGCATGCCGGCTGAGCAATACATCCCGCTGGCGGAAGAAAAGGAAAGCCTGTTCCGCTCGCAGCTGGACCAGCACGTCGCGCCTACCCCCGGCATCGAGCGTCTGCTGGAGCATATCGCCCGTATCGGCGGGCGTAGCGCCGTCGTCACCAATGCCCCCCGGGCCAATGCCGAATTGATGTTGAAGGCCACCGGACTGGCCGGCCGCTTCGATGCCCTGGTCATCGGCGACGAGCTGGAACGCGCCAAACCCGATCCCCTGCCCTACCTGACCGGGCTGCAGTTACTCGGTGGCACGGCGGCACAGGCGGTCGCTTTCGAGGATTCCAGTTCGGGTGTCAAGGCCGCCAGCAGTGCCGGCATCTGGACCTTCGGCATGCTGGGCGGCCTGGACGAGGCACGGCTGCGCGCGGCCGGTGCCCACGCGGTGATCCGTGATTTCAACGGCGCCGACCTGTGGGACAAGATCGCGCCACAAGGCTGAGCCCGGCAGCGCCCTATCCGAAGGGATAATGTCGGCCTGTGCGACGGGGTGCTAAGGTGCGCGGGATCATCCCTAGCCCCCTGCCCCCGTGAACAAATCCCGGCTTGAAGCCTTCAGCGATGGCGTCTTTGCCATCGTCCTCACCATCATGGTCCTGGAACTGCACGCGCCCGCCTCAGCCGAGCCGAGCGCCCTGCTGGCACTGGCCCCGGCACTGCTGAGCTATGCCCTCAGCTTTCTGTACGTGGGTATCTACTGGACCAACCACCACCACCTGTTCCAGCTCGCCGATCGCGTCAATCTGCGGGTGCTATGGGCCAACCTGCATCTGTTGTTCTGGCTCTCGCTGCTGCCCTTCACCACCGCCTGGATCGCCGGCCATCACCGCGACATGGCGCCGGTGGCGGCCTATGGGCTGATTTTGCTGATGTGCTCGGTTTCCTTCCTGGTGCTCAAGCGCACGCTGCGCGCCTCCGAAAGCAATCATCCGGAAGCCGCACGCATCCTCGGGCAGGGTCGCAAGAACAATACCTCCATCCTGCTCTACGCCCTGGCGATCCTGCTCTCGCAGTGGGCACCGCTGATGGCCTCGGCGATCTACGCGGCGCTGGCCATCGTCTGGCTGCTGCCGACGCGGGCCGCCACTCCTGCACCCCGGCGCTAGGCGCCCGGGCAGGAGCCCCCCTCAGCTGGCGGGCTGCTGGGTGAATTCCCACCCGATCAAGGCCACCAGGATCAGCACCGGCACGATCAGGCCGGCAAAGCCGATGGCGTGATAGGCAAACGCTGCCGCAATCGCCCCCACCCCGAAGGACAGGACCGGCCAGACGAACTTGATGCAGCGCTCGGTGGTACCGGCGTCGGAGGCGCCGCGCAGCATGTCCACCACGTCGATCACCACCTGGGTGACGTTGCCGGTCATCAGGGAAGTCGGCGCCAGGTGCGCCAGCAACAGGCGGCTGATGGCGCTATGCACCCCCATCGAGGCGGTACCCAGCAGGCCCGACGCCATCACCCAGCCGGCGGTGGGCGACTGCACGGGCGCTGCGGCCATGCCACAGACCATGAAACCGATCAGCAGCACCAGTTGCAACACCAGCGACCAGCCCAGTGCGCGGCCATTGCGGCGCTGGATGGCGGCGATCAGCAGGCGCCCCACCGCCACCCCGATGATGAAGGCCGGGAAGGCCAGGAATTTCAGCAGGATGGACATCTGCGACGTGTCGGCCAGGGCCGAACCGATCAGGATGAAGTTGCCCGTGACGTGGGCCGTGAACAGGCCGAACAGGGCGATGAAGCCCAGTGTATCGACATAGGCGGCGAGAAAAGCCAGTCCGGAGGACTGCAGGCGGTTGCGTTGTGCGGCATTCATGGAGCGTCTCGCAGAGGGTGGGAAAGTGTTGAGGAGGCCGCACACCATAGCATCGCCTGCCGCCCGCGCCCATTATCTCTGGGGATAGCAAGGACGCCCGAAAGCCTTGCAAAAAAGATCACATCCATCGGCAAAAAAATGCAACAAAGGCATTTTTTACAAAAAACAGCACATTTGTACAATCCAAATCCGGCCCGAATGCAGATGATAGGCAACACTGCACAGCTTGGCGCTGGGGCTCCTGACGCCCGATCACCGCCTTGCTCTGTCGCACAGATTTTCGCAACCAGGCAGCACGGAAGGAACCATGGAAAGTACGGTATTTGTCGTCGACGACGATGGCATGGTCAGGACAGCACTGCTACGGCTGCTGGCCTCGGCCAACCTGAATGCACGTGGCTTCGCCTCGGCCGATGCGTTCCTGCGCGAGCCTCTTCCAGCCCAACCCTGCTGCCTTCTGCTGGACATGAAGATGCCCGGGTCCGACGGTTTCGAGGTAGTGCGCCGGCTGGAACAGCGAGGTGATGCCATTCCCGTCATCTTCATCTCCGGCTACGGCACCATACCGACGACGGTGCTGGCGATGAAGGCAGGTGCCCATGAATTCCTGACCAAGCCGATCGAGGATGAACGGCTGCTGGGCGCGGTCCGCGACGCCCTGGCCATTGCTGATCGACAACTAGGCATGCGCACCGAGCATGCCGCCAGCACCTCGCGCCTGGAAACACTGACCCCGCGCGAACGCGAAGTGCTGGAACTGGCCATCGGTGGCCTGCTCAACAAGCAGATCGCCACCGAACTGGGCATCAGCGAAATCACCGTCAAGGTCCATAAGCGGCGCGTGATGGACAAGATGCAGACCAAGACCCTGGCCGACCTCGTGCGGGCCGCCGAGCGGCTGCAGATCCACTCCGCGCGTCAGCGCTAAGGCCAGCGATTCGAGCGCCGTGCACCGGTCACCGCTGTCGTCGGTCTAGCCCTGCGCCCGCAACCAGGCTGCCGGCCCCATGCCCTGAATCTGCTTGAACACCCGGCTGAAATGACTCTGGTCGGAAAAGCCGCATTCCAGAGCGATGGCCGTCATGCCCTTGTCGCTCTGGCGTAGCAGGCGACAAGCCAGCTCCACGCGCTGGCGCTGCAGCCAGGCATGCGGCGGCAAACCAAAGCTGTGCTTGAAGGCGCGTGCAAAATGCGCCCGCGAGATGCCACACTCGGCCGCAATCTCGGCCAGGGTCAGGCGTCGCGCCAGGTGCGATAGCATGTATTCGCGCGCCCGCACCTGCTGCCAGCCGGCCAGGCCAGTGCCCCCGCCACGACCCACCGGCTGCCCTCCATAACGTTGCGCCAGGTGGGTATGCAGAGCCAGGGTGACGCTATCGAGGTAGACGGTATCGCTGTCATTGGCCGCCCCCGTGAGCGCAGGCAGCATGGCATGCAGCAGATGCCAGACCACCGGATCGCGGATTGCCTGGACCTGCTGCAAGGCGCCGATACGACGCCCGCCTTCCTCGCTCACCCGCTCGAGGGAGGCGCGCGGCAGATGCAGGCGCACATTGTCATAGTCCGAGAGATGCTGGCAGCGCCACTGCTCGCGCAGGTCGGTGATGGCCATGTCGCCCAGCCGGTGGCCACCGGCATGCACCAGCCGCTGCCCACGCCATAGCTTGTGGTGGCGAAAATCCTGCAACTGCACGATGACCGAAAAGGCATCATCACTGGGAATATCCAGAACCGGTGGTGGAATCACGGCCGACGCCGCCGCGTGGTTCTGGGTAGCGCGCACCAGGGCAACATCATCCTGCATGCGGATGTGCTTCACGAGACGGGAGACGGAGGAACTGGCCATCATCGATTTCCAAAGACTGATTCAACAGGAGAACAGGAAGGCAGAAAGCCGACTTTAACAAAAAACGCAAATGCGCAGGACCCGCAGGCCCTGCCCATTGCTCAGCTTCCGATCAAGGCTTCGTTCAGTTGAATCCGGGCGGACTCAGACCGAAGTACGCCCCGATTCGAAGAGGAACCAGGCACGCTGCTCGGCCTCGTCGATCCAGTTCTCCAGCAGGCTGGCACTGGCCACGTCGCCATGCTCGTCGCACAGTTCGTGGGTGGCCATCATGAAGCCGACCAGGCGCAGGTTGTCCTCGCGCAGTTCGGCCAGCATGTCGGAGGGGGTGACGAAGTCGGCATCATTGTCGGCCAGCCGCTGCAGCTTGCCGATATGCCCGGTCGAACGCAGGGTGGTGCCGCCGATCTTGCGCACCCGCTCGGCCACCGCATCGGTGATGGCGATGATCTGCTGGGACTGGTCGTCCAGCAGCAGATGGTAGTCGCGGAAGTGCGGCCCGGACATGTGCCAATGGAAGTTCTTCGTCTTCAGGTACAGGGCGAAGATATCGGCCAGCAGCATGGTCAAGGCGCCGCCGATTTCCTGGCTGGCCTGCTCGGAGAGCAGGCCAGGCGTGGCCAGCGGCGCCAGGCGGCGCTTTTCCAGTTGCTGGCGTTGGTTGGCATCGAGACTCATGATGCTTACGCCTTCAGGAAGGCCAGCAGGTCTTCGTTGATCTGATCCTTGTGGGTGGCGCACAGGGCGTGCGGGGCACCGCTATAGACCTTCAACTGCGCACCCGGCACCATCTCGGCCACCAGCTTGCCGGTGGTAGCGAAGGGGACGACCTGGTCGTCGTCACCGTGGATCACCAGGGTCGGGAAGTTGAACTTCTTGATGTCCTCGCGGAAATCGGTGCCGGAGAAGGCCGTCACGCAGTCCAGCGTGCCCTTGAGCGAAGCCAGCATGGCGATGTTGAAGGTCTGTGCCAGCACGCCCGGGCTGACGGCGTCAGCCTTGCCCGGACGATTGGTGCCGAAGAAGACGGCGGCAAAGTCGCTGATGAATTGCGCGCGGTCCTTCAACAGACCAGCCTGGATGCCGGCGAACACCTCGGCCGGCACACCCTGCGGGAAGTCCGGCGCCTGGCCGAAGATCGGGGTCACCGCGCCCAGCAGGGCCGCCTTGGCCACACGCTTGGTACCGTGGCGACCGACATAGCGGGCGACATCGCCGCCACCCATGGAGAAGCCCACCAGCGTGGCGCCCTGCAGGTCCAGCTTGTCCATCAGCTCGGCCAGGTCGTCGGCGAAGGTGTCGTAGTTGTAACCGCTCCAGGGCTGGCTGGAACGACCGAAGCCGCGGCGATCATAGGCGATCACGCGGAAACCGCGCTCGGCCAGGAAATTCATCTGGTATTCCCACATGTCGGCGTCCAGCGGCCAGCCATGGCCGAAGACGACCGGTTGGCCGCTGCCCCAGTCCTTGTAGTAGATTTCGGTGCCGTCGCGGGTGGTGATGGTGCTCATGGGTATGCTCCTTGGGTGGGGTGTGAGGTGGAGAAAAAAGGCTGCCTACGATTGCGCGCTGTCGCGTCCCAGGCGCCACTGGCCCGGGCCGCACAGCGCGATGGAAGTGAAGATCACCAGCAGCAGCCAGCCGAATTGGCCTTCGGCAATGCTCCAGCCGGGATGCACCGCCAGCATCGCCACCAGCAGCACGCCGATGATGGGCAGGCAGGCCAGGCGGGTGAAGAGGCCCAACACGATCAGGATGGGACAGAGCGCCTCGGCGAAGATGGCCGCCCACAGGGAGATGGTCGGCCCCATGCCGAAGGGGTCTTCGATCACGCTCAGTTCATGGCCGTAATGCAGCAGCTTGGGCAGGCCATGCACATAGAACAGCATGAAACTGCCCGCCAGGCGCAGGAACAGCAGACCCAGATCCAGGGGCGGGACCGGCAGACCCTGCCGGCGGGGAATTTGGCGCGCCTGCATGATCAGAACGCGAAGCAGCTGCAACCCAACGCGCCCCAGAAGCCGGCGAAGTTGGAGACCGGGACGCTGGACTTGCGCGCCACATCGTGGGAGTGACCATGCACGCCGCAGGAACCGACGCAGGCGTGCGGCAGGGTCGCCTTCTTCTGGCGGGCAGCATCGGTCTTTGCCACGGCACGATAGTGCCCCGGGACCTTGGCCACCGGCGACCACTCGGGCAGCACGGGGATCTCGCCCGGCCCATGCGAGGAAAACGCACCAGTCCCATAGACCACCTTGCCATCGACCACGGTCATCACCGATTCGATGCTCTTGATCTCGTCTTCATGGACGCTGAAGAAGTCGGCCGACAGCACCGCCAGGTCGGCCAGCTGACCGGCCTGGATGCGGCCCTTCTTGGCCTGTTCGCTGGAGAACCAGGCACTGCCTGCGGTCCACAGTTCCAATGCGGTCTCGCGCGGCAGGCGGCCGGCGGCCCCATACAGCTTGGCGCCACCGACCGTGCGGCCGGACACCAGCCAGTACAGCGCGGTCCACGGGTTGTAGCTGGCCACGCGGGTGGCATCGGTACCGGCACCGACCGGCACGCCCATTTCCAGCATCTTGGCGATCGGCGGGGTGTGCTCGGCCGCCTCCACGCCGTAGCGGTCGATGAAGTATTCACCCTGGAACGCCATGCGGTGCTGGATGGCAATGCCGCCGCCCAGCGCCTTGACGCGCTCGATGTTGCGCTCGGTGATGGTCTCGGCGTGGTCGAACATCCAGTGCAGGCCATCGAAGGGGATGTCGCGGTTGACCTTCTCGAACACGTCCAGCATGCGCGAGATCGACTCGTCATAGGTGGCGTGCAGGCGGAACGGCCAGCGGTTGGAGACCAGATGGCGCACCACCCGCTCCAGTTCGTCTTCCATGCCATCGGCCAGGTCGGGGCGCGGCTCCAGGAAGTCTTCGAAGTCGGCCGCCGAGAACACCAGCATTTCGCCGGCGCCGTTATGGCGCAGGAAATCGTCGCCGTCACCCGGCTTGACCATGCCGGTCCATTTCTGGAAGTCCGCCAGTTCGGCGCCCTTGCTCTGGGTAAAGAGGTTGTAGGCGATGCGGATGGTCAACTGACCATCGGCGGCCAGCTTGTTGATGATCTGGTAATCATCCGGGTAATTCTGGAAACCACCACCGGCGTCGATGGCGCTGGTCACGCCCAGGCGGTTCAGTTCGCGCATGAACTGGCGGGTGGAATTGACCTGGTATTCCTGCGGCAGGGTCGGTCCCTTGGCCAGGGTGGCGTACAGGATCATGGCATTGGGACGGGCGATGAGCATGCCGGTCGGATTGCCCGAGGCATCGCGCACGATCTCGCCACCCGGCGGATTGGGGGTGTCCTTGGTATAGCCAACCGCCTGCAGCGCAGCGCGGTTGAGCAGCGCACGGTCGTACAGGTGCAGCACGAAGACCGGGGTATCGGGTGCAGCAGCGTTCAGTTCTTCCAGCGTGGGCATGCGCTTTTCGGCGAACTGGAATTCGGTCCAGCCGCCGACCACGCGCACCCATTGCGGATGCGGGGTGCGAGCGGCCTGGTCCTTCAGCATGCGCAGCGCATCGGCCAGCGAGGGCACGCCTTCCCAGCGCAGTTCCAGGTTGTAGTTCAGACCGCCGCGGATCAAATGCAGGTGCGAGTCGTTCAGGCCGGGGATGACGGTGCGGCCGCCCAGGTCGATGACCTTGGTCTGGGCCTGCTTCAGACGCATGACGTCGGCGGCGCTGCCGACTTCGAGAAATTTGCCGCCGCCGATGGCAACGGCCTCGGCAATGGGGTTCTGCTTGTCGACGGTGTGGATCTTGCCGTTGAGCAGGATCAGATCGGGGGTAACGCTGGTTGCGGTCGTCATGGAGGCTCCGGACATAGACAGGGACGATGGAGAATGAGGGTGGCGGATCGCACAAGTCGATGCCGGCGCGGAGGTCATCAAAACTTCACGTGCCAGTCATCCCATGTGCTTTTATTGGTGTTGGCAGTGTGCAAAAACGCCGTGCCAGCGTCTAGCTATACGAACAGATAATGGCAGCGCCCGGCCCTCTTGCCTATGATCGCCTCCGGCAGCCTCACTCCCGTCTGCCGGGTCGGCCCTGGCCGCGTCTCCCCGTCGCCGGGTCGCCCACACTCCTCCACACACTACCCATCTAGGGAATCATCATGACCACCAATACCAAACTCGACGTGCTGACCCCGCACAACTGCCAGCTCATCATCATCGACCATCAGCCGCAGATGGCTTTCGGCGTGCAATCGATCGACCGCCAGGTGCTCAAGAACAATGTCGTCGCCCTGGCCAAGTCGGCCAAGGTGTTCAATATCCCCACCATCTTCACCACCGTGGAAACCCAGGGCTTCTCCGGCTACACCTACCCGGAACTGCTGTCGGTGTTCCCGGAGAACGACGTCCTGGAACGTACTTCCATGAACTCCTGGGATGACCAGAAGGTGCGCGACGCCCTCAAGGCCAACGGCAAGAAGAAGGTGGTCGTGGCGGGCCTGTGGACCGAAGTCTGCAACAACAGCTTCGCCCTGTGCGCCATGGCCGAAGGTGACTATGAAATCTACATGGTGGCCGACGCCTCCGGTGGCACCTCCAAGGAAGCCCACGACTACGCCATGCAGCGCATGATCCAGGCCGGCGTGATCCCGGTGACCTGGCAGCAAGTCATGCTGGAATGGCAGCGTGACTGGGCCCGCAAGGAAACCTACTCCGCCGTCATGGACATCGTGCGCGAGCACTCCGGCGCCTACGGCATGGGCGTGGACTACGCCTACACCATGGTGCACAAGGCCGAGCAGCGTCCGCACGGCAACCAGAAGACCCTGGCACCGGTTCCGGCCAAGTAATACGGTCTGCCCTCGCCACCTGCGTCGCGGCCCCTCCACGGGCCGCAACCCAGGTGGCAGTGCACTATCTTCACGAGGAGCCGGGCCATGTCCGCTTATCTGATTTCACTGGGCGCCGGCATCCTGATCGGCGTCTTCTATGCCCTGTTCAAGGTGCGTTCTCCGGCGCCGCCGGGCATCGCCCTGATCGGCCTGCTCGGCATGGTGCTGGGCGAACGTCTGATCACTGGGGTCGGCCACCTGTTTGGCGGCTGATCCGGGAGTCCCCATGAAACCCTATCTGATTTCCCTGTTGATGGGCATCCTGGCCGGCCTGATCTATGCCGCCCTGCAGGTGCAGTCGCCAGCCCCGCCCATCATCGCCCTGCTGGGCTTGCTGGGCATGTTGATCGGCGAGCAACTGGTACCGATCGTACGGCGCAAGCTGGCCGGAGAACCGCTGACGGCTTCCTGGTTCCACCGTGAGTGCATTCCCAAGATCACGGGCAACCCGCCGCCGGACCAGAAATGAATGCCGGCTTTCCGGCCGGACGCATCGGCCAGGAAAGCCTGGCATCACAGATTGACCAGGCCATAGAGCCGTCACCCGCGAGGGTGCATAACACCGCCGCATCACCTGCCACGCTGCCCACACAGCGACCTTTTTCCAGTGCGCCGCCCGTCTGGCTGCGCACAGCTGCGCCGGCCCGCGCCAACGGCCGGTGCGGGCAACCCCGGCGCCGCGCAGATGAACCTGCGCAGGAGCCGACCATGGCCGACGATGATGAGCGAAGGGGAGAACACGCCACTGTCACAGTACCGCCCTGTCGCGGTCATTGATGACGACCTCTGGGTACGCGCTGCCTTGTGCAACCTGCTGGATTCGGCCGGGCACCGCAGCTGCAGCTTCGATACCGCCGAGGATTTTCTGGACAGCACCTGTCTGGTCCAGGCTTGCTGCGCCATCGTCGACGTCGGCTTGAAGCAGATGAGCGGCTTCGAACTGGCCGAACAGTTGGCCCGTCTGCGGCCGAACCTGCCAATCCTGTTCATCTCGGCCCAGGTCAGCCCGCCGCAGCGCATGCGTGCCAGTTCACTGGGCTTTCCGCTGCTGGCCAAGCCGGTCGATGCCGATACCCTGCTGGTACTGCTGACCGCGACCCTGCTGTATGGCCGCTTCTGACACTCTCCCGGGCGGCGTGACGCCATCGGATACGGCACAATACGGACCTGTCCCATCTTGCCCCACTCGCCAGGAGAACCCCTTGCCGTCCGCCCCATCGTCTCCCGACGACCACGATGCCCTGCTGCAAGCCCTGCGCGACCTCAGTGCCATACGCGACCCGGATCGCCTCAAGGCCGCCATCACCCATACCGTCTGCCTGCTGGCCGGCGCCCGACGCTGCCTGCTGGTAAGACAGCAGGCCGGGGTACCGCTGATCGAGGCCGAGACGCGTCGGGCCGACGACCCAGGTGACTTCCCTACGAGCGACCGCATCGCCAGCGCCGAGGAACTGGCAGGCGCGGCCCTGTCTCTCTCCCTGCTGCACCAAGGCGTGCAACAGGGTTGGCTGTATCTCTACTACGCGTCGGCTCCGGCGCCAGAGCTCGCCCATCTGGCGGGCCAGCTGGCTGCCCACGCAGCGGTGTCACTGGCCAACGCCACTGCCCATGCGCAGTTGCTGCAGGAAAATGCGCAACTGCTCTGCATCGAACGCGAACTACGCACCAGTCGCGAACTGCTCAAGCAGGGCGAGCGCTTCAACCATACCGGCAGCATGCGCTACCTGGTGCGCGAGGACCTGATGTTCTGCTCCGACGAGCTGTGCCGCATCTACGGCCTGGCACCGGGCCGCAACTGCATCACCTATGACGAGTTCGCCGCCATCATGCATCCGGATGACCGGCAGGAAGTGATCGATACCGTCAACGCCGCCGTCGCCATGGGTGGCACCATCCGCGTGGAGCACCGCATCTGCCGCCAGGACACCGGGGAGGTGCGCTATCTCTCCGGCATCGGCAAGCCGGTGTGGGTGGACGGCACCTTCGTCGAATACATGGGAACCGCCACCGACATCACCGTGCGACGCCAGGCCGAATATGCGATCCGCGCCGCCCAGATCGACATGGAGCGCGTTTCGCGCGCCAATACCGTGGGGCAACTGACCGCCTCCATTGCCCACGAGATCAACCAGCCGCTGATGTCCATCGTCTCCAATGCCGGCGCCAGCCTGCGCTGGCTGGACCGTCCCACACCCGAACTGGTACAGGCGCGCGCCGGACTGCGCGACATCATCACCGAGGGAAAGCGTGCCGCCGGCATCATCAAGGGGCTGCAGAACCTGACGCGCAATACTGAACCTTCCTTCACGCGGGTCAATCTGCATGGCTTGATCCGGCACATCCTGATGCTCTCGCGCAGCGAGCTGGAGCGGCGCGAAGTGGCGTTGAACCTGGCGCTCAATCCGGTGGACGTCTATGTACTGGGGGACCTGGTGCAGCTGCAGCAGGTGATGCTGAACCTGGTGGTCAATGCCCTCGATGCCATGGATGCGGTGCCGGAAAAGGCCGGTACGCTCAGCATCAGCGCCAGTTGCTGCAACGAGCAACGGGTCGAGGTCAGGGTGCAGGATAACGGCGTGGGGATTGCCGAAGAGGCGATGTCACGCATCTTCGATGCCTTCTACACCACCAAGGACGACGGCATGGGCATGGGCCTGGCCATCTGCCGCTCCATCATCGAAAGCCATCGGGGACGCCTACACGCCAGCGCTGCGCCGTCCGGCGGCAGCATCTTCAGCTTCGACCTGCCGCGCGTGCCGTAAGCAGCCCGCACGCAGGCCGGGGCCGGATTGGTATCCGACCCTCCCCCTTTTCAGCCGAGCGCGCCTCAGCGCTGACTACGGCGCCAGGTGCCCGGCGGGGTCCCTGCCACCTGCGTGAACACACGGCTGAAATGACTCTGGTCGCAGAAATCGCAAGCCAGCGCGATCTCCGCCAATGACAGTTCGGTCTGGCGCAGGTAGTGGCGTGCCATTTCCACGCGCTGCACCAGCAGCCACTGGTGGGGCGTGTGGCCGGTACTGGCCTTGAAGGCGCGCAGGAAATAACTCGCCGACATATTGCACTCGCGCGCGATTTCGGGAATGGAAACGTTGCCCCGCCCCTTTTGCAACAGCATCTGCTTGGCGCGTTCCTCATGCAGGCGCGACAGGCGCACGGTCTGCGAAGACGGTGCCGACGCTCCGCCGTAACGCCGCAGCAGGTGGGTACCGATGGCCACGCCTAGCTGGTCCACGAACAGGAGGCTGTCCGGCTGGGGCCGGGCCTGTGCCAGTGCCGGCGCCAGCGCGCATGCCAGGTGAGCCAGGATGGGGTCGGACTGGCCGGTGACGGTCGCCAGCCCGGTCACGCGCCGCTGCCCGGCGCGCAGCTCATCGCTGGCAGTATGAAACCAGGATAGCGGTAGCTCCATCAGCAGGAAATCGAACGGCCCCTGCAGATCGGCCCGATATTCTTCGGAAAAATCGCGCGTATAGACGGCGCCGGCGCCGAAATCGAAGCGGGCCGCCTGACTGCCCCGGAAGATGCTGCGCCGGTGCTGCGGCGCCATCGAGATGCCGACCAGGAAACCGCGATCCGAGGGCGGCGTCTGCACCTGGGAAAGTTCCCTGCCATCAACCCGCTTGCGATAGAAACTGAACTCGCTGCCCTGCAGTTCCTGGCTCTGGCCCAGGCTCCGGGCGGAGCAGCCAAGGGAATCGCTGCGGGCAGCATGGGGGGACAAAGGGGTCGGGGAAGACATGGGCACCCTCGTTGCAAGCGGAAAAAACGGAACGGTGTCCAGGCACCGATGCGGGGAATTCTACACAGAGGCGGTCAGTATGTGTGTACGTAACTTCACTGACATCGCGCAGTTAGGTACCAGTAAGAGCCGATATGCAGCCAATTTGCAGTCCATCAGCGGACAAGCTGCACCGAGGCCTTATGACTTTTTCGTTGCAGCCTCCAGCATGGCCTGGCCGATGGCCTCGTGGCCCCGTGCCAGCAGGGCCTCACCCGCGCCGACGATGTCCCGCACTTCCTTGTTCTGGCTCAGCTTGCGCTTGCCTTCCAGACGCGTGATCTCGATCTCGATGCCGACGATGGCCTGCAGCAGGGTATCGGTGAATTCGGCGGGCGCGTCCGACATCTTCCACGGCTTTTCTTCGGCGGCTTCATGGGTGCGCGTCAAGCGGGCCACCACGCCGCGTACGTAGCGCTCGTCGTCACGGATGGTGACCCGGCCATGGGCGTGCGCCACCATGTAGTTCCAGCTCGGCACCTGGCGATGGGCTTCATGCTTGCTGGGATACCAGCTGGGCGAGATATAGGCGTCGCCGGCCGAGAACACCGCCAGCACCGCATCGCCATCGGCCAGTTCGCGCCACAGCGGATTGGCGCGTGCCACGTGCAGGTGCAAGGTCCCCAGCGCGCCCTGCGCGGGATCGAGGTGACACGGCAGGTGATTGGCATCGAGCCCGCCAGCGGTGTGCGAGACCAGCACGCCGAAGGGATGCGCGGTGATCAGCTGATGCAGCTCGGCAGTATCGGTCTGGGCGAAGTGGGCGGGGACGTACATGGCGGTTCCTGGCGGGATGGGTAGCGCGCTATTTTAAAACAATAAGGCGGTCAGACAGTGGCGCTACCCGCCGGGATCAGCGGGCGCCTGCGATCGGTGCCGCCGGCTTCGCCTGGACAGGCTGCGACTCGAGCGGCAAGGCCGAACTGGGCAGGCCGAAGATGCGGTCGAACAGCAGGTTGAACAGGTAGGTATAGATCATGAAGAACACGATCAGCCCGAAGTCCAGCACCAGCGCGTCCCACAGGCTGATATCCAGCCACCACGCGAACAGCGGCACCAGCATCATCACCAGCCCGCCCTCGAAACCGATGGCGTGCACTGCGCGACGGCCGAAGCTGCGGCCGCGACGCGGCTGGCGTGCTTCCCAGCGCTCGAAAAGACCATTGAACACGAAGTTCCACAGGAAGGCGATGGTGGAGGAAGCCACCGCTGCCGCCCAGGAATGGCTGCTATCGTGGCCGGCGAATACCGTCAGGCCCACCGTGGTGAAGACGATGGCCAGCGCCTCGAAAAGGCTGGCGTAGACCAGCTTGCGTTTGAAACCTTGCATGAGTTCTCCTGTTGCAAGCCCTGGCCGGCCACAGGCTGTGGATGAAGCAACACGGCTGGTCTTGCAATGGAAAGCATTCTATGATGATGTTTTTGATAGAAGAAGTCGGCTTCTTTCAGTTTTTCTGATAGATCGCTGGCCGCTTCGCCACCCTTCCCTGCCATGGCTTTCTCCAGCGACAACGTCAAGGTCTTCCTGGCCGTCCTCGACAGCGGCTCCTTCTCTGCGGCGGCACGCGCGCTGGGGCGCGTACCCTCCTCGGTGAGCATGACCATCAGCCAGCTCGAAGCGGAACTGGACCTGGTGCTGTTCGACCGCACCGCCCGCGATGCCCGTCCCACCGAACTGGCGCGGGCGCTGGAGCCGGATGCGCGCCTGCTGGCCAGCACCCTGCGCCAGCTCGACACCCACGCCCTGGCCATGCATCGCGGGCTGGAGCGCAAGTTGACGCTGGCCGTGGCGCCCGAACTGCTGTCCATTCCCTGGGCCCGGCCGCTGGCGGTCCTGGCCACGGAATTCCCCTCGCTGGAGGTGGAGGTGCTGTCCTCGCCGCAGGCCGACGCCATGCGCATGCTCTATGACAATACGGCGCAACTGGCGCTGGTCTTCGAGCGCCATGCCGGCAACGACCGCGAGGCCTTCCAGGAATTCAGCAGCGAGATGATGGTGGCCGTGATCGCGCCGGATCATCCGGCACGGCTGCGCAAGAAGCGCAAGCTGCGCTACGAGGACCTGTACGACATCCGCCAGATCGCCGTGGCCAGCCGCGATGCCCGCATCTCCGACCCGCGCTTCTTCCTGGCGCGGCAGATCTGGCGCACCGACAATCACCTGGCCACGCTGTCGCTGGTGCGCGAGGGCCTGGGCTGGGCCTACCTGCCACACAGCCTGGTGCAGACCCAGATCGAGGCCGGCGGGCTGGTGGTGATCGACTTCGACAACATCAGCAACCAGCAACGCATGTGGGTGGACGTGGTCTGGAGCAAGGACCGCCCGCTGGGCCTGGGCGCGCAGCGCTTCGTGGCCCTCATGCGGGAGATGGCACCGAGCCGGCGCAAGCGCAAATGAGCGGCCTGCGCCGGCATCCGGGCCGGTAACAGCAAGGCTGCGCGCCGCTCAATACTCCCAGCGCAGGCTCACCGTGCCGTTGACCGGTGCCGCATAGTAGGACTGGCTCCAGTAGACGGTGGTCAGGTACTGCTTGTTGAGCACGTTGTTCAGGCTGGCCGACAGGGTCAGGTTCTTGCTGATGTCATAGCTGGCCATCAGGTTCAACACCGAGTAACCGCCCTGGTAGGCGGTATTGCTGCTGTCGTAGCTGCTCTTGCTCTGGTAGTTCAGGCTGGCGCCGATCTTGGCCTTTTCCAGCTGCGGCAGGCGGTAGGTGGTCGACAGGCGCAGCTGGCGGCGCGGGACGTACTGGCGCACCTGCTTGCCCTCGTCACCGGTGATGCGTTGCCAGACCACGCCGGCACCGACCTGCCAGTCGCGGGTGAGCTCACCCGACACCTCATATTCGATCCCTTCGGAGCGCGCATTGATGCCACGGTAATAGGCGCGGGCGCCGATGGTACCGGCCTGCTCGGCCACATTGCTCTGGTCGACCTGGAACACGGCCAGCGAGGTATTGAGCTTGCCGTCGGCAAACTCCCCCTTCACGCCCAGTTCATATGAGCGACCGCGGGCGGCGGCCAGCACGGCGCCGGCAGCATCGGTTCGGGTCTGGGGATTGAAGATCTTGGTGTAGTTGCCGTACACCGAGAAATGCTCATCCAGGTCCACCGTCAGGCCGACGTAGGGCGACAGCGCCGACTGCGCCAGCGCATGCGGTTCGCCATAGGCGTAGCCGGAGGCGTCGGCCTGGGTGTAGTTGGCCCCCAGCATCAGTTTCGCCCGGTCCGACAGGTTCAGGCGGGTGGCCCCATAGACGCTCCTGCGACGGTCGGTGTAGCGACTGCCATCGGTCCCGTCATCGAAGACCGGCAGCGCAAAGCTGCCATCGAAGGCCTGCTGCCCGAACAGCTCGGTGCCGATGCCACGGCCGTAGTTGCTGACATCGACTACACGGGAGTTGGAGAGATTCACGCCCAGGTTGAATTCATGCTCGCGCCCCAGCAAGTTGTATTTGCCGCTGAGGTTGCTGTCCAGGTAGGCCTGGCGGTTCACGCCGGCATACAGACTGGGATAGGCATACAGCCCGCCGCCGGTGCTCTTGTCGGGTGTGCCATAGACATAGAACAGGGCGGAATCGGTGCGCATCTCGTTATAGCCCACCGTGCTCTTCCATTGCCAGCCTGCGCTGAGGTCCTGATTCAGTTCGGCAAAGACCCGCTGCTGTTCGGTATCCATGCGCGACCAGTCCGCAGATGTGCTGGTATTGCTGCCGTAATGCGTGGCCGTGCCGTCGGTATAGCTCAGGGGCAAGGCTCCCCACATGGCGCCCTTGCCATGCACTTTCTGATAGCTGTAGCCCAGGGTCAGGAGGGTGCTGCTGCTGAGGTTGGCCTCCACCACGCCGTAGAACAGGTCGCGCGTGGGGCGATAGCGGTCGAGGTAGGAATTGCCCTCCTGATGGCTTGCCACCATCCGCGCCGCCACGGTGCCGGCCTCGTTGACGGCACCGGAGATGTCGGCTTCCAGCCGGCGGGTATTCCACGAGCCATAGCTGAGCGCCGCCGAAGCCTGGAAATCCGTGGTCGGCCGCTTGCGGATGAAGTTGATCGTGGCCGACGGGTCGCCCGTGGAGGTAGTGAGCCCGTTGGCGCCGCGCACGATCTCCACGCGGTCGAACATGGCCATGTCGGTATCGCCGTACATCAGGCCGTAGGTCATGGGGATGCCGATGCCATCGAACATGAAGTTGGTGATGTCGAAACCGCGTGAGGTGTAGTAGGTGCGGTCGGTTTCCACGCGGTCCACCGTCACCCCGGGCGTGGTGGCGAAGACATCGTTGATGCTGGTGAGATGGAAGTCTTCCATCCTGGCACGCGTGACCACCGAGACCGACTGCGGCGTCTGGCGCGGCGAGAGCGAGAACTTGGTCGCCGAGCGGCTGCGCTTGACGGTATAGCTGTCGCTGCCTTCGGTGGGCGGCTGCTCGACCTGCGGGGCCGAGACGGTGACCTCGGGCAAGGCCCCGCTCTGGTCGGCGACTGCTTGCTGTGCCTGTGCACACAGGGTGAACCCGGCCATGCCGGCCATCAGCATGGCACGGCACAGCGGACGCAGGGAGGGATGGGAGTTTGATGCGGGAACGGCAGATGCAAAGAGGGAGGGTGACATCAAGGTTATCCTGATCGAAGAAAAATTTGTCAGTTTCATTTATATAAATACGAATGATAATGGTTCGTATTCGCTATAAATTTTATGCTGTCTTGCAGATTTCGTCAGGAAATTTCGTTCATTTCGACGCGTCTTTACATTTGCCCTGGACCGCGAAACAGCTTGCCGAGCGACGCGCACGCGGACTGGTACGCAGACAGACGCGACAGAGGGAAATACAGGAAAAAGTACGGAGAAGGTACGGAGAAAGTACGGAGGGCGTGGCGACGGCCATACCACCAGCGGCAGCGCAGTGCGGGGAAGGAAAAGAAGGCGGAGAAGAAAAGTCAGCGAAGCTGCAGACCACGACGGAGCGACGCGCTGCGCTCCGCCGTCGCTGCATTTACTGCGGACTGGCCTGACGGTAGATGTCCGGCCGGGAGATATGCCAGACGAAATCGCCGCGATTGATGGCTTCGAATCCACAGCTGGCATACAGCCAGGGGGCCGTCGAGGTGGTCAGCATGACCCGGCGCAGCTTCTGCAGGGTGGGATGCTGGTTCACCGACTCGATCATCCAGCGGCCCAGGCCCTGGCGGCGCAGGTCGCTGATGACGAAGACGTCGCACAGGTAGCCGAAGGTGGCGTGGTCGGTCACCACGCGGGCGAAGCCGATCTGCTCCTTGCCGCGATACAGGCCGAAGCACAGGCTGTTGGCGATGGCGGTGCGCACGGTGTTCAGGTCGATGCCGGGGGACCAGCTCGATTGGGTCAATACGTCGTGGATGAGGGGGATGTCCAGCCGGTCGGGATCGGTGTCGATGAGAAAATCATCGCGCCGCCAGATCAGGTGATGGCTCATGGTCGTTCCTTGCTTGATGGCTTGTTGTCGTAAAAAGATTGCCTGATGCGGTGCTGCGAAAACAGTTTGGAACGTTTCCCCTCTTCCGGTCGTGTCAGTGATTCATCTGCGCAAGGGCTATAGGCCGCCCGATTAATTGCCCGATTAATTGCCCGATTAATTGCCCGATTGATCGATTCCATTGATGAGATTTGTTCCGTGGCCGTTCATGATGCCACACCCGCCCCCGCCTTGCGCAAGGCTTTCCACCGGGCAAGCGGCCCGCACCACCGAGTTGCGACCAGGTTGCGCCCCCATCCGGCCACTGAAACATCGCTTGCACTTCCGTTACACCTCCCTCTTGCCGGTTGACGGACTATAGGTTCACTTCAATGCGTTGGAAGCCGAATACTTCTTCAAGTCCCTTCCTTCCGGCGCAATTCGGCAAGGAGAATGACGTGAACAAGAAATCCCTGGCCTGGGCCGCCTGCCTGCTGTTTTCACTGGTCTCGGGCCTGCCCGCGCAGGCGCAAAGTGCCTACCCCGCGGTACCGGCCGCCCCGCCCGTCTACACCCAGCAACAACTGGACCAGATGCTGGCGCCGGTAGCCTTGTATCCCGATTCGCTGCTGGCACAGGTGCTGATGGCCTCGACCTATCCGCTGGAAGTGGTGCAGGCGCAGCGCTTCGTGGAAGCCCGCCCCGGCCTGCAAGGCGATGGCCTGGCGCGGGCGGTGGCGCCCATGCCCTGGGACCCGAGCGTGAAGGCGCTGGTGCAATTCCCCTCGGTATTGGCCATGCTCAATGACCGCCTGGACTGGACCCAGCAGATGGGCCAGGCCTTCCTCGGCCAGCAGGCATCGGTGATGGACACGGTGCAGAACCTGCGCGAGCGTGCGCGCATTGCCGGTACGCTGGAATCCAGCCCGCAGCAGCGCGTGGTGGTGCAGGATGAAATGATCGAGATCGTGCCGGTCAACCCCCAGGTGGTCTATGTGCCCTACTACAACCCGGTGGTGGTGTATGGCGACTGGTGGTGGCCGTCGGCACCGCCCGTGGTGTGGGCGCCGCCGCCGCGCTACCGCCCGCCCAGCTATGCGCCGGGCTTCTCGGCCAGCATCAGCTTTGGCGCCGGTATCGGCGTGATGAACGCGGTGTTCGGCGATGCCCGTCCCGACTGGCGGCAGCGGCAGGTGATGGTGAGCCAGACCCGCATCAATAACGTCACCAATGTCACCAACGTGAACAACATCAACAACACCCGGGTGGTCAATAACGTCACGGTCAACCAGCGGCCGGTGGTCTGGCATCACGATGCGCGCTATGGCGGTGGTGGACGTTACGCCCGCCAACCGGCACCCGCCCTGACTCCGCCGCCCGGTCCGGGGCAAGCTCAGGCCCAGGCCACACCATCGTGGCGCGATCACCCGATGCCGGGCGCCCAGCCTCGCCCGCTGCCGGTGGCGGACAATGTCCAGCAGCGTGTGGCCCAGCAGGATCAGTTGCGTCAGCGCCAGGCGGTGGAGCAGCAACACCAACGGGAGCAGCAGGCCAATGAGCAGCAACGCCAGCGCGAACAGATGATCCGCCAGCAGCAGGACCAGCGCGAGCAGCAAGGCCGGGAACAACGCCAGCAGCAACAGGCGCAGGAGCGGCAATGGCAGCAGCGCCAGCAGGAGACGCAACAGCAACTGCAACATCAGCAACAGACGCAGCAACGGCAATTGCAGCAGCAACAGCGTGAACAGCAGATGCGCCAGCAGGAGACGCAACAGCAACTGCAGCACCAGCAACAGATGCAGCAACGGCAATTACAACAGCAACAGCGCGAACAGCAGATGCGCCAGCAGCAGCTGCAGAACCAGCAGCATGATCAGCAGCGCCAGATGGAACAGGCGCGGGAGCAAAGCCGCCAGCACCAGGAACAGGCGCAACGCCAGCAGGTCCAGCAGCAGGCACGCCAGCAACAGCAGAGGGAGCAGCAACGCGACCAGCATCCTCGGCGCGAAGAGCGCCCTGACGAACGTTCCTGAGGAGAACGTTCCTGAGCACCGTTACAAAGCACTGTTCGCAACGGCCCGCCCCGGCAGAGCTTGCCATCCGGCAAACATGCGGGAGCGCGGGCCGCTTCAGTTATAATCTCGGGTTCTCCAGAGCTTTCCAAACAGGCGACCCGCCATGCAAGAACCCAGCAACGCACTCCCCGACGTCGCCAGCAGCGCTGCCGACGACGCATCCGACGCTTCGGACGTCTCCAGCGGTGGCCGCAAGGTCTCGTCCGACCTGATCGCGCGCGAAGTGAAGCGCCGCCGTACCTTCGGCATCATTTCCCACCCTGACGCCGGCAAGACCACGCTGACCGAAAAGCTGCTGCTGTTCTCGGGTGCGATCCAGCTGGCAGGTACCGTGAAGGCGCGCAAGAGCGGCCGTCATGCGACCTCGGACTGGATGGAAATCGAAAAGCAGCGCGGCATCTCGGTGGCCAGCTCGGTGATGCAGTTCGAGTACCGCGACCACGTGGTCAACCTGCTTGACACCCCGGGCCACCAGGACTTCTCCGAAGATACCTACCGCGTGCTCACCGCCGTGGACTCGGCGCTGATGGTGATCGACGCCGCCAAGGGCGTGGAAGAACAGACCATCAAGCTGTTGAACGTCTGCCGCATGCGCAATACGCCCATCATCACCTTCATGAACAAGCTGGACCGCGAGACCCGCGATTCGCTGGAGCTGCTCGATGAGCTGGAGTCGGTGCTCAAGATCCAGTGTGCGCCGGTGACCTGGCCGATCGGCATGGGCAAGAACTTCCGTGGCGTGTATCACCTGCTGCGCGACGAGATCATGCTCTTCAAGGCCGGCGAAGAACGCGCCAACGGCAACGTGGAAATCATCAAGGGCATCGACAACCCCAAGCTGGCAGAGATGTTCCCGCTGGAGATCGAACAACTGAAGATGGAGGTGGAGCTGGTGCATGGCGCCTCCCACCCCTTCAATCTGGACGACTTCCTGGCCGGTGTACAGACGCCGGTGTTCTTCGGTTCGGCCATCAACAACTTCGGCGTGCGCGAGATCCTCGACGCGCTGCTGGACTGGGCGCCCGGTCCGGGCGGCCGCGACGCCACCGTGCGCGAGGTCAAGCCGACCGAGGAGCCGTTCTCCGGCTTCGTCTTCAAGATCCAGGCCAACATGGACCCGGCGCACCGTGATCGCATCGCCTTCCTGCGCGTGTGCTCGGGCCGCTTCGAACGCGGCATGAAGTTGAAGCACCTGCGCCTGAACCGTGACATCAAAGTGTCCTCGGTGGTGACCTTCATGGCCTCCAGCCGCGAGCAGGTGGAAGAAGCCTATGCCGGCGACATCATCGGCCTGCCCAACCACGGCAACATGCAGATCGGCGACAGCTTCTCCGAAGGCGAGATGCTGCAGTTCACCGGCATCCCCTACTTCGCGCCGGACTTCTTCCGGGTGGCGCGCATCCGCAATCCGCTCAAGATCAAGCAGTTGCACAAGGGCCTGCAGCAATTGGGCGAAGAAGGCGCGGTGCAGGTCTTCAAGCCGGTCACCGGCAGCGACCTGATCCTGGGTGCGGTGGGTGTGCTGCAGTTCGAAGTGGTGGCCAGCCGCCTGTTGAACGAATATGGCGTCGATGCCGTCTTCGAAGGGACCAGCATCAGCAGCGCCCGCTGGATCACCTGCGAGGACAAGAAGAAGCTGGCCGATTTCGAACGCTCCTCGGCCGGTGCCAACCTGGCCGTGGATGCGGCCGGCAACCTGGCCTACCTGGCCAGCTCGGGCGTGAACCTGCGCCTGACCCAGGAACGCTGGCCGGAAGTCACCTTCCACGCCACCCGCGAGCACGCCGCCAAGCTGGACTAAGGTGTTGCTCTTGCACTGCGTACGCGCCTACCGTTCGGACTGAGTAGACGCGCAGCGTCGTATCGAAGACGCGACTACGGCGCGACATCCGCTGACGGAGCGCCCCTTCGCCAGGCTCAGGACAGGCTTCGATACGGCCCATTCGGGCCTACTCAGTCCGAACGGGTGTGGTTGGTAATCGACGGATCAAAAAAAAATCGCCCGACAGGTTTGCGCCTGTCGGGCGATTTTTCTTGTGCGGCTTGTCGCGGGATTACTTGGCGTTCTTGTACGCTTCCACGCCAGCCAGGATTTCGGCACGTGCCGAGTCCGGGCCTTCCCAGCCTTCGACCTTGACCCACTTGCCCTTTTCCAGGTCCTTGTAGTGTTCGAAGAAGTGCTTGATCTGGTTCAGGCGCAGTTCGTTCAGGTCTTCCGGCTTTTGCCAGTGGGTGTAGATCGGCAGGATCTTGTCGACCGGCACGGCCAGCAGCTTGGCATCGATACCGGATTCGTCGGCCATCTTGAGCACGCCGATCGGGCGGCAACGCACCACCACGCCCGGGATCAGCGGGAACGGGGTGATCACCAGCACGTCCACCGGGTCACCGTCCTGCGACAGGGTCTGGGGAATGTAGCCGTAGTTGCACGGGTAGTGCATGGCGGTGCCCATGAAGCGGTCGACGAAGATGGCGCCGGTGTCCTTGTCCACTTCGTACTTGATCGGATCGGCGTTCATCGGGATCTCGATGATCACGTTGAAGTCATTGGGCAGGTCGCGGCCGGCGGGGACGTTGTTCAGGCTCATGGGATTCTCACTAGGGAAAGAAAACAGAAAGCTTTTTCGCGCAGGCCGTACGGCGGGCCTGATCGCGGAAAGCCGCAATTATAGCGGCAATCGGACTTGGGTCTGCATCTTGGCGGCTGCAACTTACGCCAACATGACAGCCGCCTGCAAAAAAGGCGGAAGGGCTTGCGCCGCTTCCGCCTTGGTCATTCCTGCCTGCAACAAGTTCAACGGATGGCCGTGGCCAGGGCGCATTGCTTGTAGTGGGCGGCGGCCTGGTCCGGCTGGTCCAGCGCTTCATGCAGCTGCGCCAGCGCCAGATGCGATTCGCGCACGGTGCGCGGCTCGATGGCGTCCGACAGGGCTTGCTCCAGATGGCGCTGGGCCTTGCCCCACAGCTTCTGGCGCAGGCAGAACATGCCCAGGGTCAGGGCCAGTTCGGCGTCGGTGGGATTGCGGGAGAGCCAGGATTCACAATGCTCGATCTGCGACAGCAGCGCCGGCGAGCCTGCCTCGGCCGTCGATTCGCGGTAGGCACGCAAGAGGCGGATATCCCAGTCGGCCGCCAGGGCGCGTTCCAGCAGGCTGCGCGCTTCGTCATGCAGGCCACGGCTGGAGAAGGCCTGGGCCGCGCGCACGGCGATGTAGGGCTTGAGCTTGTCGGTGCCGGGAACACCGTTCCAGAGCAGGCGGATCGATTCGGCATCGTGCGCCCTGTCCGACAGCAAGGCGTCGTAGGACATCTCGCGCAGACGGTTGGACAGGGCCGGATGCAGGGCATTGCGCTTGTCCAGGGTCTGCAGCAGACGCAATACCTCGGGCCAGTTCTTGGCTTGCTGGTTGGCCTTGAGCGCCCACTGCAACGCCTGGATGTGGCGCGTGCCGTTGGCGTTGAGTTCTTCCACCGTTTCCAGCGCCTGCTTGAAGTGGTGTTCATCCACCTGCAGTTCGAGCGCGGTCATCAGGCGCGCCGCCTTCAGGGTGGGGTCGACCTCGGTGCTGGCCAGCCAGATATCGCGGCGTTCGCCCTGGCGCATGCGATGCGCGGCGCGGGCGGCGATCAGGGCCGCGATGCCGGCATTGTCGGCCAGGTCGCAGGCACGGGTGGCCGACTTTTCAGCCTGGCCGAAGCGACCTTCGAAATAGGCCTTGAGCGCATCGCGCAGGGCCTTGTTGCTTTCGTTCTCGCGCTTGGCACGGCGATAGGCGATCACGCGGCCAGGCAGCTTCTGCGTCAGGCGCACGGCGCGGATGACCACGTAGATCGCCAGGAACACCGCCAGCACGGCAAAGATGAAGAAGTTCAGGGACAGGTCGATGCGGTACGGCGGATAGAACAGCACCACATTGCCCGGGTTGAAGCGTGCCAGCACGGCCAGGCCGATGGCGGACGCGAAGAGGGTCAGGAGCCAGAGCAGTATTTTCATATCAGGTATGCGTCAGCGGCTCAGGGACGGGCCTTGTAGTTGCGCACCGCGTTGAGGCTTTCCGCCAGCGTGGGCAACTGGATGGACAGGTTGCTGCCCTGCACCTGCTTCAACAGCGACTGGGTGGTCTGGACCTGCTTGGCGCGGGTATCGAAATACTTGGCGATGGTGTCCTGGGCCGAGGCCAGATCGTTGCGGAAGGCGAATTCGTTGCGAGACAGCAGCGCCAGGCGGGCATTCAAGAGACGCAGCTTGAGGTTCTCGCGCACGAAATAGGCCTGACCGGGCGAGAGCAGGATCGCCTCGGGCGTCTGCACTTCGCGGATGCGCACCAGCTGGCGCAGCTCGGACCACATCTCGGTGCTCATGCTCTGCCAGGTTTCACGGGCGCCGGCCAGCCATTGCGACCAGGCGGAGGCTTCGGCCGGTGCGGCTTCGGCCTTGGTGTTTGTCTTGGGATGCGCGGCATTGGCCTTGCTGACCGGGGCCGCTGCGGGCGCCGGGCTCACGCGCTGCGGACGGGGTTCGGTGGCCGATTCCACCGGACGCTCGTCCACCAGCAACGGCATGTTGTCGATCTGGCCGATGGCGCTGTCCAGACGCACGGCGATGCCGGCGATGTCCACCGTCGGCAGTGCCTTCAGACGTTCGATGTCGCGCGCGATGGCGCGGCGGATGACGATGAACTGCGCCTTGTCCGAGCGCGACAGGCTCTTGTCGGCATTCTGCAGGGCGATCAGGGCGCCCTGGACGTTGCCGGCCAGTTCCAGCTGCTGGTCGGCGGTGGAGAGCACTTCCTCGATCTCGGAGAGTGCCCAGTCGTCGCGGTTCTTGTTGAGGTCCTGGTACATCTGCTCCAGGGCCAGTTGCTGGCTCTGGGATTCGGCCTGCTTGCTGTCGAGCACGCTGACCTTGGATTGCAGTTCCTTGGTGCTTTCCTGCACGCTCTTCAACACGCCCTTGAGCTCATTGCTGCTGTTGTCGCCGCTCTGCAGGCGCTGCGCCACTTCGCTGCGCAGGTCGCGCAGTTCGGAATGCGAGACCCACCACTGCGCACCCAGGCCGGCAATGACCAGCAGCAGCACGACGGTCTGTGCCCGCTGGCGACGGCGGATCACGGCGGTGCCGTCCGGCGTGGTGAAGGTATAGGACGCCTGCGAGGCGGCCGCACCAGCGCTCTGGCTGGCTTGCGGCTGGGGCTCCGGCAATTGGGGAGTGGATTGCTGTTCGTTCATGGGCTGGATTGTAACGCGGCAAATTACGCGGCCACTCAAGTAGCAGAGGCAGCAAGGGCAGCAAGCAGGCGCTCATCGCCCGAACCGGTCTGGATCACCTGCACGAAGCCCTGCTCCCGTGCGTTCTCGGCGATCCTATGGTGCGAGACGAAGATACGCTGTCGTTGCAGTTTTACCACACGTTCCTCGCCCCCGGCTAGTCTTGCCAACTCCAGCAAATTGCGCAAGGCCTCCGAACTGGTGATCACCCAATCGGCTCCACCGTCCAGCAAATCCAGCAGCTGCGGGCGAGTTTGCGCATCCAGCACCGGGGCCAGGCGACGATAGGCGGTCAGGTGTTCGACCATCACGCCGTGTTGTTGCAATGCTTCACTCAGGAAATCACGGCCGCTCTGGCCGCGCACGATCAGAGCACGACGACCGCGCAATTGTTCCAAGGGGAGGGATTTGAGCAATTCTTCCGAATCCATCTTGTCGGCCCGCTGCGGCCCGTAGAGAGTGGTATTGGAAGCCTGTACGCCATGCGCGCACAGGGCCAACCGGCTGCCCTCGCCGACGATGCCTATCGGCAGTTCACTTGGCCAGTCATCCAGGTGAGCGAATGCGGCATCGATGGCATTGGGACTGACGAAGACCACCAGCGCAAACTCCTGCAGGCGCGACAGCGTGGCCCGCAGGGTGCCGGCATCCTCGACCGGCGCGATCTGCAGCAGCGGGAACACCACCGCTTCCCGCCCCCGCTGCCGCACGGCGTCGGCAAAGGCCTGCGCCTGTTGCAGTGGTCGCGTGACCACCACCGGCAAGCCGCCTGCCGACTCAGCTGGCAGCGGCATCGGCCTGGGCCTTGCAGGCGGCCAGGATGGCGTCGGCGCCACGGGCCTTGAGCAGATCGGCAACCTGGGCGCCCAGCGCTTCCGGCGCGGCTGCCGTGCCTTCGGCTTCGGCGGCGGCAGCCTGTTCGCCGTCAGGCGTGGCGATCATCGCGCGCAGGTGCAGGCGGTCGCCGTCCAGCGTGGCATAGGCCGCCAGTGGAATCTGGCAGCTGGCACCGAAGATGCGCGAGACCGAACGTTCGGCCGCCGAGACCACGGCAGCGGCTTCGTCATGCAGCGGCGCCAGCAGGCGCTTGATGTCGTCGCGGCCCTCGGGGATTTCGATGGCCAGCGTCCCCTGCCCCGGCGAAGGCAGGCTCTGCTCGGGCGCCAGGAAGGCAGCGATGCGCGCCTTCAGGCCCAGGCGATTCAGGCCGGCCACGGCCAGGATGATGGCGGCATAGTCGCCGCGATCCAGCTTGCCCAGGCGGGTATCGAGGTTACCGCGCAGCGGCTTGACCACCAGTTCCGGATAACGGGCGGCGATCATGGCCTGGCGACGCAGGCTGCTGGTGCCGACCACGGCGCCGTCGGGCAGCTCGTCCAGCGAGGCGTAGTCGTTGGAGACGAAGGCATCGCGCGGATCTTCGCGCTCCAGCACGGCGGCCAGCTCGAAGCCTTCGGGCAGATCCATCGGCATGTCCTTCAGGCAGTGCACAGCCAGGTCAGCGCGGCCTTCGGCCATCGCCACTTCCAGCTCCTTGACGAACAGACCCTTGCCGCCGACCTTGGAGAGCGTGCGATCCAGGATCTGGTCGCCGCGCGTGGTGGTGCCGAGGATATTGATGCTGCACTGCGGATATAATGCCGCCAGACGGTCCCGCACGTATTCGGCCTGCCACATGGCAAGCCGACTTTCACGCGAAACGATGACGATGTTGGAAGGAGGAAATTCTTTCAAGACGGGCTTTCCGATTCAGTCGTGGCACCCGCGGCAGAGGAGACAAGGAAAGCAGGAGACCGGCGAATCCAGACTGTAAAACGATCAAAAACGCAGTTCAGAAGCGAAACGCAACCATAAAAAACGAGGCAAATTCTAGCACGCACACCACTGGCAATCCGATCCACAAGCACGACTTTCCTCCCCGAAAACCGCAGCAACCGTTGATCATGGCAACTACAAATCCAACTACACGCAGTGCCCGCTCCGCTTCCTCCCCCTCCCGTCCGGCTGGCGCCAAGACTGCCAAGCCCGCCACTCCACCCAGCAAACCCGCACGCGGCACCGACAAGGATGCCCCGCTCAAGGAAGACATCCGTCTGCTGGGCCGCCTGCTGGGCGAGGTGGTCCGCGAACAGGAAGGCGATGACGTCTTCGAGGTGGTGGAGACCATCCGCCAGACCGCCGTACGCTTTCGCCGCGAGTCCGATGCCAAAGCCGGTGCCGAGCTCGACAAGCTCCTGAAGAAGCTGACCCGCGACCAGACCAACTCGGTGGTGCGCGCCTTCTCCTACTTCTCGCACCTGGCCAACATCGCCGAGGACCAGCACCACAACCGGCGCCGCCGCGCCCACCTGCTGGCCGGTTCCGAAGCGCAACCGGGCAGCGTGGCCTATGCCCTGTCGCGCCTGGATGATGCCGGTGTTTCCGGCGCCCAGGTGCGCAGCTTCCTCAAGGAAGCGCTGGTCTCGCCGGTGCTGACCGCCCACCCGACCGAAGTGCAACGCAAGTCCATCCTCGATGCCGAGCGCGAAATCGCCCGCCTGGTGGCCGAGCGCGACCTGCCGCTGACACCCCGCGAACTGCGCCACAACACCGAACTGCTGCGCGCGCGCATCGCCACCCTGTGGCAGACCCGCATGCTGCGCTATACCAAGCTGACGGTGGCCGACGAGATCGAGAACGCCCTCTCCTACTACCGCATCACCTTCCTGCGCGAACTGCCGGCGCTGTACGACGACATCGAAGCCGAGATCGACAGCCAGTTCCCCTCGCGTGCCAAGGCGCGCGTGGCCGAGCTGCCGCCCTACTTGCAGATGGGCAGCTGGATCGGTGGCGACCGCGACGGCAATCCCAACGTCAATGCCGCCACCATGCAGCATGCCCTCAAGCGCCAGTCCACCACCATCTTCGATTACTACCTCGATGAAGTGCATACGCTGGGTGCCGAGCTGTCCATCTCGACCCTGATGGTCGATGCCAGCCCGGAACTGCTGGCCCTGGCCGATACCTCGCCGGATCACTCCGAACATCGCGCCGACGAGCCCTACCGGCGCGCCCTGATCGGCATCTATGCGCGCCTGGCCGCCACCGCCCGCTCGCTGGGCGTGGTCAACATCCTGCGCCAGGAAATCGGCAGTGCCGCCCCCTACGCCAACCCGGCCGACTGCGTGGCCGAACTGGACGTGCTGGTGACGTCGCTGCAGGCCCATCACGGCGCCGCACTGGTCAAGCCGCGCCTGGCCGGCCTCAAGCGCGCCGTGGAAATCTTTGGCTTCCACCTGGCCACGCTGGACATGCGCCAGAGCTCGGACGTGCACGAACGCGTGCTGGCCGACCTGTTCGCCAAGGCCCAGGTCGAGGCCGATTACGCGGCCCTGGGCGAAGAGCGCAAGATCGCGCTGCTGCTGGGTGAACTGTCGCGACCGCGACTGCTGTACTCGCCCTACGTGCAGTATGCCGACGAGACCGATTCCGAGCTGACCATCCTGCGTGCGGCCCGCGAGATCCGCCGCCGCTATGGCGAGCGCGCCATCCGCAACTACATCATTTCGCATACCGAGACCCTGTCGGACCTGCTGGAAGTGCTGCTGCTGCAGAAGGAGACCGGCCTGCTGCATATCGAAGGCAACCAGCTGCAGGCGCTGGAGCTGATGGTGATCCCGCTGTTCGAGACCATCCCCGACCTGCGCTGCGCTGCCGAGATCATGCGCGGCTGGCTGACCCAACCCCAGGTCAAGGGCCTCATCGCCAAGCACGGCAAGCTGCAGGAAGTGATGCTGGGCTACTCGGACTCCAACAAGGACGGTGGTTTCCTGACCTCCAACTGGGAGCTCTACAAGGCCGAGAACCAGCTGGTGGAGCTGTTCAACGAGGCCGGCGTCAAGCTGCGCCTGTTCCATGGTCGCGGCGGCACCGTCGGCCGTGGCGGCGGCCCCAGCTATCAGGCCATCCTGGCGCAGCCGCCGGGTACCGTGAACGGCCAGATCCGCCTGACCGAACAGGGCGAGATCATCGCCTCCAAGTTCTCCAACCCGGAGATCGGTCGCCGCAACCTGGAACTGCTGGTTGCCGCCACCCTGGAGGCCAGCCTGATGCCGACCAACACCGACAGCAAGGAAGCCAGGAAGTTGGCCGAGTTCGAGCGGGTGATGGAGGAATTGTCGGAACGCGCCTATCAGGCCTACCGCAACCTGGTCTATGAAACCACGGGCTTCACCGACTACTTCTTTGCCGCCACGCCGATCGCCGAAATCGCGCAACTGAACATTGGTTCGCGCCCGGCGTCACGCAAGGCTAGCCAGCGCATCGAAGACCTGCGCGCCATTCCCTGGGGCTTCTCGTGGGGCCAGTGCCGCCTGCTGCTGCCGGGCTGGTATGGCTTTGGCAGCGCCGTCTCGGGCTGGCTGGGCGAGGCCGGCCACGCCAAGGAGACGTCCAGGCGCCTGGCGACCCTGCGCGCCATGTGCAAGGAATGGCCATTCTTCGCCGCCCTGCTGTCGAACATGGACATGGTGTTGTCCAAGACCGACCTCGCCGTGGCCTCGCGCTACGCCGGGCTGGTGGCCGACCGCAAGCTGCGCAATACCATCTTCGGTCGTATCACCGACGAACATGAACGCACCAGCACCGTGCTCTCCACCATCACCGGCAGCAAGGAACGGCTGGCCGCCAACCCGCTGCTGGCGCGCTCGATCAAGAACCGCTTCGCCTACCTCGACCCGCTGAACCACCTGCAGGTCGAACTGATCAAGCGCCACCGCGCCACCGCAGCGGCCAAGCGCACGCCGGAAGAACGCGTGCAGCGCGGCATCCACCTCACCATCAACGGGGTGGCCGCCGGCTTGCGCAATACCGGTTGAGCGTCGCTGCATCAGATGTTTCACCGCAAGCTGCCCGGGATGACCGGGCAGCTTTTTTTTCGCCCTGCCATGAGAAGAGCGATCATCGCCGGGAGACGCCCCGTCTCAAGTTCAGGCTTTACATGCCGATAACAGATGGATGAAGTGTCATTTGGCAAGACGACAAGCTGTTGCGAAGGATGGACAGCCGCGCCCGAGGTTTGTGCAGGATCAGGTTTTTGCAGCGCAAAAAACCGATTTGCCACGCCGACGAGCTCTTCACTTTTGTAAAATAAAGGCTGAACGAATTTAGAACACGTCACCGTCGCAAACCCTGAAGGATATTGCTTCAGAGACCATTTTCCCGGGCCATGGGGCGGGTCCGGAAACAGACGGCACGGCATCGATACGGGGAATCACACACTATGCATCACTGGGGAAAACCGGTAGCCGCGTTCTGCATTGCAGCAACGCTGGCCCTGATCGGCGCACGCGTGCAGGCTGCGCCCACTGCGGCAGCACCGCCGCCGCTGGAAGCGCGCCGCGTCTCGCTGACCAGCGTGGACAGCAAGGGTGGCAAGGCGACCGCGCTCTATGGCGTGTGGATCAAGGCGCGCAAGTCGCTCAACAGCAAGGGACCTTATCCCACCGTGATCGCCCTGCATGGTTGCGGCGGCCTTTACAGCATGGTGCGTGATGGCAAGGGCGAATTCACGCCACGCCATCTCGCCATGGCGCGGGTGCTGACCGACGCCGGCTACAACGTCCTGTTCCCGGACAGCTTTACCCCGCGTGGCCGCCGTTCCACCTGCCAGGACACCGTGGCCCAGCGCGAGATCAGTGCCATGAACCGGCGCTTCGATGTGCAGGCGGCCATGCACTGGGTCACCTCCCAGCCGGACGTGGACGTCAAGCGCGTTGCCCTGCTGGGCTGGTCGCACGGCGCCTCGACCCTGCTGGCCTCGATCAATCTGGCAGAAACCGATGTGGCGGTCCGCAAGATCCAGCCGCGCGCGGCCGTGGCCTTCTATCCCGACTGCCGCCCCTATGCCAAGTCCGGCGAAGCCTTCAAGCCGGCCGCGCCGCTCTTGATCCTGATGGGCGAGAACGACGACTGGACCCCACCCCAGGCCTGCGAAGCGATCGAACAGAAGATGCAGGGCAGCGATACTGAAATCGCCCTGCGCCTCTACCCCGACACCTACCACGACTTCGACGCGCCCGGCCTGCCGGTGCATGTGCGCATGGACGTGGCCGGCGTGGGCAAGCGCGGCGAGGGTGTCACCAGCGGCGGCAACCCGGATGCGCGCAGCCAGGCCTACCGCTCGATGCTCAACTTCCTGGACGCCAAGCTGAACTACTGAGCGCTGCGGCCACACTGACCGTACTGCGGAAGCACCAAGACAAAATGCCGGCCCCTTGCGGGAGCCGGCATTTGTCATTTGCAGCCTGCCAGAAGCAGGTAAAAGGCAGGCAAAAGGCGATCAGGCCACCAGTTCCTGCATGCCCTCGCTCAGCTCCGGCAGCGGCGGCATCTCTTCGGTGAAGGTCGCCAGCGTCAGGCCCAGCTTGGCGGCCACCTCGCTGGGGAAGGTCGATTCCATTTCATCGGCGGAGTATTTGTTTTCTTCGGCCCGGGCACGCCAGGTGGCCAGGTGGACGATGGCGGCGAAAGGATCGTACTTGCCTTCCAGCGGCTGCGGGAAGGCCTTGATGACCTGGCTGAACTCGTCCGGGAAGCGCCAGCGACGGGCCAGTTCGGCGCCCACGTCGGCAAAGTCGTAACCGAAGGACTTGCGTTCCACATCCAGGCGACGGGCGTCCAGCGGACCGGCCACCTTGTCCACCTGCAGCGCCTGTTCCGGCATGGCTGCATGCATCACCAACTGGCCGATGGCATGCATCAGGCCCACGGTGAAGGCGAAATCGGAATTGAGCTTGGACTGCTTGGCCAGCCACTTGGACACCACGGCCGTATCCAGGCTGTAACGCCAGAACAGCTTCAGGTCCACGCCCGGCAGCTTCTTGAAGCTGCCCGCCATGCCGGTGCTGACCACCAGCGTACGCACGGTCATGAAACCCAGCATCAGGACCGCGTCCTCCACCGTGCCGATGGTGCGCGAGACGTGGTAGTAGGAGGAATTGGCCAGGCGCAGGATCTTGGCGCTGAGGACTTGGTCGGCGGCCAGTTTCTTGGCGATCTCTTCGATCGAGACTGACTCGTTGTTGAAACTTTCGATGACTTCCTGCACTACCTTGGGAATGCTCGGCAATGCGGTTTGCTGCTGAAACAGTGCTTCCAGATTCATGCTTCTCTCCTGTAAGACGACCCCCAGACATCTTGCTCATGAGCGCTAACAGGACCACCCCCGTGGCAACTGCGGCCCGCCGTCGTCCCGATTTTTGCATCGGTTCATGCCGGCCTGGCCGGAAGAGGTAGCCCTTTCCTCACCGGGATTCCCGCTCCCCGGATCAGTCATCGCCAATCGAGTATAGCCTCAGCTTTTGTCATTGGTACAAGGGTTTTTTGCGCTGCAGGAAGACTTGCGCAAAAACAACAAGCAAAAATGATGCCATGTGGAAATAATCACATTTCATCCAGGCCAACGGAATCTCTCCAACACCATCGGGCGGGAAGGGACGAAAAAAGCGTGCAGGATGACCGCTGGCAAATGCGAAAAATCCGCGCCCCGCAGCATTTCCGGCTGCATTGGCGTGGCCTGGCGCAGTTGTGCTTGCTATAATCGCCCATTCTCCGGAATTCCCAATATGACAGACCAATTTGCTAAAAAGGGCGAAGCCTGGTCGGCTCGCTTTTCTGAACCCGTCTCCGATCTCGTCAAGCGCTATACCGCATCGGTGTTCTTCGACAACCGCCTGGCCCAGGTCGATATCCAGGGCTCGCTGGCGCACGCCGAGATGCTGGCCCACCAGGGCATCATCAGCGCGGCCGACCACGCCGAAATCCAGCGCGGCATGGCCCAGATCAAGGGTGAAATCGACGCCGGCAAGTTCGAATGGCTGCTCGACCTGGAAGACGTCCACCTGAACATCGAAAAGCGCCTGACCGAGCTGGTCGGCGATGCCGGCAAGCGTCTGCATACCGGCCGCTCGCGCAATGACCAGGTCGCCACCGACATCCGCCTCTACATGCGCGGCGCCGTGGACGACATCGTGGGCCTGCTGCGCGAACTGCGCCTGGCCCTGCTGGACCTGGCCGAGCAACACGCCGACGTGATCCTGCCGGGCTTCACCCACATGCAGGTCGCGCAACCGATCACCTTCGGTCACCACGTGCTGGCCTATGTCGAGATGTTCGGCCGCGATGCCGAGCGCATGCTGGATGCCCGCAAGCGCATCAACCGCCTGCCGCTGGGCGCCGCCGCCCTGGCCGGCACCACCTTCCCGATCGACCGCCTGCGCGTGGCCAGGACCCTGGGCTTCGACGACGTCTGCCGCAACTCGCTGGACGCCGTCTCGGACCGCGACTTCGCCATCGAATTCTGCGCCGCCGCGGCGCTGGTGATGATCCACATCTCGCGCATGTCCGAAGAACTGGTGATCTGGATGAGCCCGCGCGTGGGCTTCATCGACATCGCCGACCGCTTCTGCACCGGCTCCTCGATCATGCCGCAGAAGAAGAACCCGGACGTTCCCGAACTGGCACGCGGCAAGACCGGTCGCGTCAACGGCCACCTGATCGCCCTGCTGACCCTGATGAAGGGCCAGCCCCTGGCCTACAACAAGGACAACCAGGAAGACAAGGAACCGCTGTTCGACACCGTCGACACGCTCACCGACACCCTGCGCATCTTCGCCGACATGGCCCGCGGCATCAGCGTCAAGCCCGATGCCATGCGCGCTGCTGCCCTGCAGGGCTACGCCACCGCCACCGACCTGGCCGACTACCTGGTCAAGAAGGGCCTGCCCTTCCGCGACGCCCACGAAGCCGTCGCCCACGCCGTGCGTACCTGCGTGGACAAGGGTTGCGACCTGGCCGACCTGTCGCTGGACGAACTGCGCGCCTTCTCGGAGCTGATCGGCGAAGACGTCTTCGCGGTCCTCACGCTGGAGGGCTCGGTGGCCGCACGCGACCACATCGGCGGCACCGCACCCAACCAGGTGCGCGCGGCCATCGCCCATATCCGCAAGGAACTGAACTAAGCAATCGCACCACCCTCGTCCGCTGGCCGGACGACATTCGCATGCCGCTGCGGCGCACCCTACCCGGGTGCATGGCGGCGGGTTGTAATTGCTGGCGCAGCCTGCTTTTTCGGGTATGCTGTGCCGGCTGTATCGAAAGAGGCCGCAAAACGGTCTTCAGAGGATGGAGCACAAGTCCCGGCCATCCCGGGCGTCTTTTGCATCATCCTCGATGAAGGAATCGCCTTGTGACGTGGCGCTGGTCTGCGCTGCCTGACGGGGACGGTTTCTACAATATCTAACTGAGGAGAGAACTCGATGCAATTCAATACCATGCTCAAGACCATTCCGGCCCTGCTGATCGGTGCCACCCTGTCTTCGGCCGCACTGGCCGCCGACATCAAGCTGGGCGTCGCTGAAGCCCTGACCGGCCCGGCCGCCAAGTACGGCGTGGCCATCAAGAACGGCTTCACCCTGGCTTCCGAAGAAATCAACGCCAAGGGCGGCGTCAACGGCGACAAGCTGGCCCTGGTGATCGAAGACGAACAAGGCAAGAAGGAAGAAGCCATCAACGTCTTCAAGAAACTGATCTTCCAGGACAAGGTGCTGGCGGTGTTCGGCCCCACCCTGTCCAACTCGGCCTTCGCTGCCGACCCGATCGCCAACGCCTCCAAGGTGGTGGTCTTCGGTACCAGCAACACCGCTGACGGCATCACGGCCATGGGCCCCTTCACCTTCCGCAACTCCGTCATGGAAGCCGACGTGCTGCCCGTGACCGTCAAGGCCGCCGTGAAGCACTTCGGCATCAAGAAGGTCGCCGTGATCTACGGTAACGACGACGCCTTCACCAAGTCCGGCTACGACGTCTTCAAGGCCACCCTGGAACAGCAGAAGATCCCCGTCACCACCACCGAGGCCTATGCCAAGGGTGACGTCGACTTCAAGGCTCAGCTGACCAAGATCAAGGCCGGCAACCCGGACGCCATCGTCTGCTCCTGCCTGGCCGAAGAAGCAGCCAACATCATCCTGCAGACCCGCGCTCTGGGCATGAAGCAGCCCTTCATCGGCGGCAATGGCCTGAACTCGCCGAAGCTGTTCGAGATCGCCAAGGATGCCGGCGACAACACCCTGATGGGTAGCCCGTGGTCGGCCGAGAACCAGACCCCGGCCAACAAGGCCTTCATCGCGGCCTACAAGGCCAAGTTCGGTTCCGATCCCGACCAGTTCGCCGCGCAAGCCTATGACGCCATGTACATCGTGGCCGATGCCCTGAAGAACGTGAAGCTGTCGGGCAACCTGGCCAAGGATCGTGACGCCCTGCGCGCCGCGCTGCCGGCCGTGAAGATCGATGGCGCCACCGGCAAGTTCGCCTTCCGCGCAGCCCCGGCCGTGGCCGGCAAGCAGGTCGGCTTCGATGCTGACCAGGAAGCCATCGTCAACATCGCCAAGGGCGGCAAGTTCGTGCTGCTGAAGTAAGCACGCGATACCTTGAAGCAAGGCTGCCGGTATGCCGGCAGCCGCAACGATACTCTCCCGCAGTTCCGCCGCAGGGGCATTGCCTTGCCCCTGCGGCGATCCTGGCGCGGGATGCGCAAGACACCGCCAGGCCGGAACGGGGAACCACAGGCAGCCAGTCGGGATGACAGGCCGCTGATTCCGGCAATACGACGTAACGAGGGACTTCGTCCGCGCCATGCATGCAGTGCAGGCAGCGAGCGCCGCGCCCCATCACCTATCGCAGGTTCCAATGTTAGAACAACAGCTCATCAATGCCCTTTCGCTGGGCAGCGTGTATGCGCTCTTCGCGCTCGGCTTCACGCTGGTCTTTGGCGTTTTGGGCGTGATCAATCTTTCGCACGGCGCGATCTTCATGCTGGGCAGCTATGCCGCCCTGCTGCTCGTCGAACAGATGGCACTGCCCCTGTGGGTGGCCCTGCTGCTGGCCATGGTGGCCACGGGCCTCTTGGGTCTCATCATCGACGTGCTGGTGCTCAAGCCCTTGCGTAAGCGCAATGCGCCTCACCTGATCCCCATGATCGCCACCATCGGCGTGGCCATCATGATCACCAACATCTCGCAGGGCCTGTTCGGCGCCGAGAACAAGCGCTTCCCCCAGGGCACCATCCCTGAAGAGAGCGTCAGCCTGGGCAACCTGCACATCACCGCCGTGCAAGTGGCCATCATCGTCATCGCCTTCGTGCTGATGGTGGTGCTGCTGGGCGTGATGCGCAAGACGCAGCTGGGCCGGGCGCTGCGCGCCATCGCCGAGTCGCCCAAGGCAGCCTACCTGCTGGGCATCAACGTCGAAGGCCTGTTCCTGCTGACCTCGTTTGCCGCCGCCGCCCTGGGCGGTGCTGCCGGCGTGCTGGTGGGGGTGTCCTTCAACGCCATCTCCCCCTTCATGGGCCAGCCGATGCTGCACAAGGGCATCGCCGTCATCATCCTGGGCGGCATGGGCGATATCCGCGGCGCCATGATCGGTGGCCTGTTCCTGGGCTTTGCCGAGGTGCTGACGGTCGCCTATATTTCGAGCGACTTCCGCGACGCGGTGGCCTTCGGCCTCCTGTTCCTGATCCTGCTGGTAAAACCCTCCGGCATGTTTGGCAAAGTGCTGGAAAGGAAGGCATAAGATGGGCTTCATGGAATGGTGGGATGGCTTCTGGGCCACCTACAACACCGTCATTTTCAGCATCGGCGTCAATGCCATGCTGGCACTCTCGATCTACGTCACCCTGTCCTGCGGCCTGCTGTCGCTGGCCAATGCCGCCTTCATGGGCATCGGCGCCTACACTGCGTCGCTGCTGACGATGCAGTTCGATCTGCCCTTCCCCATCGCCCTGGCCGCAGGCGGCGTGCTGCCCTCGCTGGTGGCGCTGGTGATCGGCATCCCCACGCTGCGCCTGTCCGGCGTCTACCTGGCCATGGCCACACTGGGCTTTGGCGAGGTGGTACGTGTGATCGTGCTGAACCTGGACATCACCGGCGGCCCCATGGGCCTGAACGGCGTGCCGCCCATCACCGAGTGGTGGCATATCGTGCTGATCCTGGGCGTGACCATCTACGCGCTGGCGCGCCTGCGCCGCTCCAAGACCGGGCGTGCCTTCGAGGCCATCAAGGAAGATGAAGTGGCGGCCCGCCTGATGGGCGTGAACGTGGCCGGCTACAAGCTCTTGGCCTTCGTCATCGGTGCCGCCATCGCCGGCGTAGCCGGTGGCCTGAACGCCCACTACACCTTCACCATCGGCCCCAACAACTACGGCTTCGAGAATGCGGTGGACATCCTGACCATGGCCGTCTTCGGTGGCACCAGCAACCTGATCGGCCCGATGATCGGCTCGACCATCCTGTCGCTGCTGCCGGAAGTGCTGCGTCACTTCAAGGACTTCCGCCTGGCCATCAACGGCCTGATCCTGATCCTGGTGGTGCTGTACCTGCCCAAGGGCATCTGGGACCCGCGCCGCATCCGCGCCTTCCTGGGCCGCAACGCTGAGAAGAAGGTGAAGTAATGCTTTTACAACTGAACGACATCAGCAAGAACTTCGGTGGCCTGCAGGTGCTGCAGGGCGTGAACTTCAACGTCAAGGAAGGCGAGATCTTCGGCCTGATCGGCCCCAACGGCGCCGGCAAGACCACCGTCTTCAACCTCATCACGGGCCTGTTGCGCGCCTCATCGGGCAGCATCCGCTTCAACGACGACGACATCGGTGCCGTCGCCCCGCACAAGATCACCGAACGTGGCATCGCCCGCACCTTCCAGAACATCCGAGTGTTCAAGGAAATGACGCTGCTGGAAAACGTCGTGGTCGGCATGCACGAGCACCTGAACTATGGCGTGGCCAGCATGCTGTTCAACCTGGGCGGTTTCCGCAAGGCAGAGAAGGAAGCCCGTGAACGTGCGCTGGAACTGCTGTCCTGGGTACGCCTGGACCACAAGGCGCACATGCTGGCCGACAGTCTGTCCTATGGCGAGCAGCGCAAGCTGGAGTTCGCCCGGGCGCTGGCCACCAAGCCCAAGCTATTGCTGCTGGACGAACCGGTGGCCGGCATGAATCCGGCCGAGAAGACCGAGTTGATGAGCGAGATCGTCAACATCAAGCAACGCGGTTTCACCATCTTCATGATCGAGCACGACATGCGCTTCGTCATGGGCCTGTGCGAACGCATTGCCGTGCTCAACTTCGGCAAGATCATCGCCGAAGGCACCCCGGACCAGATCAAGAACAACCAGGAAGTGATCGAGGCCTATCTCGGCAAGGAAGAAGCATGAGCGCCAGCGGTAACAAGCAACCCATCCTCCAGGTGGAAGACCTGGCCGTGGCCTATGGCCACATCGAAGCCGTCAAGGGCATCAGCCTGTCGCTGAACGAAGGCGAGATCACCGCCCTGGTCGGTGCCAATGGCGCCGGCAAGAGCACCTCGCTGCTGGCCATCTCGGGTCTGGTGAAGGCGCAGCGCGGCCGCGTGCTACTCAATGGCCAGGACCTGCTGCAGATGTCGCCGCACCGCATCGTCGAATCCGGCGTGGTGCAGGTGGCCGAAGGCCGCGCCACCCTGACCACGCTGACCGTGGAAGAAAACCTGGCCCTGGGCGCCTATACCCGACGCGACAAGGACGGCGTGGCCCGTGACCTGGAGTGGGTGTACTCGCTCTTCCCGGTGCTGAAGAACCGCGCCGCCGGGCTGGCCGGCAATCTCTCCGGTGGCGAGCAGCAGATGCTGGCGATCGGCCGCGCCCTGATGGCCAAACCCAAGGTGTTGCTGCTGGACGAACCCTCGATGGGCCTGGCACCGCTGATCATCCAGGAAATCTTCCGCATCGTGCAGGAGATCAACAAGACCGGCATGACGGTCCTGCTGGTGGAGCAGAACGTGCGCCAGGCACTGCGCATCGCGCAGCGTGGTTATGTGCTGGAGACCGGCAAGATCGTGCTGCAGGACAGCGGCGCCAACCTGCTGGGCAATCCCAAGGTGGTGGAAGCCTACCTGGGCGGATGAGCTTCATCGGCCTCTGATGCGGCACTTCAATACGGCGGCCCGAGGGTCGCCGTTTTTGTTAGTTTTTCGGGACCTGTTGCAGGTGGAGACAGGTGGGCGAAAAATAATAAAAGATTTTTCAATTAAGTGTTGACCACCTTCCTGATAGGCCTTAATATGCAGCCTCTTTCAAGCACAGCAGCTTACCGCTGATGCCAGAAGGCCCACGTGGCGGAATTGGTAGACGCGCATGGTTCAGGTCCATGTGCCGCGAGGTGTGGGGGTTCGAGTCCCTCCGTGGGCACCAAAACATAAAAGGTCGATTGATGAAAATCAATCGGCCTTTTGCGTTTTGGGGACCACGAGCAAAGCGCCTGCGCGCTTTGCGGGAGGGACGAGAAAGTCTGGCCTTGCAAGGCCAGACGGGGTCGCGGGACGTGACCGAGTGCCTCAGTGCGCAGCAAAACATAAAAGGCTGGTCGATGAAAATCGGCCAGCCTTTTGCGTTTTGGGGCAGGCGAGCAAAGCGCCTGCGCGCTCGCCAATTCCCGCTATGCCGTGCCCGCCCTCACCGTCCCCCGCATCACCAGTTCCACCGCAAGCTCGCGAATCACCGGTGCACCACCACCCTGCTCCATCTGCGCCATCAACAGGTCGCAGGTTTCCTGCACCAGTCGCGGAATATCCTGGCGGATGGTGGTCAGTTGATAGGACGCCCAGCTTGCTTCGGGCGCATCGTCGAATCCGATGACCGAGATATCTTCAGGAATGCGCACCCGATAGTCGCTGCGCAAGGTATCCATGAAGCCCAGGGCAATCATGTCGCTGGCGCAGAAGACGCCATCGGTACGCGGTGCTTCCTGCATCAGGCGATGCGCCGCAGCGCAACCATCCTGGTAGGAAAATGCGGCGTCGATCACCAGCGGCACCTGCCCCTGCGTTTTCTTCAGATGCGCGGCAAATCCTCGGAAGCGTTCTTCATTGGTGGAGGTACCCGGGTTGCCGGCGATGTAGGCCAGCGAGGTGCAAGCGGCGGCGACCAGCGTGCTGGCGGCCAGCTTGCCGCCATGCTGGTTGTCGCTCAGCACCGCGCTGATGCTGGGATCGCGCTCGCGGCGGGCGAACTGGATCACCGGCAGCCCCTGCTCCGCGCATTCGCGCGCGAGGCTGGAGGACAAGGTCGCGGAGGCCACCACCAGGCCTTCGATCTGGTAATCGAAGAAGGTGCGCACGGCTTCATCGGCATTGCTGAAATTCTCGGCCGTGACGATCAGGGTCTGGTAGCCGGCCTGGTGCAGTCGCTGGCAAAACTCCGCCAGCGCCAGTGAATAGATCGGCGTGGCCTGCTGCGGGAAGACCAGGCCGATCAGGCGCGAGTGACGGGTGATCAGGCCACGCGCAAAGGCGTTGGGCTTGTAGCCCAGTTGACGGGCTGCGGCCTGCACCCGCTCGCGCGTCGCATCCGACACCGATGCGCCCGGCGTAAAGACCCGCGAGACGGCCGACTGCGAGACCCCCGCCAGCCTGGCCACGTCCTTGGAGGTGGGCGCGGCGCGGGCGATGTCGGGCTTCTTGCCACCGTCGGCCGCGCTGTCGATTTTCTTTGCTTGGTTGTTCATGCCGCCTGTTCAGGTATCCCGTTGCATACGCAATCCAGCCATTTTTCCATCGAGATGATACTGGAACGCTCTGCCTCGATGGGGAGAAAGTGACCGCAATCCGGGACCCTGACCAGCGAACATCCACTGCGCACGAACACCATCTCGGCCTGCCGCTGCGGCGGGCAGAGCTGGTCGTTCTGGCCGCACTGCACCTGTACCGGCACCTGCATGGCGGCCAGGGTGGACATGGAATCGGGCCGGCTGATGGCATAGCGGACCTGGTTGCGGAAGACCGCTGCCGGCGTCTCCCGCGCCATGGTCAGCACCCGTTCGCTCCAGCGCTGCCGACTCTCGGCATCAGCACCCGGATGAAAGTAGCCGGGCAACATCTCCTGCTCCATCAGTGCCTGCACCTCGCCAGCCTCGAAGCGTTCCAGCTGCAGGCGCCGCAGCGTCAGGTTGCGCGGCGCATCGGCGCGGGCGGTGGACGACACGATGCACAGGCCCGCCACCCGTTGCCTGGCCTGTCGCACCAGTTCGAAGGCCAGGATCGCACCCAGCGAAAAACCGCCGAGCGCGAAACGCCGGGGCAGCATTGCCAGCAAACGGCTGGCTTCGCCGCTCAAGCTGACTTCCAGCCCGATCTGCGGCACGATGACCTCGCGCTGTCGGGACAGCGCAGCCACATGCGCGAGCCAGATGCGGCTGTCGCACAGCGTGCCGGGCAGCAGCACCAGCGGCAAGGCATCCGCCGCGCCACCGTGCCTTGCTTCAATAGCCACCGGCTCCCCCGCCCTCCCGCGCAGCCGGCTGGAGAGCATGCCCGGAGAGGCTACGTCCACCGCGACTGCGTTCCAGACGCCGTCGCAATTCGCTGCCCAGGCTACCCACGTCATTGCCCGGGGTGACCAGCGAGAAACCCTGCTGCAGCCGCGCCCGCGCGCTGTCGCCATCGGCGCAGAAGATACCGGTCATCAGATTGCGTTGGCGTGCCGCTGCCAGGATGGCAGCGATGGCCTCCTCCACCCGGGGCGCGAAGCTAGCGCCCGGTCGCTCGCCCAGTGACAGCGCGAGGTCATTGGGGCCGACATAGATGCCATCGAGCCCATCGGTCTCCATGATGCTTTCCATGTTGCGCATGCCCTCCACCGATTCGATCATGGCCAGCGTCAGCACGGTGTGATTGGCGTGGTCGAAATAATCCGGGCCGCCATACAGCAGACCCCGGGCCGGTCCAAAGGATCGATTGCCCATGGGCGGGTAACGGCACGCCGCCACGAACTGGCGCGCGATCTCCGGCGTATCGACCTGCGGGCAGATGACGCCGTAGGCACCGGCGTCCAGCAAGCGCATCAGGTGGCTGGGCTCGGCGCTGCTACTGCGCACCAGCGGCACCGCTTGGGTGGTGCTGATGGCCTGCAGCATGGCGACCGCCTGCGCGAAGTCCATCATGCCGTGCTGCAGATCGACCGTCACCGAATCAAAGCCCTGGGCTGCCACCACCTCGGCGGCATAGGCGCTGGGAATGGAGAGCCAGGCGTTGACCAGTGGCAGGCCATTCTCCGATTTGCTCCTCAAGTCGTTGGGGCGCATGCGGTTTCCTTTCGTATCGGGATAAGGGACATCACTTGAGCCAGTGACTGGTGCTGGGCATCAGTTCGGTGCGGCACAGGTAGTCGCTGGCATCCAGCGCCACGCCACGGGCGCCGACGGCCACCTGGATGGTTTCGCCAAAGCGCGGGCGCTTGCGCTCGTCACCGGCGCAGATGAGCAAGAGTTCGACATCGCCGCCGGAGGCATTGGCAAAACAGCGCCAGACCTCACCCGGGATGGACAGAGTGTCCTGCTCCTGTAGCTCCACCACGCTGGAGACATCCTCATTGAAGGCCACGCGCACACTGCCCCGGATGCAGATGACCACCATCTTCTGGCTGATCAGGAAGGGGCCGGCCTCCTGTCCGGGCGGCAGCCGCATCCATTCGATGGAGAAGCCCTGCGGGTCCTGCACCCGGGGGCGTTGGTTGCGGTCCTGGGTGATGCCATAGCCGATCACCGGGGCCAGCTGGCTAGCATGGCCGGGCAGGCAGGCGTCGAGCAGCGCGTGGCTGCTGAAGGCGCGGTCCTCGGCGGTGGTGACACGGCCTCGCATTTCTTCCGGCGAGACCTTGCGCAGGCGCGCCACTTCCTCCGCCGGGAACGGCGCCATCCACTTCAAACCCAGGGGCAGGAGCTGGCCGGCGCGGCGGTCGATGAGCTGGTTGTCTTCGGCCAGGTAGAGACCGGTCTCGTTGGCCTGGCCCATGATGTCCGGGCTCCAGATGACCCCGCCGGTGTCGTCCCCGCCCAGGCAGGAAAACAGCCAGCCATCATCCGGCCCGACGTTAGTGAAGCCACGGAAGATCCAGGTCGGCAGGCAGACGATATCGCCGGCCTTGAGCACATACTCGCCCTCCTCGCCTCGCGGCCCCCAGCGCAGCAACCACTCGCCACGGGTGCAGATGAATACTTCGCTGGTGAAGTGGATGTGCAGGTTGTTGGTCACACCGCGAGGCATGGCGGCCGCGCCGATGTTGAAACCGTGCGGCTCCTTCAGGTTCACCACCTGGCTGGCGCTTTGCGTCACGCCGGGGCCGATGATGGAATAGTTTTCCTTGGGCATGGAGCCCGGCAGGCGGCAATCCAGGAAGGCTTCGTCGCAGGAAACGTATTGTGTCTTCCGGATATGGCGTGCCTCGGCTTGTTCTTGGGTCAGATAGATGCTCATCTCATTGTCCCTGTGTCGTTGGTCCCGTGTCTGTGATCCTGTGTCGTTGGTCTTGCCTCATTGATCGATGCGGTCGCCGCTTTCCGCGTCGAACCAGTAGAGGCGTTTCGGGCGGATGCAGAAGGCGATGGGGTCGCATTCCTTCACGCGTTCGCCCTTTTCCAGCTTGGCCACGAAATACTGGCCCTCCAGCTTGACCGTCACCAGCGTGTTGTCGCCCAGCAGTTCGAAGGCATAGACCTCGCCCAGCAGGTTGGCTGTGCCGGGTTCCCTGGCCAGTTGCACGTCCTCGGGACGCACGCCCAGGATCAGCTTGCCCGCGCGCGGCGGCTGCACCGCCACCACATGGCCACCGCCGACCAGGAAGCGCTCCTGGTCGCCGTCGCCGTGCAACACGGTTCATCGCCGGCGAGCCGATGAAGCCGGCCACGAAGGCGTTGGCGGGACGGTTGTAGATGTTTTCGGGCGTATCGATCTGCTGCAGCACGCCTTCCTTCATGATGGCCACCCGCGTGGCCAGGGTCATGGCCTCGACCTGGTCGTGGGTGACATAGACGGTGGTCACCTCCAGCTCCCGCGCCAGGTGGCGCAACTCGGCGCGCATGGTGCCGCGCAGCTTGGCGTCAAGGTTGGACAAGGGCTCGTCCATCAGGAACACGCGTGGCTTGCGCACGATGGAACGTGCCAGGGCCACCCGCTGCCTCTGGCCACCGCTGAGTTCGGCCGGCAGGCGCTGCAGCAGGTGCTGCAATTCCACCCGACCGGCGGCGCGCTGCACGGCGGCCTCGATCTCGGCCGCCGGCTGGCGGCGCAGCTTGAGCGGATAGGCGATGTTGTCGCGTACCGTCATGTGCGGATAGAGCCCGTAGTTCTGGAACACCATGGACACGTCGCGCAGGCGCGGCGCGATGCCGTTGACGCGTTGCGCATCGAAATACAGGTCGCCGGAGGTCGGCTCTTCCAGCCCGGCGATCATGCGCATGGTGGTGGTCTTGCCGCATCCGGACGGCCCCAGCAGGACCAGGAATTCGCGGTCCTCGATCTGTAGGTCGAGATTCTTGACGGCATGGAAGCCGTCCCATTTCTTGTCTATGCCTTGCAGGCGCAGCGTGGTCATTCTGTCTTCTCCATTCTTGATATTGGCTGGGCTGATAGGGGTGCGCTATCGCACCGAACCCTGGGTCAGGCTCTTGATGAATTGTTTTTGCACCGTCATCGACAGCAGGAACATGGGCAGCGCGATGATCATGCCGGCCGCCGCCATCAGCTCCCACAGGTCGCCGCGTTCGGTCCTGAGCGCCACCAGGGCGATGGGCAAGGTGACTGCGTTCTGCTTGGAGGTGATGAGGGCGAAGATGAACTCGTTCCAGGTCAGCGTGAAGCTGAAGACAGCCGAGGTGATGATGCCCGGCAGCGCCGTGGGAACGACGATGGTGGCGATGATGCGACCCAGCGATGCGCCGTCGATCATGGCGGACTCTTCGATATCCACCGGCACGGCATCGATGAAGCCCTTGATCATCCAGATCGAATACGGCAACACGATGGAGAGGTTGACGATCACCAATGCGCTGCGGGTGTCGAGCAACCCCAGCTGCTTGAACATCAGGAAGTAAGGCAGCACCACGATGGCCGCCGGGATGAACTGCGAGGCCACGATGCCCACGAACAGCGCCTGCCGGCCGGGAAAGCGGAAACGCGAGAACGCATAGGCCGCCACCACGGCCAGCGGGATCGCCACCAGCACCGTCCCCAGCGCCACCCAGAGGCTGTTGGCGAGCTTGTCGCCGAGGTGCCAGGGGGCGGCGAAGACTGTCCTGAAATTGTCCCAGGTGGGGCTGAACCAGAGCTGCAGGGTGTAGACATCGCGCGGCGTCTTCAAGGACGTCAGCACGATCCAGAGGATGGGCAGCAGGATGCAGCCGATGATGGCGTAGACGCCGATCAGCCCACCGATGCGCGCCAGCCGCGATTTCATGAGGCCAAGGTTGCAGGGCTTGCTCATTCAGATTCCTTTCTTGAAAGCGAGGCGCATATAGAAGCCGGCCAGCACCAGCATCACCGCCGTGAGGACATAGCCGGCCGCTGCCGCATAGCCCATGTCGTAGTACTTGAAGCCGATCTGGTAGACCAGGTAAGCCAGCGTGGTGGTGGCATTGCCCGGCCCGCCATCGGTGAGGGCGAAGACGGCATCGAAGGCCTTCAGTGCGAACACGGTCTTCAACAGGATCACCACCGCCACCACCGGCTTGAGCTGCGGCAGCGTGATATCGACGAAGATGCGCAGGGGCGAGGCGCCATCGACGGCGGCCGCTTCTTCGGTCTCCTTGGGGACCGAAGCCAGGCCACCCAGCAGGATCAGCGTCATGTAGGGCGCCCAGTGCCAGACATCGCTGATCACCAGCGCCACCATGGCCCAGGCCGGATGCGCCAGCCAGATCAGGCTGGCCAGCCCGGGAAAGAGCTTGCCCAGCGATGCGGCGATGACGCCGTATTCCGGGTTGAGGAAGAAGCGCAATGAAATGCCGATCAGCGCCGGGCTCATCACGAAGGGCAGCATCAGCAGCGCCCGCGCCACCGAGGTCACCCGGCCGGCGCGACGCAACAGCAAGGCGCAGCCCAGCGCAATGAGGCAGGTCGCCAGCACGTCGATACCGACGAAGGACAGCGTGGTCGCAATGGAGGCGACGAATTCGGAATCACCGGCCAGCAGCTCGGCATAGTTGTGCAGGCCGACGAAGGGCCCGGGCACCGACGAATACGCCAGCTTCCAGCTGCGGAACGACAGCGCCAGGGAATACAGCAAGGGGAATACGGTAGTGACGGCGATGACCAGCAGCGCCGGCAGCATCAACAAGTACGCCAGACGATTGTTTTTCATGGAACGGGGTTGGAATCAGGTTGGGACGGCCGACCTGGCCGCCACGGCAGGGCTGCCTGCCCTCCGGGTGGAGGACAGGCAGGCCAGGTCAGACTGGGTCAGACCAGCTTGCGGACCTTTCTGGCAGCGTCGTCAAGTCCCTCCTTGACCGGGACGGTGCCCAGCGCCATCTTCGAGATCGCCGTATCGAGGATGTCGGAGATCACCGGCCACTGCGGGATGAGCGGCAGCACGCGGGCGTTCTTCAAGACCTCGCCGGCCATCTTGTGCATGCCCTGCGAGAGCGCATTGACGGCGGGGTCGGCCAGGTTGGCGCTCTGCACGCTGACGATCTCGTGCTGGGCCGGGTCCAGCAGCAGGGATTTCTCGATGGCAGGCTGGGTCAGCCAGGCGAGGAATTCCATAGCTGCCGCCTTCTTCTTCGAATGACGGTCGATGCCGTAGAGCCACAGGTTGGTGTGGGACGGCGTGGCCACACCGGCGTAGCCCGGCATGGGCGCAAAGCCCACCTTCTCCGGCGACAGCGTGGAGGACTTGGCATCCGTCAGCCCCTGGTAACGCCACCACCAGGTGGGCAACATGGCGCACTTGCCCTGGGCCATGGAATTGACGGCATCGGTCTCGTTGAAGCTGACCGAACCGGCCGGCGTGACCTTGTGCTTGAGCATCAGGTCCAGGTAATCCTGGGTGGCCGCAATGCCGGCCGGCGAATGGAAGGCGGGCTGGTTGCGCGCATCCAGCAGTTCACCCCCACGTCCCCACAGGAAATCGAACCAGACCATCAGGTTCTGTCCCGAGTTCTTGCCGTAGTACATGGCAATGCCCGGCATGCCGGCACCGGCCTGGATAGCCTGCGACACCTTCACCACCTCAGCCCAGGTCTTGGGAACGGGCAGCTTGAGATCGGCCAGCACATCCTTGCGATAGAACAGCAATTGCACGTGACCGCGAATGGGCAGGCCGATATAGCCGGACTCGTTGCGGCTGGCGCGCAGGTAGGCATCGGGATAGCGCGTCATGTCGATGCCCTTGTCGCGAATGCCGTCGTTGAGCGGATGCAGCAGGTTCTTCAGCGAGGGCGCCCAGACATCCATGACGGAGACCACGTCGTAGTCGCCATTCTCGGCCACCATCTCGGCGGTGAGCTTGTCGCGGATGCTGGTGAAGGGCACGTACTGGTACTTGACGCGGATGCCGGTCAACTCCTCGAAGGCCGCCAGGCGCGCCTCATGGGCGCGGAACTGCGGCGCCACCACGGTCAGCACGTTCAGCTCGACACCCTTGAAGGGCTTGCCCGGCGTCACCCCGTTCGCTTGCGGTTGTGCCCGCGCCAGCAGCGGCAGGCTGCCACTTGCGCCTGCCCCCAGCATGGCTGCGGACGACAGCAGGAAACCTCGACGATCTTGTTTCATGTTCGACTCCTCCCCTGGGCCATTCAGAAGGCCGTGCGCATGGCCACGCGCGAGACCACCTGCACCCCATTGGACGACGGTGTGCCGGCGCCGAACACGTTCAATGCACCGAAGGCGCGATCATGCTGGTAAGCCACGGTGGAATAGAGCGAAGTACGCTTGGACAGCGAATAGGAAAGCGAAGCCGTGACCTGATCGGCCGCCCCCAGATCGCTGTTGCGGGTCTGGTGCTGCCAGGACAGACCGCCATTGACCACCGGCGTGAACTGGTAATCGGCGCCGATATCGAGCGTGTCCACCCGCGCGCCCTTCCAGCTGATCCCGCGTGCCGCGTAACTGACCAGACCGTCGAAATGCACCTGGGTGTAAGAACCGTAGAGGGCCAGCTTGTCCAGCGTCAGCTTGGCACCCGCGCCGGCCAGTCGTTTGGTGGCGTACTGGTTGTCGCTGCCCGGCACGCTGGAGACGCCCGCCACCGCGCCGATCAGGAAGTTGCCCTGTCCATAGTTCAGGCCTGCCTGCGCGGTGCTGCCGCGCGACTGCGAACCGGCCTGCTCACCCAATCCCAGCAAGGCCCCGAAACGGAAACCCGAAAAGCTGTTGCTGGAAAACTTGAGCGCATTGTTGACCCGCGCGCCGTAGGTGTGATTGCCCAGCTGTGCCGTCGCAGCGATGGCGCTCATGCCATCCAGGCCCTGTCCGCTGGCGCCGATGTTGTTGTGACCGGCGTTGGTATACCCCATCAGGTTGAGGTAATCGAACATGAAGTCGTACTGGCGTCCGATGGCCCACAAGCCGGCGGCCGTGTTCAGTCCCACGTAGGACTGGCGTCCGAACAGCAGACCGCCCTGCCCCATGCTGCCCTTGGCCGCGTCGAAACCGTTTTCCAGCTTGAAGACGGCCGACATGCCGCCGCCCAGGTCTTCGCTGCCGGAGAAGCCGACGCGATTGCCGGCCGCGATGCCGTTATCCAGCCGCAGCGCCGAGCCAGATGCTGCAATCTGGCCGCCATTGAGCGCGACGCTGTTGCTGTAGTAGCTCAGCCCGGAATCGACCAGGCCATAGATGACGATATTGGACGTTTCATGGGCCTGGACGGGCTGGACGAAAGTAGCGAAATGGCCGAGCGAAAGCGCAGCCATGCCGAGAGCAGCATGGATCCTCAAGGTGGTCTCCTGTTGATGTTGTGGTTTTGAGAGGGAGTATGCAAAGCTGACTTGATCTGTTTTGCATACGTATGCAATATAGCCAAAGAATTGCCTTGTGTAAACTATTTAGTGAAGGATTGAGGCTGCGCAAGAACCTCTGCCTGAAAATCCGGTAGGGAAATGGGCGTGGGCAGGTGGGCGTCTCGCCTGAATTGCATCCGGCTGAAGGGCGTCGCCGGGAGCTTGGACGGCACACAAACGGGCGCCGCGGCCACCCTGCGCCGGCAGGGAAAAGCGGGGATGGAAAAAATTGAAATTAGGTAGTGACGGCGAAGAAAAATGCCATTAGAATGCAGCCTCTTTCAAGCACGGCGGATTGATTGCTGTTGCGAAAAAGCCCACGTGGCGGAATTGGTAGACGCGCATGGTTCAGGTCCATGTGCCGCGAGGTGTGGGGGTTCGAGTCCCTCCGTGGGCACCAAAACAAAAAAGGTCGATTGACGCAAGTCAGTCGGCCTTTTGTGTTTTGGGGCCCACGAGCAAAGCGCCTGCGCGCTTTGCGGGAGGGACGAGAAAGTCTGACCTTGCAAGGCCAGACGGGATCGCGGGAGATGACCGAGTGCCTCAGTGCGCAGCAAAACATAAAAGGTCGAATGATGAAAATCATTCGGCCTTTTAAGTTTTTGGCTGAAGGAAAAAGCACTCGCCCACTTTGCGGTAGGCTTAGCCTTCCTCGTTCTTATCCATAACAAGGGAGACTATGAAGACCACCCTCACCCTGCTCGCCACCATGCTGTGCACCGCCGCCGTGGCTCAGGCCCATGCCGCAGGTCCAGCCGGCAAGCCGGCCGGATATATAGCCCAGCTTGAAATTACCCAGACCGTGGATGCATTCGGCGGAAATACCCCGGCAGGGGCAACCGGTCCCTACCAGCTGGTCTCGGGCATGGTGCATGGCAAGCTTGATCCCCATCATCCCGACAACGCGATGATTACCGATCTCGACAAGGCACCCAGGGATGCCGACGGCTATGTGTCCTATACGACCGACTTCGTGATCCTGCGCCCCAAGTCGGCGGCCCAGGCGCGTCGCGTGCTGTTCTATGACGTGGCCAATCGCGGCCGCAAGCTGGCCCAGGAATTCTTCATCGGGGGCAAATCCCTGCGCCACGGACCGGCTCCCGGCGACACCTATCCTTCCCTGCTCCGGGCCGGCTACACCATCGTCTGGAGCGGCTGGCAGGGCGATCTGAAGCAATCAGGCGAGGCCATCGACGGCGCGTTGGGCACACGTTTTCCGGTGGTCACGCACACGGACGGATCCGCCATCACTGGCCTGAGCCGCGAAGAATACATCCCCGATTTCCATCAGGGCCACAACGAATTCAAACTTTCCTACCCGCCGGCATCGCTGCGCGACAAGTCGCATGTGAGCTTCACCGTACGCCAGAGCTGGCGCAATGCGCAGGGCCAGCAGGATTACCAGGCGCCCGCCGCCGCCGTCACCGACTGGCATTACGAGCCCCGGGCAGACGGGAGCGTAAACGTGGTCTTTACCCCTCCACCGGCCGTACCTGGTCCGGATGGCGCCGCCGTGACTCCCGACCAGGGCAGCATCTACAGCTTCGTCTATCCCGCGACCCACCCCAGGGTCATGGCCATCGGCTTTGCCGCCGTGCGCGACCTGGTGAGCTTCCTGCGCGACACGCCGACCGATGCCACAGGGAGGGCCAATCCTCTGAACGACATGAAGGAAGCTGCCTGCGTCAGCCAGCCGGCCTGCACGATGCCCAACAAACGCAATTTCGACCTGACCATCGGCGAAGGGATTTCACAGTCGGGCAGATTCATGCGTGATTTCCTCTACATGGGTTTCAACAGGAATGCACAGGGCAACAAGGTCTTCGACGGGATGATGGCCATCATTCCGGGCGGCCGCCGCACCTGGATCAATGAAAGGTTTTCACAACCCGGCCGCTGGTCCAAAGGCCACGAAGAACACTGGATGCCTGGCGACCAGTTCCCCTTCGCCTACAACGTCATGAAAGATCCGGTCAGTGGCGCCACCGATGGCTTGCTCAGGCAGTGCAGCGCCAGTGCGACCTGCCCGAAGATCATGCAGATCGACGGCAGTTTTGAGTGGTGGGGTGGCCGCGGCGCACTGGTGGTCACGGATGGCACGGGCAAGGATCTGGTCTTGCCGGACAACGTGCGCTACTACCTGATTTCCGGCACCCAGCACGCCGGTGGTCCTGGTGTCCGGAATGGGCTGGTCAAGCAGATCGGCAAGGACAGCATGTGCCAGTTCCCACCGAGCCCGGTGACCCAGGCGCCGGTCTTGCGCGCCATGATCCCGGCCATGGAAAACTGGCTGGCCAAGGGCCAGTTACCGCCACCGTCGCGCTACCCGACGGTGGCCGGCGGCACGGCAGTGACACCGGACCAGGTCTCGGTCGGATTCCCGGCACTGGACAATGTGCGCGTGCCACTGGCCAATGCGGCGGGCGACGTGGCCCCGACCGAACTGCATCTGGTCTATAGCGGCATCCACAATCCGCTGACTATCACCGACTATCGCGGCGCCATCCCGGTGGCAGATGTGACACGCTCCTATCGCATCCTGGTACCGAAGTTCGATGGCGATGGCAATGAGCTGGGCGGCATTGCCCAACCTGAAGTGGCGGTTCCGCTGGCCACCTATACGGGCTGGAACCTGCGTGCCGCCGGTCACGCCCAGGGCGAAACCTGTTCCTCGCTGGGCAGTGCGATACCCTTTGCCGTGAGCAGTGAAGCCAGGAGCAGCGGCGATCCACGTCCTGCGCTGGATCGCCGTTACCAGGGCCGGGCCGATTACGCCGCCCAAGTCGAGGCAGCTGGCCAGAAACTGGTGCGCGAAGGCTATCTGCTGCCGCTGGATGCGGAACACGTCTTTGCTGCACACGCCCGGCAAGTGTCGCCGCAGCTGATTCCGCGCCCCTGATTCTGCGCCGCTGATACTGCGTTCCCCATGCATGGGGTGTTCAGTGGCGCGGCTTGCCCTCGGGCCGCGCCACTGCCCCGCGCACCTCGAAACGTACACCATCGAGCTGCCTGCCGCCCCGGTCCTGCAACACCAGGGTGTGCTTGCCTGGCCAGGGCATCCAGTCGAAGCCCAGTTCTGCCTCGACTGTTCCGGCCGATGCGGCAGCAACCTGCTGCGCCCGCACCCGCCCCGCTTCCGTCACAGCCTCCGGCATCAGCTTGCCATCCAATTGCCAGCGACTGCCAGCCGGCGCCCCCTGGGCGCGGAAGCGGATGCGCTGGCGCGCCGGTGGGATGTCCGGGTCCAGCGCTACCAGCATGCCGGCGGTCGGATAGGTGATGGCGGGACGGATTTCGCGCGCGTGCGCGATGCGGATCTCGGACTGCGCCGTGCCGGGCAGGAAGTATTCGGTGCGGGCGGCCTCGACGTCCTGTTCATAACGTATCGTCTGGGCCTGTACGCCGGCCGGCTTCTGCGGCGGGCTATTGCGGGCATCCCGACTGCCGCCGTGGCCGCGTTCATGCAGGTACTGCATCACCTCCTGCCACACCGGTGCGGCGCCGGTCACGCCGGAGACATCCCACATCGGGGCACCGGAGGCATTGCCGACCCACACGCCGACGGTGTAACGCGAGGAATAGCCGACGCACCAGTTGTCGCGCATGTCCTTGGAGGTGCCGGTCTTGACGGCGGTCCAGATACGGGTGGACAGCGCGTTTTCCAGGCCGAAGGTGCGGGCGCGGGCGCTGCGGTCGGAGAGGATGTCGCCGATGATGTAGGCGGCATCGGCGTCCATCACCGGTACCGGGCGCGGCGCGGTGCGGGCGTCATCCAGTCGCATGCGCAAGGGGGAGTAGCGGCCCTGGTTGGCCAATGCGCGATAGGCATTGGCAAGGTTGGCCAAGGTCACGTCGGCACTGCCCAGGGCCAGGCTGTAGCCGTAGTAGTCGCCACTCTCGCGCAGGTTGAAGCCCAGTGCCTGCAGGCGGCGGAAGAAGCGTTCCGGCGTGACCATCACCAGCGTGCGCACAGCGGGGATGTTCAGGGAAGAACCCAGCGAGGTACGCAGGCTGACCAGCCCCTTGTATTGCTTGTCGTAGTTCTGCGGGATGTAGAGTCCGGCGCTGGTGGCGAGGTTGACGGGGGAATCGTCCAGCAGCGAAGCCGCCGTGAGCCACTTTCTTTCGATCGCCAGTTCGTAGAGGAAAGGCTTGAGCGTCGAGCCGGCCTGGCGCTGTGCGACTACGCCATCGACATTGGCGGCCGCCGACAGGCTGCCACTGGAGCCGACCCAGGCCAGCACCTCACCGGTGGCGTTGTCGATGACGATGATGGCGCCATCCTCGATGTTGCGTTCGGCCAGGCCGGCCAGTTGATGGCGCAGGGCTTGCGAGGCGAAGCGCTGCAAGGGCGCGTCCAGCGTGGAGCGCACTTGCTGGCCGGGTGTGTTCAGGAGCTTGCGCGCCAGGTGGGGGGCCAATTGCGGTGCATCGCTGGCGCCCGGCAGGTCGCGTTTGGCGGCGGCACGGGCCAGGACCAGTTCGGTGCGGCCATCCATGCCATTGCATTGTTCGGCGGCGCCCTGTTCCTTCAAGATGGCGCAGGCGCGCTCGGCCACGCGGCGCGGGGTGGCGTTGGGGGCGCGGATCAGGGCGACCGCGATGGCGGCTTCACCCTGATCCAGGCCACTGGGGTGCTTGCCGAACATGACGCGCGACAAGGCATGCACACCCACCAGCTCGCCCCGGAAGGAGACCAGATTGAGGTAGGCCTCCAGGATCTGGTCCTTGCGCCAGCTGCGTTCCAGCGATTGCGCGATCCACGCCTGCGAGACCTTCTGCGTCAGCGTGCGTGCGCCGGATTTGCGACGCAGGTCGTCATGGAGCAAACCCGCCAGTTGCATGGTGATGGTGGAGGCGCCGCGGGTCCGGGTATTCCAGAGATTGCCCCAGGCCGAGGCCGCGACGGCATTCCAGTCGATGCCGCTGTGCTGGTAGAAACGTCGGTCTTCGGAGGCGATCAGGGCCTGGCGCAGGGCGGGCGAAACATCTTCGAGCTTCACCCAGGCGAGCTTGCGTTCGTCCATGTTCACACGCAGGCGCTGCAGCAGCTCGCCGTTGCGGTCCAGCAGGCTGGCCTCGGAGGGGAGGAAGTCGCGCTGCACCTCGGCAAACGAAGGCAGCGCGCTTGCGCTGACCGGCAGCAGCAAGGCCAGCACCAGCGCGCAGCGTACGCCGGCGCGGGACCAGGGCGTGCCGCTGGCGATCACGGTGCCGCCTTGACGACCAGTTTGGCGTTCGGCACTTCACCAAACATTTCCGGTGCATACATGGCCTCCACCCGCGTGGGCGGCAGGTTGAATTCGCCGGCATTGTTCAGGCGCACGGTGTAGCTGATGCTGGTGCGGCCCTTGGGCATGGACTCGTAGTAGGCGCGATAGGCTTCGAAGCTGCGTTCCTCGTAGGCCAGCCAGCCCATGCCGCGATCACGCGGGCTGTCCTGCTTGCCCTGGGCGATGGCGGAATCACGCCCCAGGCCGGAACCCAGCAGGGTCGCGCCGCCCGGTACCGGATCACTGACCACGACCCAGGTCATCTCGCTCTGGGCATCGATGTCCAACGTCACCCGCAGCACATCGCCACGGGTATAGACGCCGGCCTGCTTCTGCTCGATGGCCTCGACCTTGCGGCTGATGCGGTAGCCGGCCGCGAACGCTTGTTTCAGGGGGACGGCGGCCAGGCTTTGCAGCGTGACCCAGGGCTTGCCATTGCCCTCTTGCGTGAAGCGCACATTGCCGCCTTGCGCATTGCCGTCGGGCCAGGGCAGTTGCAGCTTGCCGCCGCTGGCGGCGCTGCTCCAGGCCAGGCTCTGGGTGGCGCTGGTGGCACCCGCGGCAGTGTTGCCCCCACCCTGCTCCAGCGTGGCGCGGGTGCTGCCGGTGACCGGTTCGGATTCGAACTTGCGGGCGAATTTCTCCAGGGCCAGGCTGCCCCAGACGTTGGCGGTGGTGGTGCTCCAGTGGCCGCGCTGCTGGCGGCCGATGGCGCCGGCCACCAGACGCGGCAGGTCGTTGCGCCAGGCCGGATTGTTCAGTTCCAGCAGGATCAGGCGGTTGGCATTGGCGTCGCCGCTGCTCATGAGCCACCACCAGTAGTCGCCCTCTTCATTGGAGAAGCCCATGCGCGTGCCCTGGAAGTTCAGGCGGGCGCGCAGGATCTGGTCGGCCTCGTCGAGCTTCTTCTGGCGTTCCGGGATGGCGGTGACCCGCTGCAGGATGGCGATCCAGTCCAGCAGGCCGGAGGTGGGCCACTGGTTGGGGTTGATCTGGATCGATCCGAGCATGGCAGGCTGCACGCGGTTGTAGCGCGACAGGGCTTCCAGCGCGGCCAGCTTGCGCACGTCCAGGTCCTTCTGCGGCGACCAGAACTCGCGCACCACCTTGCCCTCCACGAAGCCGGCCAGGCCGTCGAGCATCTTGTCGCGGCTGGCGGGCGGGATGGCATAGCCGGCCTCGTTGGTGGCCGCCAGCAGGTAGGCGGTGAGCGTGTCGCTGCCACGCCGCGCGCCGCTGTCGCTGGGCGGGAAGTAGTAGGCCAGGCCGTCGCCGTCGAGATAGGTCGGCAGGTCGGCCACGATCTTCTGCCACGCCGCTTCATCGCGCAGGCCGATGGCCTTGGAGGTCTTCTGCTCCAGGCAGGCGAAGGGGTAGTTGACGAAGTAGCGGGTCAGCGCATCACTGCCACCGGCCAGGCTGGGCTTGAGCGAGATGGCCAGGCCACCGCGTCCGGCTAGGCTGTCGGCCGGGCGGGCAACGCTGAGGGCGGCGCTCTTGTCCAACTGGAACAGGGTGGCCTGCTGCACCGTCACCGGGACCGCCGGTACCACGCGCTGGCTGAACTTCATGGCGTCCTTGGCCTTCTGGCCGCCCTGCTCCTGGGCGCTGATTTCCCAGGCCAGCTGGCTGATGCCTTCCGGCGTCTGCACCGGCCACATCACTTCGGCCGACTGGCCGGCCGCGATCTTGATGTCGCGCTCGGGCAGCGTCAGGGTGCTGGCGGGCGTGCCGCCCTGGGCGCGTGCGCTGACCTTGAGGGTCATGTCATGGGTGGTGGTATTGCGCACGGTGACGCTGCCGTTGAAGCTGTCGCCTTCACGCACCAGGGGCGGCAGGCCGGAGATGACCTGCACATCCTGGGTGGAGCGGATGCTGACGCTGCCGGTCCCGAAATCGCTGACGCCATTCTCGGCAATGGCCACGATGCGGAAGGAGGTCAGCGCATCGTTCAACGGCACCTCCAGTTGCGCCCTGCCCTCGGCATCCAGGGTGACCTTGGGCTTCCATGCCAGCAGGGTGTCGAACAGTTCTCGCGTGGGGGCGCGACCACCGCCGCCGCCGGCCGGCGTGGCCTTCTTGCCGTAGTGGCGCTTGCCGACCACCTGCATCTGCGCGGTGGAGGTTTCCACGCCATAGCTGCGTCGTTGCAGCATGGCGCGCAAGACATCCCAGCTGCCATTGGGCTGCAGTTCCAGCAGGGCTTCATCGACGGCGGCCAGGGCAAATTCGCCCCCGGCGGCCGGTTTGCCGTTGGGCAGTTTCACCTGCACTTGCACCTTGGCGATGGCGCGGATGGGATAGGTGGGCTTGTCGGTCGTCACCGCCACCTGCAGGCGATGGCCGGCGTCGCCGATGTTGACTTCGGCGATGCCGAACTTCCATGCCGGCTTGGAGAGATCGACGATGGGGCCGGGTCCCTGATAGGTGCGGAATTCATGCCACCAGTTGAGCGGCTCCTTCCAGCCCCAGACGAAGAAGGAATACCACGGCACCTCGCGCATGCGACCGCGCACGGCCAGCACCGAGACATAGACGTTGGGACCATACTCGGCTTTCATCGGCACGCTGATGGTGGGGTCCTGGCCGGACAGTTGCACCACGCGGGTATCGATGACGCCTTCACGCTCCACGGCAACCAGCGCGGTGGCGTGACGGAATGGCATGCGCACCTGGAAGGTGGCGGTCTCGCCGGGCTGGTAGTTCTTTTTCTCGGGCAGGATGTCGATGCGGTCCTGGTTCTCGCCATCGAACCAGACTTCGCCACGCCCGGTGACCCACACCGAGGAACGGGCGGCAGCCGCATTGCCATTGCCATCCCTGGCGCTGGCGATCAGTTCCACATTGCCGGCCTCGGAAAGCTCGGTGTCGCAGGTGAACATGCCGTGCTGGTCGCTCTTGCCGGCGCAAAGCCTGCCGAGGTCTAGCTTGCTCTCGTCGTTTTCGTAGGCGTAGAAGCCGCCCACCATGCGCTTGCGGTGCGAATTGGTCTTGCGCGCCAGGCCACGGATTTCCACCGGCACACCGGCCTGCGGCTGACCGGCGGTATTGAGGGTGACGGCGGTCAGCGTCAGCTTTTTCTTGACCGACACCCAGTTGCCCGTGCGCAGCCCCACCACCACCGCCGACGGCCACAGCGGCGTGACGCTGGAGATGGTCTGCACTTCACCGTTGGGGTCGCTGTAGGTCATTTCGGTGAGCAGTTCCTGCGGGCGTTGCAGCACCGGCAGCTTGCCGATGACGGCGCGACCGCTGCCGTTCTTGTCGAGGGTGACGGCGAGCTTGTCGGCGACGATCTTCTGGTCGTCGGCATTGCTGTCATCATCGCTGCGCGGAGCGTCGAAGGAGAAACCGTCGTAGCCCGCGATGTTCACCCCGCGCGAACGCAGCAGCGACGATACACGCACGGCCTGGTTGGCCGCGCCACCGCCGTTGATGTAGTTCAGTTGCAGGTCCAGCGGCAATTCCTTGATGGCGACCTGGGCGCCCTTGGGCGGCGTGATGCGGCCCTGCATCAGCGGCAGGCGGAATTCTTCCACGCGGAAGCTGCCGGTGACATAGCTGCCGCGTCCGTAGCCGTCTTCGGCCTCGCCCTCGTTCGCGCTGGCGCCGGCGCTGGTATCGACCTCGCCCTGGTCCAGCACCACTTCATAGGTCCCCAGCTTGGCTTCGCGCGGCAGGACGAAGCTGGTCTCGGCGCTCTTGTTGCCGCGCCAGGTCAGGGGAAACTGGAATTGCTGGCCACTGCCCAGATGGCTGATGCGCACGCGCGTGGGCAGGTCCTCCTTGCGCAGCAGGCCGAAGCCTTGCAGGGTCTCGGTGCGGATGACGTGCTTCATCGAGACCGTTTCGCCGGCACGGAACAGGCTGCGGTCGAAGATGGTGGTGGCGCGCACGGTGGCGGCGCGGTCCATGTCGGTGGGCAGGTTGAAGCGCCAGGATTCGATGCCGTCGTTCCACGACGTAAGCGCAAAGGCCATGTCCTGGCGGCCGCGCTCGTCGGTCTTGCGGGCGCTGACGAAAAGGCCATTGATGCTGTCGGCATTGTCCTCGCTGTAGGGACGATGGGCGCAGGCGTCCTCCAGTGCCGGCATCATTGCCACGCCATTGGCATTGGTCTTGCCCTGCCAGAGCGACGTGCCTTCGCAATTGGAGACGCGGATCTCGGCGTCGGCCACCGGTCTGGCGTCGTCCAGCCGGGTCACCCAAACGGCGCCGTTGGCGCGGCCCAGCTTGACGTGGACGGCCAGGTTGGTCACCAGCGCGCTGGTGCGCACGTACATGGGCTGCGGCTTGCCCAGCAGGGAGGCTCCCAGTTTCTGCGATTCCAGTTCGACCACGTAGAAGCCGGGGTCCTTCAAGGGGATGCCGATCACTTCGAAGGGCCACTCGCCGTCCTTGGCCTCCTTCTGCGCGGGCAGGTCGAGCTTCTTCGCGCCCGGTTCCTTGGCCAGCAGGCTGACGCTGCGCGAATCCACCTTCTTGGGGTCGCCCCATTTCTCGTGATACTTGTTCAGGCGCGTGAGCCAGGCGATCACCGCCTGGTCGCCATCGACCTTGAGATCGGCCACCTTACCGGGCATGGCGCGACCATCCTTGCCGCGCAGCTGCAAGCCGGCTTCGACCCGGCGTAGGGTCACCGGCAGCGTGGGATCGGCGTTGAGTTCGATGATGCCGAAGGGCGCGGCCGGGAATTTGGCCAGCGGCGGGAAATCGGCCAGGGCCGATTTCAGGGGGAAGGCGGCGGCGTTGGAGAGCGTGCGGCCATCCTCGTCCTTGAAACCGGAAGGCAGGCTGATGCTGAACTCGGATTTCTCCGGGAATGGCGGCTTGAAGCGCAGTTCGCGCACGGCGGCGTCCTTGTCGCCGTCCAGGGTGGGCTTGATCTTGCCGGTGCTGACGTTCATGACGATCTGCTCGGCCAGATTGCGCGGCACCGGGGCCGAGAACGACAGGGTCACCGGCAGGATGGGCGAACAGGCGGCATTGGCGTTTTCGCGCTGGCAGGACAGGCTGGCCGTGAATTCGCTGCGCACCTGGAAGCTGAAGACCTGCGGCTTGCTGGTAACGATGGCCGGTGCGGCTGCGGCGGCAATACCGCGATCCCAGACCAGCTTGACGTGCGCTTCATTGGGCAGGCGCTGCTGGCACTGGACGATGGTCACCGAGGCCGGATCGACGCCCTTGGCGAACTGCTGCAGCAAGGCCTTGCGGTCGGCCTCACCGACAGCCTTGGTGGGGATGCGCTCGTTGATACCCTCGGCTTCGCAGTACAGGTGTTGACGTACCGAGGCTTCGGTGGCCGGGCCATTCTGGTAGAGGATGAAGGCCTGGTCTTCGGTGATGCGCGCATCGTCATAAGGCTGTACGCGGCTCACGGCCGGTCCGCCGGTGCTGAACTGGAAGCGGGTCTTGCCGGCCACCGCATTGCCCGCCGCCGAGCGGGCATCGCTGCGCAGAGTGAAGCTGCAGCGGGTACCGGGCGGCAGGTCGCGTTCGAAGTCATAGACCCAGTTCTTCTCATCGGCCCAGCGCGCGGTGCCGGCCACGGCGCAATCGGCATCGAAGGGCGAGGCGGCCTTGGGGTCGCCGAACTTGACCATGGCTTCGGAGAAGCGCGCCCTTACCTGGCGGATGCGCTGGACTTCGCCCTGGGGCGAGAAGGTCTGGACACTGGCAGCGGCGGCGCTGGCGGACGGTGCCGGCAGCAGCAGCGCGGCTGCGAGGGCAAGCGCGGCCGGTAGCGGGCAGCGGGCTTGCCGCTGCCAGTTCGTCATCCATGGGCGCCCTGCGGCCTGGCCGGTTGGCATGTGCTTCATCTTGTTCTCTCCGGATCTATCTTGTGTGATGGCAGCCACAGGTCGCGTCCCCCTTGCGGCGATGTTCGCGCTCAGACTTGGTTTACGGCAAAACGTTTCCGATTTAAAGCTTGCACTGCAAAAAATCGAGGAAGCAGCTGATGCGGCGGGAGAGCTGGGTGTTGTGGTAATAGACCGCTGAAATCTTCTGGCGAAAGCCGCTATCGTGCTGCTCCAGCAGGCGCACCAGGCGGCCGGCGGCGATATCGTCGTCGGTCATGAAACTGGAAAGGCAGGCAATGCCCTGCCCCTGCAGCGCCAGATGGCGGATGGTCTCGCCGCTGGAAGCGCGCAGCGCCGGGCGGGTCTGGTAGCGGTCGCCGGCGTGGTGGCGCAGGGGCCAGTGATTGAGGATTTCCGGCTGCGAAAAGCCGATCAGCTGGTGCTGCTCCAGCGCCTCCACCGATGCCGGCGCGGGGTGCCGCGCCAGATAGGCGGGACTGGCGACGATGTTGAGCCGCGCTGAACTGAGGGCGCGGGCATGCAGGGTGGAGTCCTGCAGCTCGCCAATGCGGATGGCGATGTCGGCACGCTGCTCCACCAGGTCGATGAAGCGGTCATTGGTGGTGAGCTCAAGTTCGATGTCCGGATAGGCCTCGCGAAACGCGCCGACATGCGGGACGATACAGTGCAGCATGAAGGGCACGGCGGCGTCCACGCGCAGCTTGCCGACCGGCTTGCGGGTGCGCATGCGCACCGTTTCCTCGGCCTGTTCCATGGCCGCGAGGATGGCCCGGGCCTGTTCCAGGAAGGCCTCGCCCTCTTCGGTCAGCTCCATGCGGCGGGTGGTGCGGGTCAGCAGGCTGGCGCCCAGTTTTTCTTCCAGCCGCGACAGCGCGCGGCTCACGCCCGAGGTGGTCTGCTCCAGCACTTCGGCCGCCGCCGACAGGGTGCCGGCCTCGACCACGGCGACGAAGGTGCGCAATTCCTCGGACTGGATATTCATTGTTGACTCCGGATCAAATATTCTTTGATTGTAACGGCATTTTTCTCAACAAAGACTGCGCGCACAATCCTTCACATCGCTGGCAATCCAACTGGAGCAGCCGGCCTACTCCACACCACAACAAGAGGATTGCCATGCCAATTGCACTTTGGGCGCTGACCATCAGCGCATTCGCCATCGGGACTACCGAGTTCGTCATCATGGGGCTGCTGCCGGAAGTGGCCTCCAACCTGGGCGTGAGCCTGTCCTCGGCCGGTCTGCTGGTGACCGGCTATGCGCTGGGCGTGTTCGTGGGCGCACCGCTGGTGACCGCCACCACCGGCCGCCTGCCGCGCAAGACGCTGCTGATCGCGCTGATGGTGGTCTTCGTCATCGGCAACCTGGCCTGTGCCATTGCGCCGGGTTACGCCACGCTGATGCTGGGCCGGGTGGTGGCGTCCTTTGCCCACGGCGCGTTCTTCGGGGTCGGCTCGGTGGTGGCCACCAGCCTGGTCCCCAAGGAAAAGCAGGCCTCTGCCATCGCCCTGATGTTCACCGGCCTGACGGTGGCCAATGTGCTGGGCGTGCCCTTCGGCACCTGGCTGGGCCAACACTATGGCTGGCGCGCCACCTTCTGGGCGGTGACCGTGATCGGGGTGATCGCCCTGGCCGCCACCGCTGTGCTGGTGCCGCGTTCGCAAGGCGGTGAAGAGGCTGACTTCGGCAAGGAAGTGCGCGTACTGATGCGCCCGCAGGTGATGCTGGGCCTGCTGATGACGGTGCTGGGCTTCGGTGGCGTGTTCGCGGCCTTCACCTATATCGCCCCGATCCTGACCGATATCAGCGGCTTCCCACCGTCGGCGGTGTCGCCCATCCTGCTGCTGTTCGGCCTGGGACTGGTGATCGGCAATCTGGCCGGCGGCAAGCTGGCCGACAAGCGCCTGATGGCCACGCTGCTGGGCAGCCTGGTGCTGCTGGCGGTAGTGCTGGTGCTGTTCGGCCTGACCAATGGCAACAAGATCGCAGCCATCGTCGGCGTCGGGCTGATGGGCATGGCGGCCTTCGCTACCGTGCCGCCGCTGCAGATGCGGGTGCTGGAAAAGGCGACCGGCGCGCCCAACCTGGCCTCCTCGGCCAATATCGCGGCCTTCAACCTGGGCAATGCGGCCGGGGCCTGGCTGGGCGGCGTGACCATCGACCACGGCCCGGGCCTGCATGCCGTTCCCTATGTGGCCGCCCTGCTGCCGCTGGCAGGCATCGCGGTGGCCCTGCTGAGCTGGAAGATGGATGGCAAGCCGGTGCGCACCTCCACCTCCAAGCGCGTGGAGACCTGCTGAGCGCAGGACGGTACGAATAGCGGGCGCCCGACAAATCAAGGGCGAAAAAAAGAGCTTGCCGCGGCAAGCTCTTTTCATATCTGAAGCATCGCTGGTGAAGACGATACTCAGGCACCCTTCTTGATCCAGGCCGCCAGCTGGTGCGGGCCCAGACCGTCGTACTCTTCGAAGGGCTGGTGGATCCACGGATTGGTGGGCAGGTAGTCGATGTGGAAATCGGGTTCCACGACCGAGCAGGCCTTCCACCACAACACGGCACTCTTGATCTCGGTGACGGCCGGATAGTGCTCCTTCAGGTGCAGCATCACCTTTTGCAGGGTGACGCCGGAGTCGACCAGGTCGTCCACCAGCAGGATGCGGCCACCCAGGGTTCCCTTGGTGATGGTGATGTACTTGGCGATGTCCAGCGAGCTGCGGATGGTGCCGGCGGCTTCGCGGTAGGAGCTGGTCGAGAGGATGGCCAGCGGGACATCGAAAATGCGGGACATCACGTCACCCGGGCGCAGGCCGCCGCGCGCCAGGCACAGCACCTGGTCGAACTGGTAGCCGGATTCATAGACCTTCAACGCCAGTCGTTCGATCTGGCGGTTGTAGTCGTCCCAGGAGACCCAGAGGTCTTTATCGTCAGAGATCTTCATATTATTGATTGCTTCGTGTTGCTTTGTTACGTGTTACGGCGATGGCCTGATTACTTGAACGGGTGACGCAGGACGATGGTCTCTTCGCGGTCGGGACCGGTGGAGATCATGTCGATGGGCACGCCCACCAGTTCCTCGATGCGCTTGATGTAGGCACGGGCGTTGGCCGGCAGTGCATCCAGCGACTTGGCGCCGACGGTGGTCTCGGACCAGCCCGGCATTTCTTCGTAGATCGGTTCGCAGGCTGCGGCTTCTTCGGCGCCGACCGGGAAGATATCGACGGTCTTGCCGTTCAACTTGTAGCCGGTGCACAGCTTCAGCGATTCCAGGCCGTCCAGCACGTCCAGCTTGGTCAGGCACATGCCGGAGACACCGTTGATCTGCACCGAGCGCTTGAGCAGCGCGGCATCGAACCAGCCGCAACGGCGGGCACGGCCGGTGACGGTACCGAATTCATGGCCGACCGACGCCAGGTGCTTGCCGGTACCCACATCGGTGGGCAGTTCGGCCGGGAACGGGCCGGAACCGACACGGGTGGTGTAGGCCTTGGTGATGCCCATGATGTAGTGCAGCATGCCCGGGCCAACACCGGCACCGGCGGCGGCATTGCCGGCCACGCAGTTACTGGAGGTGACGAACGGGTAGGTGCCGTGGTCCACGTCCAGCAGGCTGCCTTGCGCGCCTTCGAACAGGATCTTGCCGCCGGCCTGATGGATGGCGTACAGGTCGCTGGAGACGTCGGTGACCATGGGCTTGATGCGCGGCACGTTGGCCAGGGCTTCGTCCAGGGTCTTCTGGAAGTCCACCGGCTGGGTCTTCAGGTAGTGGGTCAGGACGAAGTTGTGGTAGTCCAGGTTGGCCAGCAGCTTCTCGGCAAAGCGCTTTTCGTTCAATAGGTCGGCCACGCGGATGGCGCGACGGGCCACCTTGTCTTCATAGGCTGGGCCGATGCCCTTGCCGGTGGTGCCGATCTTGGCATCGCCACGGGCGGCTTCGCGGGCCACGTCCAGCGCTACGTGATAGGGCAGGATCAGGGGACAGGCGTCCGACACCTTCAGGCGCGAGCACACTTCCACGCCGGCGGCTTCGAGCTTGTCGATCTCGCGCAGCAGGTCGGGTACCGACAGAACCACGCCGTTGCCGATGTAGCAGGCCACGCCTTCGCGCATGATGCCCGAGGGAATCAGTTGCAGCGCAGTCTTCTTGCCGCCGATGACCAGCGTGTGGCCGGCATTGTGGCCGCCCTGGAAACGCACCACGCCTTGCGCGTGATCGGTCAGCCAATCGACGATCTTGCCCTTACCTTCATCGCCCCACTGCGTACCGATGACGACGACATTCTTTGCATTGCTGTTCTGTAACATGACTCAACCCAAGTTTTTGATAATCCAGTTTCCATTGCTGAAATCGAGTGCGCGATCGCAATCGAATTCGTCCTGATCGTGTTCGTGGCCGGGAAGGCTTTGGATCACGATCTCTCCCGCTTGCCGCAATTGCGCTATTTTCTCACGCAGACCGGCGTCCCTGCCCCAAGGGGCAAGGATGGCGCGTTTTCGTTCTGCGCCTGGCATCAGTCGTGCCAGTTCACGCAGGTCCAGGGAGAAGCCGGTGGCCGGCCGCGCACGGCCGAAGGCTTCACCCACATGGTCGTAGCGGCCGCCGCGCACCACCGCATTGGGCAGGCCCGGCACATAGGCGGAGAACATCACGCCGCTGTGGTAATGATAACCGCGCAGGTCGGCCAGATCGATGGTGACGGCCGCACCTTCATGGCCGGCGGCCAGTTCCACCAGGGCCTGCAGCTCGTCCAGAGCCTGGCCGATGCCGGGCAGTGCCGGCAGGGTGATGCGGGCGCGGGCGATGACGGAAATGTCGCCGTACAGGTTGGGCAGGGCCAGCAACGCGGCACGGGTGCCTTCCTGGAAGCCGGCGGTGATTTCCTGCAGGCCAGGCAGGTCCTTGGCCTGCAGCAGGCCGAACAGGTTGGCTTCCTGGCGCTTGGCGGCGGGATCGTTGGCAATGATGGCGCGCAGCACACCGACGTGGCACAGGTCCAGGCGGATGGTGCGCATGCCGGCCAGGGCCAGCGAATTCAAGGCCAGTTCCTGGATTTCGGCATCGGCTTCGATGCCGGCATGACCGTAGATCTCGGCGCCGATCTGGATCGGTTCGCGGGTGGCATGCAGGCCGGTCGGGCGGGTATGCAGGACGCTGCCGGCATAGCACAGGCGGGTCACGGAAGCGCGATTGAGCAGGTGGGCGTCGATACGCGCCACCTGGGTAGTCATGTCGGCGCGCACGCCCAGGGTACGACCGGAGAGCTGGTCGACCAGCTTGAAGGTGCGCAGGTCGGTGTCCTGGCCGGCCCCGGTGAGCAGGGATTCAAGGTACTCCAGCAGCGGCGGCATGACCATTTCGTAGCCATAGAGGCGGAAATTGTCGAGCAGGCGGCGACGCAGTTCCTCGATCTTGCGCGCTTCGGAGGGCAAGACATCGGCGATGTTTTCGGGAAGAAGCCAGTTAGGCATAAACAAAAGTCAAAGCTAAAAAAACGGATACGTGGACCGGCGATGTGCATTGCGACGGCCATCATGGCAATGGCCACCACGGCAATCACAAGCGGCCAGACGAAAAACCGGGGCGGTACAGGAAAAGCTGCCGCCCCTCTTCTTGCGTTCCGGGAAAATTGCACCCCGGAACATTGTGTTCGACCAAAAAAGGAAAGATGCCCTCTACCAGCGGCATCCATCCTGTTCGCCCTGCCCGCTTCACTCGGAGGCGGCGCAGGAAGCTTCACATTATCGCCTGTTCGGCGGATTTTTACTTCTTTGCAGCGCTGGGGGCAGTGCCACCCACACCCTTGAAGTATTTGAAGAACTCCGAGCTCGGGTCGACCACCATCAGATCGTGACGGCTCTTGAAGCTGGCGCGGTAAGCCTCCAGGCTGCGATAGAACTTGTAGAAATCGGCATTCTGGCTGAAGGCCTGGGCGTAGATCTGGGAGGCCTTGGCGTCGCCGGCACCGCGAATCTTTTCGGATTCACGATAGGCTTCGGCCAGGATCACCACGCGCTGGCGGTCGGCATCGGCGCGGATCTTTTCCGATTCGGCTGCACCGGTGGAACGCAGTTCGTTGGCCACGCGCACGCGTTCGGACTTCATGCGCTCGAACACCGAGGCGTTGATCTGGTCCACGTAGTCCACCCGACGCAGACGCACATCGATGACTTCCACGCCGATCTGCTTGGCCTCGTTGGCCACGCGGGCCTGGATGGCATCCATGACGTTGTTGCGCTGGCTGGAGATGACTTCGCGCACGGTGCGCTTGGTGATTTCATCGTTCAGCGCGGCCTTGACGATCTGCGACAGGCGGTCCTGGGTGCGACGCTCGTCAGCACCGAAGCTGACGAAGTACAGGCGCGGATCGACGATGCGCCACTTGACGTAGGCATCGACCAGCACGTTCATCTTTTCAGCCGTGATGAAACGGTCGGCGTCCGGGGTATCCAGGGTCTGGATGCGCTTGTCCAGGTACATCACGTTCTGGAACGGCGGCGGCAGCTTGAAGTGCAGGCCAGGCTCGTTGATGACCTGCTTGACCTCGCCCAGGGCGAAGACGATGGCCGAAGAGCGCTGGTCCACCACGAAGATGGTGGAAGAGGCCAGCCAGATCGCGACGACGGCGACGATGACGGAAGTGACGAGGCGGCCCATCAGCGCACCTCCCTTTCACGCGACTCACGGGGATCGCGGTTTCTGGTATCACGCATCAGCTCGGAAGAATACACAGTGTCGTTTCCTGCAGTCGAATTGGAGGACGCTGCGCCCAGCGACGGTTGGCTGGCCGCGGGCGCCTGCTGCTTGCCAGCGGCCGGAGCCGCGTCGCTGCCGCTTTGCTGGATCAGCTTGTCCAGCGGCAGGTACAGAAGGTTGCTGCCTGATTTGGCATCGACCATGACCTTGGTGGTATTGGCGAAGATCTGCTGCATGGTCTCAATGTACATGCGGTCGCGGGTGACGGCCGGGGCCTTGGCATAGGCTTCCTGCACCTGGGTGAAGCGCGAGGCATCACCTTCGGCATTGGCCACCACGCGGGAGCGGTAGGCTTCGGCTTCTTCCAGCAGGCGCGAGGCGGCACCGGAGGCGCGCGGGATCACGTCGTTGGCATAGGCCTGGCCTTCGTTCTTGAGGCGCTCACGGTCCTGACCGGCCTTGACGGCGTCGTCGAAGGCAGCCTGTACCTGTTCGGGCGGTTGCACGCCTTGCATGGTGACGTTGGTGATCTGCACACCGGACTTGTAGCGATCCAGGATCTGCTGCATGCGCTGGCTCACGTCCAGCGCGACCTTTTCACGGCCTTCGTAGAGCACGAAGTCCATCTTGCTGCGACCGACGATTTCGCGGATGGCGGTTTCGGCCACCTGGCGCACGGAATCGTCCGGATCGCGGTTGTTGAACAGCCATTCGGCGGCGTTCTTGAGCTTGTACTGGACGGCAAACTGGATGTCGATGATGTTTTCATCATCGGTGAGCATCAGGGATTCTTTCAGCTGCTTGTTGCGCACGCTGCCGCGGTAGCCGATCTCGGCGGTACGCACCTGGGACATGTTGACGATTTCATGGCCCTGGATGGGGTAAGGCCAGCGCCAGTTGAAGCCCGGCAGCGTGGTGTGGCTGTAGCGGCCGAAGGTGGTGACCACGGCGGTCTGGCCTTCCTGCACGATGAAGAAGCCACTGGCCAGCCAGAGGAAGGCGACGATGACGGCGATGACGCCCACACCGATGCCGGCGCCCTTGACGTCGCCGCGATTGAAGCCGCCGCCACCGTTGCCGCCATCGGAGCCGCCACCACCCTTGCGGCCGAGCAGGCCGGCGATGCGCTGGTTGAAGTCGCGCCAGAGCTGGTCGAGGTCGGGCGGACCGTCGTTGTTGCCGGACGGTTTTTCGGGCCGTTTGTCGCCGTTACTTCCGTTATTCTGATTCTCGCGGTTGTCGTTTTGCGAACCACGTCCCCATTGGGGGTCGTTCAACGAAAACTTGACACCGATTTTCCTGAATAAAGACACAAGCATGCGTTTGCGATCCGTCTGAAGTGATGGATTAAGAGAATCAAGGAGGAATGCGCGCCGGGAACGTGCGAAAGGCCGTCCCCTCGAACGGCTCAGGCGTGCATGTCTACGGAATCGACTGGCGTGGAACGGCTGCGACCCCTGGCCTCCAAGGCGGCCTTGAGCGAAGCGGCGATCGCTTCGCGCAGCAGATCCAGGCCAGCACCAGACTTGGCACTGACGAAAACCCGCTGGATTTTACCATACTCGTCATACTCGACCGCCGGTTCCAGGCCGGCAGCGTCGATCTTGTTCCAGACCAGGATCTGGGGCACGTGGTCGGCGCCGATTTCCTTCAAGACCAGGTTGACCTCGTCGATCTGCTCCATCCGCACCGGGCTGGCGGCATCCACGACGTGCAGCAGCAGGTCGGCATGGATGGTTTCTTCCAGCGTGGCACGGAAGGCTTCCACCAGTTGGTGCGGCAGTTCGCGGATGAAGCCGACGGTGTCGGAAATGACCACGTGTCCCACCTCGCCCAGGTAGACGCGACGTGAGGTCGTGTCCAGCGTGGCAAAAAGCTGGTTGGCGGCATACACGCCCGCCTTGGCCATGGCGTTGAAGATGGTCGACTTGCCGGCGTTGGTATAACCCACCAGCGAGACCGAGAAGGTTTCGCTGCGCCCACGCGCACGGCGCTGGGTGGCATGCTGCCGACGCAGCTTGGCCAGCACGGCGCGCAGCGCCTTGACACGCTCGCCGAGGAGGCGTCGGTCGGTTTCCAGCTGGGTTTCACCGGGACCGCGCAGGCCGATACCGCCCTTTTGCCGTTCCAGGTGGGTCCAGCCGCGAATGAGGCGGGTCGAGAGATGCTGTAGCTGGGCCAGTTCGACCTGCACCTTGCCCTCGTGGCTCTTGGCGCGCTGCGCAAAGATATCAAGGATCAGGCTGGTACGGTCCAGTACGCGCACCTTGAGCACCCGCTCCAGGTTGCGTTGCTGGGCCGGTGATAGGGCATGATTGAAGATGACCAGTTCGAGCTGGAGGTCGGCGACGGCGTCGGCGATTTCCTGTGCCTTGCCGGTACCAACGAAGAGAGCGGCATCCGGGCTGGCGCGACGACCGGTGATGGTGATCACCGGTTCTGCACCAGCCGATTTTGCCAAAAGGAAGAGCTCATCCAGACTTGCGGCGAAGTCGTTCTTGCCGAAGTCCAGGCCGACTAACGCGGCACGCATGTCAGAATGCCCACGGCGTCAAGCCGGCCAGGTAGACCATTATTCGTCGGACGAGGATTCGAGACTGAGGTTGACCGCACGTGCAGGCACGACGGTGGAGATGGCGTGTTTGTAAACCATTTGCGTAACAGTGTTGCGCAGCAGGACCACGTATTGATCGAAAGATTCCACATGGCCTTGCAGCTTGATGCCGTTGACCAGATAGATAGAGACGGGAACGTGCTCTTTTCTCAATGCGTTCAGGAATGGGTCTTGTAACAATTGCCCTTTGTTGCTCATGGCAGCTCCACGGTGTTGTTGTGATTAGGACTTGGAGGCACTTCAAGGAATATCAAGTGCTTTACCAACTTTATGCTATTCAATTTAAACGATTTTCGCTCCAACGCCAAAAACATTGATCGAATAGCAGGTTTACGATTTATTTTTCCTGCCGGATGAAAGGATTCTTGCCCGACTTGAACTCGATACGCAGTGGAGTGCCCACCAGAGAGAAAGTTTCCCGGAAGTGCTTTTCCAGATATCTCTTATAGTTGTCGTCGATGGCTTCCAGGGCATTGCCGTGAATCACCACCACCGGCGGGTTCTGACCACCCTGGTGCGCATAGCGCAGCTTGGGACGGATCGAACCCTTGCGACGCGGCTGCTGGTGCTCCAGCGCCTCTTCCAGCGCACGGGTGAGGCGCGGCGTGCTCAGCTTGGCCATGGCGGCGGCGTAGGCCGAATCGATGGATTTCATCAGCGGGCCGATACCGGTCGACTTCAGCGCCGAGATGAAGTGGAATTTGGCGAAGGACAGGAAATTGAGCTTGCGCTCCAGATCCATCTTGATCTGGTCGCGCTGGTCACTCTGCATGCCATCCCATTTGTTCACCCCGACCACCAGCGCCCTGCCCGACTCCAGCACGAAGCCGGCAATGTGGGCGTCCTGTTCGGAGATATCCTGCTGGGCGTCCAGCAGCAGCAGCACGACGTTGGCGTCTGAAATCGATTTCAGGGTCTTGACCACCGAGAACTTCTCGATGGCTTCGAACACCTTGCCGCGGCGGCGGATGCCTGCGGTGTCGATCAGGGTGTAGTGACGGCCTTCGCGCTCGAATGGGATCTCGATCGAGTCGCGGGTGGTGCCGGGCATGTCGAAGGCGATCACGCGCTCTTCGCCCAGCAAGGTATTGACCAGGGTCGACTTGCCGACGTTGGGGCGGCCGACGATGGCGATCTTGGTGCCGCGCACGGCAGCCTCTTCCGGCTCCGGCTCCTGGGCACGCTGGGCTTCGATCTGGTCCAGTGCTTCCTCCACCAGATCGGCCACGCCATCACCATGGGCAGCGGAGATCACGTAAGGATCGCCCATGCCCAGTTCGTAGAAGTCAGCAGTGACCGAGGTGTACTTCATGCCTTCGGACTTGTTGACCACCAGCATCACCGAACGTCCGCATTTGCGCAGGAAGTCGGTGATGGTCTTGTCGTGCGGCGTAAGCCCCTGGCGGCCGTCGACGATGAAGACCACGACATCGGCCTCGACCACGGCCTGCTTGGTCTGCTTGGCCATTTCATACATGATCCCGTCCTTGGCGACGGGTTCGAAGCCACCGGTATCGATCACCAGGAACGGACGTTCGCCGACCCGGCCTTCGCCGTAGTGACGATCGCGCGTCAGGCCAGGCAGGTCCGCCACCAGCGCATCGCGGCTGCGGGTGAGCCTGTTGAACAACGTCGATTTGCCGACGTTGGGACGGCCTACAAGTGCAATTACCGGTTTCATTTCTTTTCTTTAAGGGTCGTTCGTCACTTATTCAGCGACGACGGAGACCACTGTTCCTGATTTGGTTTGGAAAACGACAGACGATCCGGTCGAGACCGGGGGCGCCTGGATTGCGCTTCCGTCGGTGGACAGACGCGCCACGAAGGCACCATCTTCACGCGACAGGAAGTGAATATAGCCCTGGTAGTCAGCCACTGCCACTGCCTTGCCCACGGCGATCGGGGCCGACAGCACGCGATTCTTCAGACGATCGTTGCGCCAGATGACGGCACCGGTATCGCGGGCGAATTCGGTGACGGCACCGCTGATATCGGCGGCATAGACATAGGCATCGTCCAGATTGACGCCGACGTCACTGGAGAACTCCTTGATCCAGCGCACATTGCCATTCAACAAGTCGAAGCAACCGATACGGCCCTGGTAGGACGCGGCGCAGATATCACGCGAACCCAGCGCCGGCACACCGGACACATCGGAAATACGCTCCAGCTCGGTGGTACCGCGCGGATCGCCGACCGGCACTTCCCAGCGCGGACCGCCGTTATTCAGAGCCAGGGCCGACAGACGGCCACCCGGCAGCGCCACGAAGGCGGTCTGCGAACCGATCGCGATGCCCGGCGCATTGCGCAGCGTCAGCGAGGGCACGTTGCGCTGGACCATCCAGCGCTGGCTGCCGTTGTCGGCATCATACGCCGTCACGCGGTTGTCGATACTGCGGATGACCACCAGACCTTCACCCACTGCCGGCGAGGATAGCACTTCGCTGGGGGCCTGGGCGCTCCAGGTCGGCTTGCCGGAGGTGGCATCGAAAGCCTGGATACGGCCCTTCTGGCCTACCACCACCACGGTGCTGCCATCGGTGCCGACACCGGCGGTCAGGTCCATGTCGGTACGGCTGCGCCACAAGGTCTGGCCGTTCTGGGCGTTGATGCGAACCACGCTGCCATCATTGGCGGCGGCAAAGATGCTGCCGGCGGCGTAGGCCGGGCTGAACTGGAAGCTGCCGGATTTGCCCACCGAGACCGACCAGGCGGTCTGTACGCGCAGTTTCTGCGTGAATTCGACCAGCGGTGCCGGCGGATTCGGATCCTTCTTGCTGGAAAACAGCGAGCAGCCGGACAAGGTAACCACGGCTGCAACCGCAGCCAGCTTCAGCACCAGCTTACCGGTGCGAGGGGAACGAGCAAAGGATGTTGCCTGGGCAGCAGTGGCTGTCACACTACGCATATTCTGTTTCCTCTAAGCGATGAATGGATTCGCGGTGGGATTGCGGTTCAATTCCCGGGCTGCTTTCCGCAACCCGGGCGGCAGACACGACGCCCGCCGTGACGGACCTCATGCCGGCGCGATATCAGTGAGCCGATCAGGCCTTGGGTGCTTCGCCGCCGATGGCGTCCAGCTTGATCTGGATGAGCTGGCGACCGGGATCCTTGGCGTCGCTCTTTTCCAGGGCCAGCTTGTAGGCGGTGCGCGCTTCATCGCGCTTGCCCTGGGCCAGCAGCACATCACCCTTGCGGTCGGCGATGGCACCGGCAAACTGGGCCGGATAGTCGCCGGCGAGCAGCTTCAAGGCTTCATCATAGGACTTGGCATCCAGCAGCACGCCAGCCAGACGCACTGCGGCGATAGCCTTGTATTCCTTGCCGCGACCGTGATCGATCACCCATTGCAACTGCTTCTTGGCGGTCTCGATGTCATTGGCATCGAAGGCCGAACGGGCAGCCACCAGGGCGCTCATCTCGGCGTAGGCCGTGCCGCTGAACTTGTCCTGGATGTCGCTGGCAGCGCGCTGCACCTTGGCATTGTCCTTGGCGGCGAACGACTTCTGCTGCTCTTCGTACAACACCGAGGCCTGTCCGGACTGGCGGGCCTGGTAGGTGTTCCAGCCGGTCCAGGCCGCATAGGCGGCCAGCGCGATGATCAGCGCCCAGGTCACCAGGTTGCCGTACTTCGCCCACCAGGCCTTGATGGAATCAAGCTGTTCTTGTTCTTCGAGATCGTATGCCATGTAACTCTGCGATTAGAAAACTGTGTTGACGGATGACGCTTGCTCAGGGGTGGTAGTGCACGTGGTCATGATCATGATCGTGGTCATGATCGCCGACGATCTGCTCCACGATGTAGTCGACCACGGCATCGAATGCCATGTTGCTCTGGTTGGCGCGCCCTTCCTCGGCGTTGCCTTCGCGCATGTGCTTGACGGTGGCAGTGCCTGCCTTGAGCTCGTCCTCGCCGATGATGATGGCGAAGGCGGCGCCGCTGGCGTCGGCGCGCTTCATCTGCGCCTTGAACGAACCACCACCATTGGACGATGCGCAATGTAGCACAACATCGAGCCCGGCAGTCCGCAAACGTTCCGCCAGGACGAAAGATTGCAGCTGGGCATCATCGCCCTGGTGAACCAGATAGACGTCGCACTGGTTGGGCGCATATTGCTCGCCGTTGGCCTTCATCAGCTCCAGCAGGCGTTCCACGCCCATGGCAAAACCACAGGCCGGCGTCGGCTTGCCGCCGAACATTTCGATCAGCGGGTCGTAGCGGCCGCCGCCACAGACGGTGCCTTGCGAACCCAGCTGGTCGGTGACCCACTCGAACACGGTACGGTTGTAATAGTCCATGCCGCGCACCAGGCGCGGATTGATGGTGAACGGAATGTTGTTGTGACGCAGGATCTTCTGCACGCCTTCGAAGTGCGCGCGCGACTCCTCGCCCAGGTAGTCCAGCAGCTTGGGGGCGGCGTTGACCATTTCCTGCATGGTCGGATTCTTGGTGTCGAGGATGCGCAGCGGATTGGCGTGCAGGCGGCGCTGGGCGTCAGTGTCCAGCAGGTCCTTGTGCTGCTCGAAATAGGCAATCAGGTCGGCACGGTGCTTGTTGCGCTCTTCGGCGTTGCCGATCGAGTTCAGCTCCAGGCGGATATCGGACAGGCCAAGGTCATCCCACAGGCGCTGGCACATCATGATCAGTTCGGCATCGATGTCCGGGCCGCTGAAGCCGACTGCCTCCGCTCCGACCTGGTGGAACTGGCGATAACGACCGCGCTGCGGACGCTCGTGGCGGAACATGGGACCGACGTACCACAGGCGCTTGGGGCCGTCATAGGTCAGGTTGTGCTCAAGGGCGGCACGCACCACGCCGGCGGTGTTTTCCGGACGCAGGGTCAGATTGTCGCCGTTCATGGAGTCGGTGAAGGAATACATTTCCTTCTCGACGATATCGGTCACCTCGCCCAGGCCGCGTGCGAACAGCGCAGTCGGCTCGACGATAGGGGTGCGGATCTGCTGGAAACCATAGCTCTTGAGCACCGATTGCACGGTGTTCTCGAACAGCTCCCACAAGGGCGCATCGGCGGGCAGGATGTCGTTCATCCCTTTGACGCCAACGATTTTTTCGACTTTCTTTTGTTCTGACATACCGAATACCGGAGAGTGTTGTCTTGAAACTTCAATTCTGGAAGCTGTCACCTGCCGCATCATTCATGCGAGCGGTTCAGCGCAAGTGGGCAAGTGTAACGCATGGCCTGCCGCCCCCAGTCGCGCTGGGCGGCCCAAGCTGCAGCCCAATCCTGCAGCTCAATCAGGCATGGCTGCCCTGGCCATAGTGTGATTCGACGTATTGCAGCACCACGTTCTGGAATTCCTCGGCAATGCGTTCGCCGCGCAGGGTCATCTTCTTTTCCCCATCGATGAACACCGGTGCCGCCGGGGATTCGCCGGTGCCAGGCAGGCTGATGCCGATATTGGCGTGCTTGGACTCACCCGGGCCGTTGACGACGCAGCCCATCACGGCCACATTCATGGCTTCCACGCCGGGGTACTTGCCCTTCCACACCGGCATCTGCTCGCGCAGGAAGGTCTGGATCTTGTCTGCCAGGTCCTGGAACACGGTGGAGGTGGTACGACCGCAACCGGGGCAGGCGATCACCATCGGGGTGAACTTGCGCAGGCCCATGGTCTGCAGGATTTCCTGGCCGACCACCACTTCCTTGGTACGGTCGCCGCCCGGTTCGGGGGTGAGCGAAATACGGATGGTGTCGCCGATACCTTCCTGCAGCAGCACCGACAGTGCTGCGGTGGACGCCACGATGCCCTTGCTGCCCATGCCGGCCTCGGTCAGCCCCAGGTGCAAGGGATAGTCGCAACGGCGTGCCAGTTCGCGATAGACCGCGATCAGGTCCTGCACACCGGAGACCTTGCAGGACAGGATGATCTTGTCGCCGGCCATGCCCAGCTCTTCTGCACGCTGGGCGTTTTCGATGGCCGAGGTGACCAGTGCTTCGTACATCACCGCCTGTGCCGACCAGGGTTCGGCACGCCCGGCGTTCTCATCCATGATGCGCGCCAGCAGCGCCTGGTCCAGGCTGCCCCAGTTGACGCCGATGCGCACCGGCTTGTCATACTTGCAGGCCACCTCGATCATCTGGGCGAACTGGGTGTCGCGCTTGGCGCCCTTGCCGACGTTGCCGGGATTGATGCGGTACTTGGAGAGGGCCTGGGCACACTCGGGATAGTCGGTCAGCAGGGTGTGGCCGTTGTAGTGGAAGTCGCCCACCAGCGGCACATCCACCCCCATGCGGTCGAGTTGCTCGCGAATGGCCGGCACCGCTGCCGCCGCTTCGGGCGTATTGACGGTCAGCCGGACTATTTCGGAGCCGGCGCGGGCCAGGTCCTTGATCTGGATCGCCGTCCCGATGGCGTCGGCGGTATCGGTGTTGGTCATGGATTGCACCATCACCGGTGCCCCCCCGCCGACAACGATCTCCCGCGCACCGTGGCTGATGATCACGCGGCGGCTGTTGCGGCGGGCCAGCGGCCCGGAAGCGATCGGGGAGGAAGACATGATAGGCAGACGGTTCAGTTCAGGTTCAGCCGTGCGACATTGCTGCCGCCCGGGGATTTCAGGTCCAGCGGCTGGCCGCGCAAGGTGGCGTCGACGCCGGAGGCATTGCCGATGATCAGGGTCGTGGCGTCGGAGACGTCGAAGGTTTCGGTGGTGCCGGCCTTGAGCAGGCGCGAAATCACGGTGCTCTTGTCGGCACGACGGATCTCGACCCAGGAGTCCTCACGGAAGCTCAGACGCAGCAGGTCCTTGCTATTGACGATGTTCAGGCCACTGGGAACAGTGGTCGCGGCCATCTGGGCAGACGACGAGGACGATGAAGACGAGGTGACCGAAGCAGGCGCCGCCGTCACGGTCGAAGCCGGTTGCGCAGCGGCCGGGGCCGCCGCCTCCACAGGGGCAGCGACGGAGGCTACCGGAGCGGGCGCGGGGGTTGCGGTGGCAGCAGCCGATGATTCCTTGGCCGCCTCATTTCCGGCCGGCTCGACAATCGTATCGACGCGGGCATTGACCGGTGTATCGGAAGAGACGGCGTCAGCGTTCTGCGCCGCTTCCGGGGCCGACGCTTCACTCTTGTGCGACTTCAACCAGGCCAGTTGCGGCACGGCTGCACCCAGATCGGTCCAGCGCACTGCAGCCGCACCGGCCAGCAAGGCGACCACGATCACGCCCGCCACGATGGGCAAGGCCGAGCTATTGCCGCGGGTGCTCATCATCATGGCCGGCAACGGCCCTTCCGAGAAAGGCGTGGACAGCGAATGCTGCGGCACGATGTGATCGCGCTGCGCGACGGCCGACTCCTGCGGCATGGCAGCGGTCAAGGCATTGGCGTCCAGCCCCAGCACCTTGGCATAGCTGCGCACGAAGCCCCGCGCCACGGCCAGGCCTGGCAGGGCGGCGTAATTGTCGGCCTCGATGGCCTGGATCTGGCGCGGTGCCAGCTTGACCAGGCTGGCCACCTGCTCCACCGACCAACCCTTCTTCTGGCGTGCTGCGGCCAGCATGGCACCCGGCAAGAGGACGGCCTGGGACGATTGACCTGCATCCTGCGGTTGTTGCGACGACATTTCGTTCATTTGTTGATCACTCATCAAATGCTCCACATGGAAAAGCTTTTTTTAACCGGCCCTGGCCGGATTCTTCTGGAGCGTCCCTGCGCGACCCGCGTCGCGCCCCTCCCGGGAATTTCGACCACTTCAGCATGTCCTGCCGCTCAGCGGCAGCACACGCAATCATTTCAACAAGAACACAAAAAGGACGTGCGATGCTTGCGCCCCAGCGCAACATCGACGCCCCTGCAACGGATTCGAAAAAAAGAGGTGCATCTGCCCTCGCCACCACGGCAAGGGCTGGTGATGCGCAACCAGCCAGGGTATCCAGGCCCCTTGCCGTCACCCGGAGATCTCCACGATGCGGCCGAAATCACGGCCGTACTTGTCCTGATACTCCGCCATCTTCTGCATGCGCTCCTGCACCCGGGTGCGGTCCTTGACCTCACCGGCCAACTGCCCGCAGGCGGCATCGATATCGTCACCACGCGTCTTGCGGATGGTGGTCACGATGCCGGCATCCATCAGGATTTGCGCGAACGCCTTGATGCGGGGATTGTGGGAACGCTTCAGACCCGACTCGGGGAAGGGATTGAAGGGGATCAGGTTGAACTTGCAGGGGATGGCCGTCTCGCCTTCCTTCACCAGCGCGACCAGTTCACGGGCATGGGTGTCGGTGTCATTGACGCCATCGAGCATGCAATACTCGAAGGTGATGAAGTCACGCGGCGCGAATTCGAGATAGCGCTTGCATGCCAGCATCAGCTCGCGCAGGGGGTGCTTGCGGTTCAGCGGGATCAGCGAATCGCGCAGCGCGTCGTTGGAGGCATGCAGCGACACCGCCAGCGCCACCGGGCACTCCTGGGACAGCTTGTCGATCATCGGCACCACGCCGCTGGTGGACAAGGTCACGCGACGGCGCGACAGGCCATAGGCATTGTCGTCCAGCATCAGGCGCAAGGCGGTCACGGTCGGCTCGAAGTTGAGCAGCGGCTCGCCCATGCCCATCATCACCACGTTGGTAATCTGGCGCTCGCCCTTGGGACCGCCCTCGATACCCTTGGTCTTGCGCAATTCGAATTCCGCCATCCACAGCTGGCCGATGATCTCCGCAACGGTCAGATTGCGGTTGAAGCCCTGCTTGCCGGTCGAGCAGAAACGGCAATTCACGGCACAGCCCGCCTGCGTGGAAACGCACAGCGTGCCGCGGTTTTCTTCAGGAATGAACACGGTTTCCACCGCATTGCCCTGGCCCACGTCGACCAGCCACTTGCGTGTACCGTCGGTGGAGGTATGGTCACTGATGATGGCCGGCGCACGCACTTCGGCGCGGGTCTTCAATTTGTCGCGCAGCGATTTGGCCAGATCGGTCATCTGATCGAAATCAGACACCCCGAACTGGTGTATCCAACGCTGCAACTGCTTGGCACGAAACGGCTTCTCACCCAACTCGCCGCAGTAGGCGACGAGTTGCGCGGGATCCATATCCAGCAGATTGGTGAGAGCTGTAGTCATGATGCTTGCGGCCGGGACCAGGACGGAAAGACGCGACAGGAATTGCAGCGCCGGTTTCCGCTCCGATCCGGAAGACCGATGGAAAACAGGAACAGATTAACGCGAATAGACGTTCAGCGCCGGGAAGAAATAGGCGATTTCGCCCTTGGCGGTTTCTTCAGCGTCCGAACCGTGCACGGCGTTGGCATCGATGGAGTCGGCGAAGTCGGCGCGGATGGTGCCCTTGTCAGCCTTCTTCGGATCGGTAGCGCCCATCAGGTCGCGGTTCTTCAGGATCGCGCCTTCGCCTTCCAGCACCTGGATCATGACCGGGCCGGAAATCATGAAGTCCACCAGATCCTTGAAGAAAGGACGCTCGCGGTGCACGGCGTAGAAGCCTTCTGCCTCGGCGCGCGACAGTTGCGCCATGCGGGCAGCGATGACCTTCAGGCCAGCGTTTTCGAAACGGGTGTAGATCTGGCCGATCACGTTCTTGGCGACAGCGTCGGGCTTGATAATCGACAGGGTGCGTTCAATTGCCATGAGAAAAACTCCAATAAAAATAATGGCTTAAAGCCAAGAATTGATAATTCAATGAACCTTGTATTTTAGCATGAAACCATCAGATATCATGTCAATTCACCTCCTTTGAGATGTCTGGCACACATCTTTCGCGGCGTGCACTGCAGTGGGGCATTGCTGATCGGCTCAAGTGGCAGAACAGGTCAGCAAAGTGCGTACGAACCATGAGGAGGGAAGACTTGTCTTAACAACGAGCCGCCGTGCTATTCTCTGGCTCGCATTCAACGCTTCGGAGGACACATGAACCAACTGGACACGACCTTCGGCCACTCGACCACGAGCCTGGCCACCCGCAACCGCGTGCTGCGCAACACCTACTGGCTGCTGGCGCTGTCGATGATCCCGACCGTGCTGGGCGCCTGGCTGGGCGTGCAGATGCACCTGAACCTCTTTGCCGCCAGCCCGATGATCGGCTTCGTGCTGTTCCTGGCGATCGCCTTCGGCTTCTTCTACGCCATCGAGAAGACCAAGAATTCCGGCTGGGGCGTGGCCTTCCTGCTGGGCTTCACCTTCTTCATGGGCCTGATGCTGTCGCGCCTGATCGAGTTTACGCTGGGCTTTTCCAACGGCGCCGGGCTGATCATGACCGCCTTCGGCGGTACCGCGATCATCTTCTGCGGCATGGCCACCATCGCCACCGTCTCCAAGCGTGATTTCTCGGGCCTGGGGAAATTCCTGTTCGCGGGCGTGCTGGTGATCCTGGTCGCCTCGCTGGCCAACATGTTCCTGCACTTGCCGGCGCTGCAACTGACCATTTCGGTGGTGGCCATCGCCATCTTCTCGGCCTACATCCTGTTTGACGTGCAACAGGTGGTCAACGGTGGCGAAACCAACTACATCTCCGCCACGCTGGCGATCTACCTGGACGTGTACAACGTCTTTGCCAACCTGCTGTCGATCCTGGGTATCGTGGGCGGCAACCGCGACTGACAAACGATGCCTCTTGCATCCTGAGCAACAAAAAAGCCGGCGCAAGCCGGCTTTTTCATTGGGACGCCGGATCACCCGGCCCCGGCTTTACTCCGGCAGATCGAATACCGCGATCGACTCGACGTGGGCGGTATGCGGGAACATGTTCACCACGCCAGCATACTTGAGCGAATAACCGCCCAGATGGACCAGCATTCCCGCATCGCGCGCCAGGGTGGCGGGATTGCAGGAGACGTAGACGATACGCCTGGGCTTGAGGTGCTGTTGCTCCGGCGGCAACTCCACCAGGGCCTTGCAGACTTCCATGGCCCCTTCGCGCGGCGGGTCGATCAGCATGCGGTCGAACTTGCCCAGGGCCACGAAATCCTCGGGCTTGGCCTCGAAGAGATTGCGGCAGTAGAAGCTGGTCTTGGCATCCACACCATTGACCTTGGCATTGTCCAGGGCACGCTCGGTCAAGGCCGTGCTGCCCTCGATACCCACCACCTCACGCGCCAGCGTGGCGATGGGCAACGTGAAGTTGCCCAGCCCACAGAACAGGTCGGCCACGCGGTCTTGCGGCTGTACATCCAGCAGGCGCAGCGCGCGTGCCACCAGCACGCGATTGATCTGATGGTTGACCTGGGTGAAATCGGTAGGCTTGAAGGGCATGCGGATGCCGAATTCCGGCAAGGTGTACTGCAACTTCGACTGGGCCGGGTAATACGGCGCGGCCGTGTCCGGCCCCTTGGTCTGCAACCACCATTCGATCCGGTACTGGTCGGCGAAGGCCTTCAGCAAGACCTCGTCGGCCGGGGCCAGGGCCTCCATGATGCGCAACACCAGTACGGTAACCTTGTTGCCATCATCACCCTCGCCCACCGCCAGTTCGATCTGCGGCATCCGGTCGCGGATGGTCAGCGCGGCCACCAGCTCGCGCAGCGGCACCAGCATGGCCGAGACATTGGGGGGCAGGATCTCGCAGGTCTTCATATCGGCGATGAAGGAGGAGCGCTTTTCGTGGAAGCCCACCAGCACCCCGCCCTTCTTGGCCACGTGGCGCACCGAGATACGGGCGCGGTAACGGTAACCCCAGGTCGGACCATAGATGGGCCGCAACATGACCTCGGCCTTGGTCTTGCCCAGATGCCAGAGATTGTCTTCCAGCACGCGCTGCTTCATGGCGACCTGGGCCGAAGGCTCCAGATGCTGCATGGCGCAGCCACCGCACGTACCAAAATAGTCGCAGCGCGGCTTGACCCGCAGCGAGGACTCACGGTGCAGCGCGGTCATCTCACCGGCTTCCCACTTCGGTTTCTTGCGATAGGACTGGAAACTGACCCGCTCGCCGGGCAGCGCACCTTCGACGAAGATGACCTTGCCTTGCGTGCCATCCTCGTTTTCGAGGTGACCAACGCCGCGCCCGTCCATATCGAGCGACTTGATTTCAATGATGATGTCTTGTTGCATGAGGGAAACCACTGGGTGGGACCGAAGTCCGCGGCCGAAAACAAAAGCGGTATTGTCCGCGATCCGGGACCGGGAGGGAAGCGCGTCGCACATCCGGACGCGGCTGGATGAAGGAAATCGAAAGAAATCAGCGAAAATTCAGCAGGAGCGCAGATGGGCCACGCCCCGCAGGTCGACTCAGAACAGAGCGTCCCGCCCCACTCCGCGCGAAGTCAGCAGCCGCTTGAGCTTGACCAGTGCCTCCTGCTGCACCTGGCGCACGCGCTCCCGGGTGATGCCCATCTCGCCGGCAAGCTGTTCCAGCGTCGAGGGATCGTCGTTATCCAGGCCGAAGCGGCGGGCCACGACCACCCGCTGCTTTTCCGACAGGCTCTTCAACCATTCCCGGATCAGCAAGGCGGTTTCCTGGCTTTCGGCACGGGTATCGGGATGCTCCTCCACCGCGCTGGGCAAGAGGTCCATCAGACTGGCCTGGGGATCGTTGTCCAACGGCGTGTCCAGCGAGGCCGCATGTTCGGACAAGGCCAGCACGTCCTGCACCTCTTCCACCGGCCGCCCCACCAGATGGGCGATATCTTCCGCCCCGGCATCGCGACCATCCCGATGCTGTGCTTCCAGGTGGTACTTGGCGCGCAGGATCTGGTTCAGCTCGCGCACCATGTGGACCGGCAGGCGCACCGTGCGCGCCTGGTTCATGATGGCGCGCTCGATGCTCTGGCGTATCCACCAGGTGGCGTAGGTGGAAAAACGGAAACCGCGTTCGGGTTCGAACTTGTCGATGGCGCGCATGAGGCCCAGGTTGCCCTCCTCGATCAGGTCCAGCAGGGCCACGCCACGATTGATGTAGTGCTTGGCGATCGACACCACCAGTCGCAGGTTGTGCTCGATCATCTTCTGGCGCGCCTCGAACTCGCCCTGCTTGGCCAGGGTAGCGAAATGCAGCTCCTCGGCGGCCGTCAACAAGGGCTTGGCGCCGATCTTGTTGAGGTAGTGCTGGGTGGTGTCGGTGGAGAGTTCGGCGGCCAGCACCTTCTTGAGCTCCTCCACTCCCTCGGCGGGTGCCGCTTCCTGGGGCTGCTCGGCGGCCGCATCGGCATCGCCATCGATCACTTCCGGTTCATCGATCTCATCAATGGGATCGTCGATGTCCTCTTCGCGAGGGTCCTGGTCTGGCAAGTGATCGCGGCGATTGCTTGTCATACGCTAGCGTGGCGGTAAGTATTTGGAGGGATCAACAGGTTTGCCCTGTTGGCGGATCTCGAAGTGCAACTTGACGCTGTCGCTGTCGGATTTACCCATCTCAGCGATCTTTTGTCCCTTGGTCACGCTCTGGCCTTCCTTCACCAGGATGGTCTTGTTGTGGGCATAGGCCGACAACAGGTTGTTGGTATGCTTGATGATCACCAGGTTGCCATAGCCACGGATACCGCTACCGGCATACATGACCTTGCCACCGGCGGCCGCCAGTACCGACTGACCGTCCTTGCCCGCAATATCGACGCCCTTCTTGCCGCCTTCGAAGGTCCCGACCACCTTGCCGTCGGCCGGCCACATCCAGGACACGCCCTCATCGTCACCAGCGGCCGGCTGGCTGGCCGCTGCCGGCTTGTCGGCGGCATGCGGCGCCTCAGGCTTGGCCGTGGCCACAGCGGGTGCCACCGGAGCCGCCGCCGGGGCTGCATCCGGCTTTTCCAGCTCGGCCAGGGCGCTGTCCGAATAGGCACGCTTGTCACCACGCGGCCCGGTCTTGTTGCCGCCCGACGCCATCGGCGCGGACGTTGCCGGTGCCGCTGCTCCCGGCGCGCCCAACGGCTTCACATCCAGCCCAGCGCCTGGTGCTGCGACCACGGCAGCGGTCTGCGGCGCACCGCCCACGCGATCAGGCGGCGCCACCCGCAACACCTGGTCGACCTTGATGTCGTTCGGGTTGGTCAGGTTGTTCCAGGCCACGATATCACGCCAGTTCTGCCCGACATCCAGCGCGATGCGATACAGGGTATCGCCCTTCTTGACCGTGTAATAGCCACGCCCAGAAGGAACCGGAGCCGGCGCCACGACGGCATTGTCCACTGGCTTGACGGTGCTGGTGGTGCGGTCGACGACGGGCGCCGGCTGCTGATTCGGTGTCGAGCCGCAGGCGGCCAGCAGGCTGACGACACTGCCCAATACAGCCAAACGAATTTTCTTCATGCTCTTACGTAAGATTTTGTACGACGCTAGTTGACACGCAGCCAGCGCCAGAAGTTCATCAGGGAAATGCGGCCCCCTTGCCTGCCCATCCGCTCTTTTCATCGACCCGCGGCTTGGATGCTTGTGCTTGTTGCCGCCCGTTCCCTGTTTCGATGATGCCTGGCGGATCCTGATATCCGCCGATGCTGCCTTGCCACCTGTGACCATCGCCCCTTGCCGGGGCGACCGCATCACACCGTACCCGGCCGTAACGGCACGAAATGGCATTGTTCCAGGGTACTGCGCCGCCAATCACGCGGGCCGACGCGTTCTATCAATTCCAGCACTTGCTGACGTTCGCCCACCGGGGCGACCAGCCGGCCACCGATGGCCAGTTGCTCCAGCAGGGCCTGCGGCACTTCAAGTCCGGCTGCGGCAAGGATGATGCCGTCGAAAGGCGCCACTTGCGGCAGGCCAAGCATACCATCTCCGTAATGCAAGCGGATATTTGCTATCCGCAATGGACGCAGATTGGTCTTGGCCAGTTCATGCAGGGGCTTGATGCGCTCGATCGAATAGACTTCGCCGGCCACCCGCGATAGCACTGCGGCCTGGTAACCGCAGCCGGTGCCGATTTCGAGCACGCGGTCCAGGCGTCCGCCGTGACGGTTCTGGCGCATGATCTCGATCATCCGCGCCACGATGTAGGGCTGGGAAATGGTCTGGTGATGGCCGATCGGCAGCGAAGCGTCGATATAGGCCTGGCTGGCCAGGCCCGGCTCCACGAACATGTGCCGCGGCACCGCCTCCATCGCTGCCAGCACCTTGGCATCGGCCACGCCCTGCTTGGCCACGCGCGCCACCATGGCCTTGCGCACGGCTTCCGAGGCCAGCGGCGAGGCATGGTGGGAATCGTTGGTCTGGGTCACCGTCATGACGTTCTTGATCGCCGTACGCGGCGCCGGTGCGGCACTGAGCAGACGTTGGGCAGGAACCACCGGAGCCCGTGGTGGCACCGGCGGCGCGCGCAGGGCCTGTGCCAGCCCCTGCTGAACCGGCTTGAGCGCGGCCCGCTGGGATGACTGGGCGGCATTCTTGGCCGCAGTCTGGGTCGTCGCCTGAGGCCGGCCTGCCACATCTCGATCCCGGCCGCCGCCAGAGGTCTTTTTCTTGTCCACCACCGAGGACAGGCTCAGCGGGAAGCGGCTGGACTTGTCGCTCATGCAAGCGCTTTCTTGAGGTTGTCCAGCTGGGTGGCGTGGGTCAGGTCGATCTGCAGCGGCGTGATCGAGACATAGCCATTGGCGGTGGCGTGGAAATCGGTCCCCTCACCCCCATCGCGAGCGGCCCCGGCCGGACCGATCCAGTACAGGTCGCGACCATGCGGATCGGTCAGCTTGTGCACCGGCTCGGACATGTGCCGCTTGCCCAGGCGCGTAGCCAGGCTGCCCTTGATCTGTGCATACGGCAGATTGGGAATGTTGACATTGAGCAGATACGGCTGCGGCAGGGCGTCGAAGCGCCGCTCCACGATCTCGCGGGCGATGCGCGCCGCCGCATCCAGTTCGGCCCAGCCCTTGTGCAATTGCGAAAACGCAATCGATGGAATCCCGAACAGGAAACCCTCGGTGGCCGCCGCGACGGTGCCCGAATACAGCGTATCGTCGCCCATGTTCTGGCCCTGGTTGATACCGGAGACGATCAGGTCCGGACGCTCCTTGAGCAGGCCGGTCAACGCCACGTGAACGCAGTCGGACGGCGTGCCATTGAGGTAGTAGAAGCCGTTGGCGGCCTGCTCTACCCACAGCGGACGATCCAGGGTCAGGGAATTGGAGCTGCCGGAACGGTTGCTGTCTGGCGCGACGACGGTAATGTCGGCGATGGGGGCAAGTGCCTCCGCCAGGGCATTGATGCCCGGGGCGAGGTAGCCGTCGTCGTTGCTGATGAGGATTTTCATGGCCTGAATTTTAACCGAAGCCGGGCGTTGGGCAGCCCCCGCCAGCGACATTCTTGGCCCCCTGTTGCGGCCCTACTCCTGCTGGCTCAGTTCCTGGTAGACATAGGCCGCAAGCACCAGCTTGTCGCGCACGCTCAGGCCCGAGAACTCCACGCCGTACTGATGGAAATCGGCCTCGCCCAGCGCCTCGACGGCGCGCAGCACCACCCGCAGATCCAGACTCAGTTGCTGGTCCGCCACGGCCGCCACGAAGCGCAAGTGTCCCACCACGCCCTTCTGTGCCGCCACCTTGCCCGACAGCGAGGTCGCCACCAGCGAGGCCCCGCCCAGGCTCAGATCGATCACACTGGCCGGCAGCGGGTTGGCACCGTCCAGCGCCAGATAGCCTTCGGCACCCACCGCCACCCGCGTGGCCTGGCGGATCACGGTGGAACGTATTTCCTTGGGCAGTGAAAGGTGCAGGTAGACGAACGGTGTCTGCTGGTACTTCAGCAACTGGGCTGCAAAGGCATAGGCGCGGCGCCCCGTCAGGGCACGCACCACAAACGGCTGGCCATCGCGCACGAAGAGCTGCTTGCCCTCCTTCTGCGGCGCGGTGACCAGGATGCTGCGATTGGGCAGGCAGCCCACCAGCGAAACTGCATAGCGCTGGGTCGCATCGTCGGCAAACTGCAGCCACAGGGTGTCGCCGATATTCCAGCGCACCTCGTCCAGCGTGATCACGCTTTCCTGGCCGCGCACGGTCGCCGTAGGCTTGACCGCCTTTTTGCCACCTTGCTTGCGGCGCAGTACGTCACGCGCCTGCGGCAGCGGCACCGACTCGGTATCAGGCTCGGCGATCCAGCGGGCATTGCGATAGAGACCGTTTTCGATCAGGCCGGCCAACTGATCGGCGGTATCGATCAAGGTACCGCGCGCCAGCAACAATTTGCCGGCTTCGTTGTAGATCGGCCAGGGCGCCGGCTTGCCCACCGTCAGTGCGGAGGCCCGTACCGGCACCAGAGAGGTGAGGTCGGCCATCTCAGCCGGCTTCCGAGGCGCCGCCCTCGCCCGCCGCAGCGGCCGCCCGGCGCTCATCCTGCTCGCGGAAGAAGGCCTGTACCACATCCAGCTCGCGGGTACGCTTGAACGGCGGCAGGCTCTGCCAGATGCGACGGCCGTAGTTCTTGGTGATCAGGCGGGGATCGCAGATCATCAGCACCCCGCGATCCCCCTCGTCCCGGATCAGGCGCCCGGCACCTTGCTTGAGGTTGATGATGGCCGCCGGCAACTGATGATGCACGAAACCGTTCAGACCCTGCTTTTCCATCTCGCTGATCCGCGCTGCCAGCACCGGATCGTCCGGCGGCGAAAACGGCAGCTTGTCGATGATCACCAGCGACAGCGCATCACCACGCACATCCACGCCTTCCCAGAAACTCTGGCTGCCGATCAGCACGCCATTGCCGGCGGCGCGGAAACGGTCCAGCAGCTCGGTCCGACCGGCCTCGCCCTGCACGAACAGGGGAAACGCGTGCCCGCGCGCCTCGAACTCCGCCCGCAAGCGTTCCGCGGCACGGTTGACGGCACGCAGCGTGGTGCACAGGAAGAAGCAGCGCCCACCCGCAGCTTCGATGGTGGGCAGCGCGGCGTCGATGACGGCGTCGGTGTATTCGTAGGAATTGGGTTGCGGCAGGTTCTGCGGCACATACAGAAGACCCTGCTCGCCATAGTTGAAGGGACTGGGCCAGGACTGCGCCGGCGCGTTCCACAGTCCCATCTGGGCCGCATAGTGATTGAAATCCTTCTTCACCGCCAAAGTGGCCGAAGTGAAGATCCATGAGCGCGGGGTGCCTTCCCGCTGCTTGTTGAAGATGGGGGCAATCGACAGCGGCGTGCGATGCAACTGCAGCGACGACTGGAAGGCCTCGATCCACAGCACATAGAAAGGCTTCTGGGCAGGCTCGTCGCCGCCTTCGCCTGGCTCGCCTTCGGACTTGGCGGCAGCACTCGCCTTGGCGGCCGCCTCCGCCTGTGCCTTGGCGATTTCATCGGGCGTGCCCCAGTTTTCCAGCTGGCGCAGCAGCTCATTGGCGCGGTCGCGGCATTGTTCGATGGTTTCGGCACGCTCGGCTTGCTTGTCCAGCACGGCGATCATGTCGTCCATGCAATCCTTGAGCGTGTCGAGGGCCGGGAAGAATGCGCTGGACGGGGCGATCTGGTTCAGTGCCAGGCGGATCGAATCCTCCGGGAACGCCAGGCGCAGGTCACGCGCCGCACGCTCCACCGGTGCCACCAGGCGCGCCCAGTCGGCGCCGTCGCGGGCATGACTCAGGCCTTCGGCCAGCACGTCGCGGCACAGCTCCAGGATCTGCGAGGTGGAGATGGTCTCGCCGAAGAACAGCGTGGCCGTATCCGGCAACTGGTGCGCCTCGTCGAAGATCACCGTATTGGCCGAGGGCAGCAGCTCGGCGATACCGCTGTCCTTCAGGGCGACGTCGGCAAAGAACAGGTGATGGTTCACCACCACCACGTCAGCCTGCTGCGCCTCCTTGCGCGCCTTCATGACGAAGCAATCCTGGTAATACTGGCATTCGGCGCCGAAGCAGGTATCGCGGGTCGAGGTCACCAGGTTCCACACGGAGGCGGTCTCGGGGACCTTGGTCAGTTCGGCCTTGTCCCCCGACGAGGTGGATTTGACGAAGCGGGAGATCTCGCGCAGATAGCCAACATCCTCGCGCGCGGTCAGGCGGCCATTCTGCAGCGTGCGCTCCAGGTGGAAATGGCACACGTAATTGCTGCGGCCCTTCAGCAGCGCTACCGACACCGGCGCATGCAGCGCCTTGCGCACGGTAGGAATGTCGCGGTTGAACAGCTGGTCCTGCAGGGTCTTGGTGCCGGTGGAGACGATGGTCTTGCCGCCCCACAGCAAGGCGGGGACCAGGTAGGCGAAGGTCTTGCCGGTCCCGGTACCGGCCTCGGCGATCAGCGTTCCCTGCTCGGCAATCGCCGTGGCAATGGCCTTGGCCATCTCGGTCTGGGCATGGCGTGGCCGGTAGCTGCCCACGGCACCACCCAGCGGACCGCCGGCACCGAAGAGGCGATCGATCTCGGCATCGTGTACGCCAGGAGACGCATCCTGGTCACCCGCAGGAACCATGGCGGCGCTGGTATCGACGATATCGGTGGGAGTTTCTGGAACAGTCACTGCGGCAAACCTGTAGAAAAAACGGGAAGGCAGGCTTGATCAGCTACCTGCGGCTTCAGCACGTCAATGGAAGAAGCCGCTATTCTACGCGGACTCGGCCGGTCACTTCGAAGTGGTGAGAAAGCGGTAGTGCCGCACTCGCGGCAATTCGAGGGAGAGCCTCATCGGTGGGCGCACGCAGCGGTGGCGGCGCCAGCAACAGGCGCTCAGGCGGGGATGTCGGGAACCAGCTGCATCTTCAGCAGGGCGATGTGATCCTTCAATTGCAGCTTGCGCTTCTTGAGGCGTCGCAATTGCAGATCCTCGGAACGGGCATCGCGGATGAGCATGTCGATCACGCTGTCGAGATCACGGTGCTCGACTTCAAGTTCGATGATGCGGCGCTGGATATCTTCGCGATGCGTACTGGTCATGATGGCTGGCTGGTTGCGGATGTGCTTGCTAGTGTAATCCAGAGGCACGCGCGCGCCAATCGACGCGCGCGCACGGCTGGGTCGCCGCCCTGCTTGAGCGGCTATTTGGCTGCCGGGGCAGTGGTCGACGAATCCTGTTGCTGCTTCTTCTTGCGCTCGGCACGTTCGCGCTCGTTCTCGGCCTTCTTGCGCTCCACTTCCAGACGGTGCTCTTCTGCCTCCTGGATACGCCGCTGGCGCTGCGCGGCATTGGCTGCGCGCTCCGGTGCGCGGGCGGCCTCCTCGGCCTGCTGACGACGCACCTCGGCTTCATGCTGACGCACGCGGTAATCGGCCGGCACATCCTTGTTCTGGTCGATACGTTGCTGGACCTCGCGGTTCTTGGCGTTGCTTTCCTCCACCTTGCGCGCGGAACTGGCTTCCTTGTCCTTCTGTTCCTGCTGGCGGCGGGCGGCGTCCTGCTCATCCTTGGCGCGTTGATCGGCCAGGGAACGGTCACGATCGTCCACCGTCGCCTGGCGCTGGAAGACCTTGGCCTCGTACTCGACCTGCTTGATGCGCTTTTCCGCCAGACGCTTGCGGTCGCGTGCTGCTTCCAGGCAATCCGCCACCAGGAACTTGGGGTAGCAGGCGCGCTGGTCCAGGATGTAACGCAGGTCCATTGCCTGCCGGTCTTCGGCGGCTTCGTCCAGTGCCTTCTGCGCCTGCTCGTCGGACTTGATGGTGCCGGCCGGGAAACGCGTGGTAATCGGTGCGCGGGCTTCCAGCTCGTCAAACCGCTCGCGGCTCATGGGCGCGGCCGAAGTTGCCGGTGTGGCCGAGGATGTCGAAGGTGTCGCGGCCACCGGTGCCGTGCCTGCTCGCACCGGCAGCGACGGGGAAGCCGCCTCGGGGCTGGCGGCAGTCGTCCCCTGTGCCTGCGCCACGCAGGTGGCACTGGCCAGCGCCAGCATCAGGCCGCACAGGGAAGAGGTGACGCCCTTGGCATCGGCGAAAAGACCTTGCATGTGGTTCTTGTCCATCAGGTAAATGTTCAGGAGAGGCTGTCGGCAATCGAGCGCCGGTCCGCGTCCAGGTATTCCTTCGATTGCATCTCAATGATACGTGAAACGGTACGGTGGAACTCGTTGGACAGGGTCCCCACCGTGTAAAGCTCGTCCGGCTCTACGGCCGCCGACATGATCAGCTTGACCTTGTGGTCGTAGAACACGTCGATCAGCCAGGTGAAGCGGCGCGCCTCGGAAGACATGGCCGCCGACATGCGCGGGATGCCCGAGAGGATCACGGTCTGGAAACGGCTGGCCAGCTCCAGGTAGTCGTTCTGCGAACGCGGGCCGCCGCACAGGGTCGCGAAATCGAACCAGATGGCGCTGCCGGCGCGGCGCAGGGCGCGGATCTCGCGCGCCTCGATATGCACCCGCGGATCTTCATCGGCCGCCTCGGCCACGGCCGCGAAGGCGCTGCGCAACTCCTCATCGGTCTTGGCGTTCAAGGGCGTGTGATAGACCTTGACCTGTTCCAGCACGCGCTTGCGGTAATCGATGCCGGCGTCGATGTTCATGACGTCCAGCTTTTCCTTCAGCAGTGCGATGGTGGGCAGCATGCGGTCGCGGTGCAGGCCGTCCGGATAGAGCGTGCCGGGCTCGTAATTGGAGGTCATGACGAAGGAGACGCCATGATCGAACAAGCCCTTGAGCAGGTTGTAGAGGATCATCGCATCGGCGATGTCGGAGACATGGAATTCGTCGAAGCAGATCAGGCGGTATTTCTTGGCGATGCGCTTGGCGACCTCGTCCAGTGGATCGGCGATGCCCTTGAGCTCATCCAGCTGGCGATGCACATCGCGCATGAATTCGTGGAAGTGCAGGCGCGTCTTGCGCACCACCGGCACCACCGAATAGAAGCTGTCCATCAGGAAGGATTTGCCACGCCCCACCCCGCCCCACATGTAGACGCCGCGCGGCACGGCCGGCCGGCTGATCAGGCGCTTGAAGGTCGAGGCACGCTGGGCCTTGTAGGCGACCCATTCCTCATAGGCGCGCTGCAGGCGCTCGATGGCGCGCAATTGCGCCTCGTCGGATTGATAACCGCGCTGGGACAGCGACTGTTCGTAGAATTGACGGACATCCATGGTGTGGTCTTGTAAAACGACAATGGGCGAGCCAGGCTCGCCCATTGGGTTGGCATCTCAATGCTCAATACGCGTGCAACACGAGCGTGGCAGGTGCGGGCGACGCGTATTGTCGCATTGATCGCGCATCAGAAGTTCAATGCGCGCTTGTCGACGGCCAGCGCCGCTTCCTTGGTCGCTTCGGACAGCGACGGGTGAGCGTGGCAGATGCGGGCGATGTCTTCCGACGAAGCGCGGAATTCCATGGCCACCACGGCTTCGGAAATCAGCTCGGAAGCCATCGGGCCAACAATGTGCACGCCCAGGATTTCGTCGGTCTTGGCATCGGCCAGGAACTTGACCATACCCGAGGTATCGCCCAGCGCGCGGGCGCGACCATTGGCCAGGAACGGGAAGGTACCAGCCTTGTACTGCACGCCATCGGCCTTCAGTTGCTGCTCGGTCTTGCCGACCCAGGCGATTTCCGGCGAGGTGTAGATGACCCAGGGAATCGTGTTGAAGTTGACGTGACCATGCTGACCGGCGATACGCTCGGCCACGGCAACGCCTTCTTCCTCGGCCTTGTGGGCCAGCATCGGGCCGCGCACCACGTCACCCACCGCCCACACGTTGGGCAGGTTGGTCTTGCAGTCGCCGTCCACGGCGATGAAGCCGCGCTCGTCCAGCTTCAGGCCCACGCCTTCGGCGTTCAGGCCGATGGTGTTGGGGGTACGGCCGATGGAGACGATCAGCTTGTCGAATTCGCCGGTGTGGGCTTCACCCTTGGCATCGGTGTATTCCACGGAGACGCTGTTCTTGCCGGCCTTGATGGTACCGATCTTCACACCCAGGTTCACGGCCAGGCCCTGCTTGGTCAGCAGCTTCTGGGCTTCCTTGGCGATCTGTTCATCGACGGCACCCAGGAAGGTCGGCAGCGCTTCCAGCACGGTCACTTCCGCGCCCAGGCGACGCCAGACCGAGCCCATTTCCAGACCGATCACGCCGGCACCGATCACGCCCAGCTTCTTGGGCACTTCGGAGATGGCCAGTGCGCCGGTGTTGGAGAGGATCAGCTTTTCATCGAACTCGGCGCCCGGCAGTGCGCGGGCGTTGGAGCCGGTAGCGACGATGACGTGCTTGGCGATGATGGTTTCTTCGGCAGCGCCGGCAACCTTGATCTCGTAGCCGTTGGCATCACCCTTGACGAAGGAGCCGCGGCCGTGGAAGAAGGACACCTTGTTCTTCTTGAACAGGTACAGGATGCCGTCGTTGTTCTGCTTGACCACGGTGTTCTTGCGACCCAGCATCTTTTCCAGGTTCAGACCCAGGCCCTTGACTTCGATGCCATGCTCGGCGAAGCCGTGGTTGGCGTGCTCGTAGTGCTCGGAGGATTGCAGCAGCGCCTTGGAGGGGATGCAACCGACGTTGGTGCAGGTACCGCCCGGTGCGGGGCCGCCCTTCTCGTTCTTCCATTCGTCGATGCAGGCGGTGTTGAAGCCCAGTTGCGCTGCACGGATGGCAGCGATGTAGCCGCCGGGGCCGCCACCGATGACGACGACGTCAAAATTCTTGCTCATGTCATTTCCAATTCTGTTTGTCGCGGAAAAGTTATCCGCGGATACAAAAAAGCGCTGAACGCTTTGAGCTTTTCAGCGCCTAGACAACTCTGTGGGCCGTCGGAGGGGCGTAGCGAGCATCCCGAGGTCGCTGCGAGAAGCGCAGCCGTACTGTCGTACGGCGAGCATCGCAGCAGCGAGATCGGGTTGCGTAGTAGCCCCTCCGGCGGTCATTACAGGTCCAGCAGCAGACGGGCAGGATCTTCCAGGGCTTCCTTGATGGCAACCAGCGACAGGACGGCTTCGCGGCCGTCGATGATGCGGTGGTCATAGGACAGCGCGAAGAAGTTGATCGGACGCACCACGACCTGGCCGTTTTCGACCACTGCACGTTCCTTGGTGGCGTGGATGCCCAGGATCGCCGATTGCGGCGGGTTGATGATCGGGGTCGACAGCATGGAACCGAAGGTACCGCCGTTGGAGACGGTGAAGGTACCGCCCGACAGTTCTTCGATGGACAGCTTGCCGTCCTTGGCCTTCTGGCCGAATTCACCGATCTTCTTCTCGATGTCGGCGATCGACATCTGGTCCGCATCACGCAGGATGGGCACCACCAGGCCGCGCGGCGAACCGACGGCCACGCCGATGTCGAAGTAGCCGTGGTAGACGATGTCGTTACCGTCGACCGAGGCGTTGACGATCGGGTACTTCTTCAGGGCGTGCACGACGGCCTTGACGAAGAAGGACATGAAGCCCAGCTTGACGCCGTGTTCCTTCTCGAACTTGTCCTTGTACTTGTTGCGCAGGTCGATGACCGGCTGCATGTTGATTTCGTTGAAGGTGGTCAGGATGGCGTTGGTGGATTGCGACTGCACCAGACGCTCTGCCACACGGGCACGCAGGCGGCTCATCGGCACGCGTTGTTCCGGACGGCTTTCCAGACCAGCCTTGACCGGTGCGGCCACGGCAGCCAGGGCCGGCTTGGCGGCAGCGGCGGGAGCAGCAGCAGGCGCCGACAGTGCGCCCAGGACGTCGCCCTTGGTCACGCGGCCATCCTTGCCGGTACCGGTGACTTGCGAGGTCGACAGGTTGTTGTCGGCCAGCAGCTTGGCGGCGGCGGGCATGGCGACATCGCCCTTGGAAGCCAGCTCGGGAGCAGCCACCGGGGTCGGTTCGTTGGTCGATTGCGGAGCAGGAGCAGCCTTGACTTCGGTCGGGGCCACTTGTGCGGAAGCGTCGGTGTCGAGGATGGCGATCACTTCGCCGGCCACGACGGTAGCGCCGTCAGCCTTGATGATCTGGGTGATGACGCCGGCGTCCGGCGAGGGCAGTTCCAGGACGACCTTGTCGGTCTCGATGTCGATCAGGTTTTCGTCACGGGCGACAGGTTCGCCGACCTTCTTGTGCCATTGCAACAGGGTCGCTTCTGCGACGGATTCCGACAACTGCGGGACTTTTACTTCGATTTGAGCCATTAGGGTTCTCCGATTTTCGGGTGATTCGTTTTTATGGAAACAGGGACGTACTGCCCTCGCAGTACGCCCCGTTCGCAACAATGCTTACTTGGTCAGGACAAAGCCCTTGAGCTTGGCGAAGGCGGTTTCGATCAGCGCCTTTTGCTGTGCGTAGTGCTTGTCGTAGTAACCGACAGCCGGCGAGGCGCTGGCCGGGCGGCCTGCATAGGCCAGCTTCTGACCTTCGGAGAGATTCTCGAAGATGTTGTGCTGGATCTGCAGCCATGCGCCCTGATTCTGCGGCTCGTCCTGCGCCCACACCAGTTCGTTGAAGTTCGGGAACTGCTTCAGTGCAGCCGCGAACGCCTTGTGCGGGAACGGATACAGCTGTTCGACGCGGATGATGGCGGTATCGGTCTGACCACGTTCCTTGCGGGCGTTGACCAGGTCGTAGTACACCTTACCCGAGCAGGCGACGATGCGCTTGACCTTCTTGGCGTCGATGGTTTCATCGACTTCCGGGATCACGGTCTGGAACGAACCCTTGGCCAGGTCGGACAGGGGCGAACCGGCATCCTTGTTACGCAGCAGCGACTTCGGCGTCATGATGATCAGCGGCTTGCGGAACAGACGGATCATCTGGCGACGCAGCAGGTGGAAGATCTGCGCAGCGGTGGTGGGCTGCACGACCTGCATGTTGTTGTCGGCACACAGCTGGAGGTAACGCTCGATACGTGCCGAGGAGTGTTCCGGACCCTGGCCTTCGTAGCCGTGGGGCAGCATCTGCACCAGACCCGAGGCACGGCCCCACTTCACTTCGCCGGAGCTGATGAACTGGTCCATGACGACCTGGGCGCCGTTGGCGAAGTCGCCGAACTGGGCTTCCCAGATGGTCAGGGTGTTCGGTTCAGCGGTCGAGTAACCGTATTCGAAGGCCAGCACGGCCTCTTCGGACAGCACCGAGTCGATCACGGTGAAGGTGGACTGGTTTTCAGCCACGTTCTGCAGCGGGATGAAGGTACCGGCATCCCAACGCTCGCGGTTCTGGTCGTGCAGCACGGCGTGACGGTGAGTGAAGGTGCCACGGCCGGCATCCTGACCGGTCAGGCGCACGGCATAGCCGGAGGAAACCAGGCTGGCGTAGGCCAGGTGCTCACCCATGCCCCAGTCCAGGTTCATTTCGCCACGACCCATGGTAGCGCGGTCGTTCAAGACCTTCTCGACCAGCGAGTGCACCTTGAAGCCTTCAGGGACGGTAGTGATCTTGGCGGCCAGGCGCTTCAGCTCGGCCATCGGCACGGCGGTCTCGGCGGCGTCGGTCCACTTGCGGTTCAGGAACGGCAGCCAGTCGACGGCGTACTTGCTCTTGAAGTTGGTCAGCACCGGGTCGATGGCGTGCTTGCCGGCGTCCATCGCGGCGCGATAGGCCTTGACCAGCTCTTCGCCACCATCGGCGGGAATGGTCTGCTGGGTAACCAGCTTGTCGGCGTACAGCTTGCGGGTACCCGGGTGCTGGGCGATCTTCTTGTACATCAGCGGCTGGGTCAGAGCAGGCGTATCTTGCTCGTTGTGGCCCAGCTTGCGGAAGCAGATGATGTCGACCACGATGTCCTTCTTGAACTTCATGCGGTAGTCGACAGCGATCTGGGTGGCGAACACGACGGCTTCCGGATCATCGCCGTTGACGTGCAGCACCGGGGCTTCGATCATCTTGACCACATCCGAGCAGTACAGCGTCGAACGGGAGTCGCGCGGGTCGGAGGTGGTGAAGCCGATCTGGTTGTTGATGACGATGTGGACGGTACCACCGGTGCCATAGCCACGGGTCTGGGCCAGGTTCAGGGTTTCCATCACCACGCCCTGGCCGGCGAAGGCGGCATCACCGTGCACCAGGATCGGCAGCACTTGCGAACCATCCTTGTCGCCGCGGCGATCCATACGGGCCTTGACCGAACCTTCGACCACCGGATTGACGATTTCCAGGTGGGAGGGGTTGAAGGCCAGCGACAGGTGGACCGGGCCGCCCGGGGTGGAGACGTCGGAGGAGAAGCCCTGGTGGTACTTGACGTCACCGGCCGGCAGGTCGTCGGCGTGACGGCCTTCGAACTCGGAGAACAGTTCCTGCGGGGTCTTGCCCAGGATGTTGACCAACACGTTCAGGCGACCGCGGTGGGCCATGCCGATCACGATTTCCTGCACGCCCTTTTCACCGGCGCGCTGGATGGTTTCATCCAGGGAGGCGATGAAGGATTCGCCGCCTTCCAGCGAGAAGCGCTTCTGGCCGACGTACTTGGTGTGGAGGTAACGCTCCAGGCCTTCGGCAGCGGTCAGGCGCTCCAGGATGTGCTTCTTCTTGTCCGAAGAGAAGCTGGGCAGGGCACGGGTCGGCTCCAGGCGCTCTTCCAGCCAGCGCACTTCGGCCATGTCCGAGATGTAGGTGAACTCGGCGCCGATGGAGCGCGTGTAGGTGTCGCGCAGCATCTGCAGCAGGTCACGCAGGGACGCGGTTTCCGGGCCGAAGTAGGTGTTGTTGATGTTGAACACGATGTCCATGTCGGCATCGGTGAAGCCGTAGAAGGAGGGATCGAGTTCGGGGATGTTGGGGCGTTCCTGGCGTTGCAGCGGGTCCAGGTTGGCGAAACGGGAGCCGAGGTCACGGTAGCCGGCGATCAGCTGGGTGACAGCGACGCGCTTGCGACCCATGTCGGAGTCGGCGGATGCGATGACGGTGCGGATGGGGCCTTGCTTGGCACGTTCGGCGAAGGATGCGATCACCGGAGCGTGGGCCACATCGGGACGGGTGGAGCCGTCGGTGGCGGGGACGTGTTGCACGGCGTCGAAATAAGCACGCCAGTTATCGGGGACAGAGCCAGGATTGTTCAGGTAGGCTTCGTACAGTTCTTCGATGTACGGAGCATTCCCACCGAACAGGTAGGAGTTGATGTTGTATTGCTCGTAGAGCTTTGTCATTTGCTCACCTTTCTTCGCGCTTCGCGAGATTAGCGGGTTTCTACACCTTCCGCGACACGGCCTGACCGGTTAGCGGATTGCATCAAGTTGTGGGGAAGGACCTTGTCTACCTGAACTTCTGTACGTCATCCAGTCAGCGCATCGGAATTATATCTCCTAATATCAAATAAAAAAGCGAATCCTAAGGGATTCGCTTTTTTATTTGAAACCAGAAGCAACGGGCGTTTCCGGCAACCAACGCTGGACCGCAAAGCCTTGTCGCACGGGCTTCCCACCCTCCCCCATCGACTCCCGGGGGACGGGATGATGTCTCTTGCACCACCTGTTGTCTGCCCGACAACGAGCAGACAACAAGCGACAGCTGGCAGACCGATCAGCGCTTGTCGATCGGCGGCACGTCGCGACGCGGCGAGCCAACGAACAGCTGACGGGGACGACCGATCTTCTGTTCCGGGTCCGAGATCATTTCGTTCCACTGGGCGATCCAGCCGATGGTACGGGCCATGGCGAAGATGCAGGTGAACATCGAGGTCGGGATGCCCAGGGCGCGCTGCACGATGCCCGAGTAGAAGTCGACGTTCGGATACAGCTTGCGGGAAACGAAGTAGTCGTCTTCCAGGGCGATCTTTTCCAGCTCCATGGCCAGCTTGAACAGCGGGTCGTCGTGCAGGCCCAGTTCGTTCAGGACTTCGTAGCAGGTTTCGCGCATCAGCTTGGCACGCGGGTCGTAGTTCTTGTAGACGCGGTGACCGAAGCCCATCAGCTTGACGCCGGAGTTCTTGTCCTTCACCTGCTTGATGAACTCGGGGATGTTTTCGACCGAGCCGATCTGTTCCAGCATGTTCAGTGCGGCTTCGTTGGCACCGCCGTGGGCAGGACCCCACAGGCAGGCGATGCCGGCGGCGATACATGCGAACGGGTTGGCGCCGGAGGAGCCGGCCAGACGCACGGTCGAGGTCGAGGCGTTCTGTTCGTGGTCGGCGTGCAGGATCAGGATGCGGTCCAGCGCGCGCACCAGCACTTCATTGACCTTGTACTCTTCGCACGGGTTGGCGAACATCATGCGCATGAAGTTGGCGGTGTACGACAGGTCGTTGCGCGGGTACACGAAGGGCTGGCCGATGCTGTACTTGTAGGCCATGGCCACCAGGGTCGGCAGCTTGGCGATCATGCGGATGGCCGACACTTCGCGGTGATTCGGATTGGAGATGTCCAGCGAGTCGTGGTAGAAGGCCGACAGCGCGCCGACCGAGCCGGTCAGTACGGCCATCGGGTGAGCATCGCGACGGAAACCACGGAAGAAGAAGTTCATCTGCTCGTGGACCATGGTGTGCTGGGTCACGGTGGTGACGAACTCGGCCTTCTGGTCGGCAGTGGGCAGCTCGCCGTGCAGCAGCAGGTAGCAGGATTCCAGGAAGTCGCAGTTCACCGCCAGCTGTTCGATCGGATAGCCACGGTACAGCAGCTCGCCCTTGTCGCCATCGATGTAGGTGATGGAGGAGTTGCAGGACGCCGTCGACATGAAGCCGGGGTCGTAGGTGAACTTGCCGGTGGCGCCGTACAGCTTGCGGATATCGATCACATCAGGACCGATGCTGCCCTTGTAGATAGGAAAATCTACGGACGGAGACCCGTCGGAGAACGACAGGGTAGCTTTGATATCGGTATTGGACATAGCTTTTCCTTTTGCTGGGATGGTGAAACCGTTAATCAAAAGCCGCGACCGCAAGCCGGGCGGCATCATGGTTCGGATGCGCCGGGTGGCGAGTTGGAACAGGCCGCGATCGAGCAAAATCGGTCTGGCTTGTGGCCAGGCGCAATATTCGTGCAACAGTCAGGCAGTACGCAGTTTCTTCAGCAACGCATGCACTTGGGGCAGATCAACCGCCGCTTCCGGCTCCTTGCGGGCCAGCAGCAGGTCCATCAGGTCGTTGTCGGTCAGGTCCATCAGGCGCGAGAAGGCATCGACCTCGTCGTCGCTCATCTGTGCCTCGTTGGCATCCAGATAGCGCGTCAGGATCAGGTCGTTCTCCAGCAGCCCGCGGCGCGCGCGCCAGCGCAGTCTTGCTCGCTTGGCCGGATCATCCTGATGACGCTGTTCAGTCATGAACTCGCTCATTTCTTGTCTTTCCATTCACTTCAACCGGACCAACCCTGAAGGAACCGGTCGGGGAAGCCGCTTCCAGCCCTGCTTCCCCTCGCTGCAGCCCGCCATGCACGGCGGCTCTGGCAGGCATCACACCCATTCGGCTTACACCGAACGACGGACCATCAATTCCTTGATCTTGCCGATGGCCTTGTTGGGGTTCAGACCCTTGGGGCAGACATCGACGCAGTTCATGATCGAACGGCAACGGAACAGGCGGTACGGATCTTCCAGGTTGTCCAGACGCGCGCCGGTGGCTTCGTCGCGGCTGTCGGCGATGAAGCGGTAGGCTTGCAGCAGGCCGGCCGGGCCGACGAACTTGTCCGGGTTCCACCAGAACGACGGGCAGGAGGTCGAGCAGCAGGCGCACAGGATGCACTCGTACACGCCATCGAGCTCTTCACGCTGCTCGGGCGACTGCAGACGCTCCTTCTCGGGCGGGATGCTGTCGTTGATCAGGTAGGGCTTGATCGAATCGTACTGCTTGAAGAAGTTGGTCATGTCCACGATCAGGTCGCGGATCACCGGCAGGCCGGGCAGCGGCTTCAGAACGATGGGCTCGGTCAGCTCGTTCAGGTTGGTGATGCAGGCCAGACCGTTCTTGCCGTTGATGTTCATGGCGTCGGAGCCGCACACGCCTTCGCGGCAGGAGCGACGCAGCGCCAGGGAATCGTCGACGTCGGACTTGATGCGCTGCAAGGCATCCAGCAGCATCTTGTCGGTGGGCTTGAGTTCCACCGTCAGGTCTTGCATGTACGGCTTGTCGTCCTTGTCCGGATCGTAACGATAGATCTTGAATTTCAGGGTGCGAGTCATGTTGCGACCTCTTAGAAAGTACGTGCTTTAGGTTTGAAGGTCTCGACGGTCAGCGGCTGCAGGTTGACCGGCTTGTAGTCGAGACGATTCCCCTCGGAGAACCACAGCGTGTGCTTGAGCCAGTTCACGTCGTCGCGCTGCTCGTGGTCGCTTTGCGCGTGGGCGCCGCGCGATTCCTTGCGGGCTTCGGCCGAGGTGATGGTGGCCTTGGCGGTTTCGATCAGGTTGTCCAGCTCCAGCGCTTCCACGCGGGCGGTGTTGAAGACCTTGGACTTGTCCTTGAAGGAGACGTGCTTGCGACGCTCGTCCAGTTCCATGATCTTCTGATAGCCTTCCTTCAACAGGGCATCGGTACGGAACACGCCGCAGTACTTCTGCATGGTGGCGCGGATGTCGTTGGCGACGTCCTGCACACGTTCGGAACCGGTGCTGTTTTCCAGATGGGCGATGCGTTCCAGCGAACGGTCCAGGGCACCGGCCGGGATCGGCTTGTGGCTCTGGTCCTGCAGGCGGCTGTTGACGATGTGGTTACCGGCAGCGCGGCCGAAGACCACCAGGTCCAGCAGCGAGTTGGTCCCCAGGCGGTTGGCGCCGTGCACCGACACGCAGGCACATTCGCCGATGGCGTACATGCCCTGCACCACTTCCTTCATCGAACCGCCCTTGGGCGCGACCACCTGACCGTTGATGTTGGTGGGGATGCCACCCATCTGGTAGTGGATGGTCGGCACGACAGGAATCGGTTCCTTGGTCGCATCGACGTTGGCGAACTTGTGGGCGATTTCCAGGATCGAGGGCAGACGCTTCTTGATGGTATCGGCGCCGATGTGACGCAGGTCCAGCAGCACGTGATCCTTGTGGGGACCGACGCCGCGACCTTCCTTGATTTCCTGGTCCATCGAACGCGAGACGAAGTCACGCGGCGCCAGGTCCTTCAGGGTCGGCGCATAGCGCTCCATGAAGCGTTCGCCGTTGCTGTTGATCAGGATACCGCCTTCGCCGCGCACACCCTCGGTGATCAGCACGCCCGCCCCGGCCACGCCGGTCGGGTGGAACTGCCAGAACTCCATGTCCTGCAGCGGCAGGCCGGCGCGTGCCGCCATGCCCATGCCGTCGCCGGTGTTGATGAAGGCATTGGTCGATGCAGCCCAGATACGACCCGCGCCGCCGGTGGCGAACAGGGTGGTCTTGGCGTGCAGCATCATGATTTCGCCGGTTTCCATTTCCAGTGCCACCACGCCGAGGACGTCGCCCTCTTCGTTGCGGATCACGTCCAGCGCCATCCACTCGACGAAGAAGTGGGTCTTGGCGCGCACGTTGCGCTGGTACAGGGTGTGCAGCAGTGCGTGACCGGTACGGTCGGCCGCAGCACAGGCGCGCTGCACCGGCTTTTCACCCAGGTTGGCGGTGTGGCCGCCGAACGGACGCTGATAGATGGTGCCATCCGGGTTGCGGTCGAAGGGCATGCCGAAGTGTTCCAGCTCGTAGACGGCCTTCGGTGCTTCGCGGCACATGAATTCGATGGCGTCCTGGTCACCCAGGTAGTCCGAACCCTTGACGGTGTCGAACATGTGCCAGTACCAGTTGTCTTCCGACATGTTGCCCAGCGAAGCGCCGATGCCGCCCTGGGCAGCCACGGTGTGCGAGCGGGTCGGGAAGACCTTGGACAGGACAGCGACGTTCAGGCCGGCTTCGGCCAGTTGCAGCGAGGCGCGCATGCCGGAGCCACCGGCGCCGACGATGACCGCGTCAAAGCGGCGGGTAGTGATGGCGGATTTGATTGCAGCCACGATTAGTTTCTCCAGAGAATCTGCGCAGCATAGCCAGCGCAACCGATCAGCCACAGGATGGTGGCAACTTGCAGGACCAGGCGAATGCCGACCGGCTTGACGTAGTCCATGAGCGCATCACGCACGCCGATCCAGGCGTGGAAGAACAGCGCCATGAACACGGCAAAGGTGGCGACCTTGAACCATTGATGCGAGAACAGCGCCGCCCAGCCCTGGTAGCTGAAGTTGGTCGAGGTGAAGAAGCACACCAGCAGGATCACGGTGTAGACGGCCATCACGACGGCGGTGGCGCGTTGCGCCAGCCAGTCACGCAGGCCATAGTGGGCGCCGACGACCAGGCGCTTGGGTCCGATGTTGTTATCAGCCATTTTCAGAAAGCTCCGAACAGTTTCAATGCGACCAGGATCATCAGCGCGATGCTGATCACCAGGACAGTTGCCGAGGACTTGCGTGCGCTGTCCTTGTCCAGACCGATGTGGTTGTCCATGATCAGGTGGCGGATGCCGGCGCAGAAGTGATGGAGGTAGGCCCAGGACAGGGCCAGGATGACCAGCTTGACGAACCAGCCCGAGGTGAAGCCCTTGAGGTAGTCGAAGGTACCTTCGGAGAGCAGGCTGCTGTCCAGGAGGTACAGGATGAAAGGCAGCATCAGGAACAGGAACAGACCGCTGATGCGGTGCATGATCGAGACGATGGCAGCCAGAGGCATGCGGTAACCGGCAATTTGGGTTAGGTGTATGTTACGAAATTGCGGCCGTTGTGGTTTAGCGGCTTCAGACATACAAGGTTCTCCTCAGTTTAAAACAATATGCAATTTTCGCCGATTTTCTAAATCACCATCAACTTTTATTGCGCTTCGCAGCATGCCGACCGGGCGTCGCGCCCGGCCCTCCGCGCTGTACGGGCGCTTGCCACCGGCCCGGGACAACACCGCGTCGTCCGCTCAGCTCAACTCGCTTTGGTAATGATGATTCGTCGTCAGGTACAGCCCGCGCCGCATTTCCACCGGCTTGTCGCCATAGGTAAATGAAGCCCGCTCCACACTCAGCAACGGCGTTTGGGGCGCCACGCCCAGAAACTCTGCCGCATCCGTATCCGCCCCGACGGCACGGATGCGCTCTTCGGCACGGATCATGCGCGTGCCGAACTCCGACTCGAACAGGCCATACAGCGGCCCGCGGTATTCCACCAGGCGTTCGGCCGTCAGCCCCTTGAAGATGGCGCCGGGCAGCCAGATGTCTTCGAGGATGATGGGAACGCCATTGAACGATTTTACCCGGCGAATGAAAATGACGGAGTCGCCCGACTTCATGTCGAGCTGACGGGCCACTTCGGCCGATGCGCGCACGCGCTTGACTTCGATGATCTTGTTCTCGGGACGCTGCGGCTCGTCGCTGTCGGCCATCAACCGCAGGAAGCGGAACTGCGCCTGGGTCTCATGATGGGTGGCAACGAAGGTCCCTTTACCCTGGCGGCGCACCACCAGGTTTTCGGCCGCCAGTTCGTCGATGGCCTTGCGCACCGTGCCTTGACTGACCTTGAATCGGTTGCCCAGCTCCACTTCGCTGGGAATGAGCTCGCCGGGCTTCCACTCACCGGCTTCCAGGCGCTGCATGATGAGCGCCTTGATCTGCTGGTACAACGGACTGAAGGTAGGCGCAGGACTGGCAGCACCCGCCCCCGCGGCATGCGCGTCGGCGTTGTTCGAATTGGGCAGGATCGAGCTCATAACCTCGAATTTCACCACAAAATCCCTTCCGGCGTCCAGCAAAAACTAGGCAATAATATGTCTTATATAAGACATAAGATATTGATTGACAGCGCTCTTTCGCAGGCCTACACTCGCGAGCAACCTGAAGACCTGCAAGGCAGACCGGGTGCGATTTACAGGCCGGAGGGCGCTAACGAGAATCGCTCTCATCCAGGCGCATCGAAGGCAGCGTTTTCATGCAGGCAGAACACAAGTCTGACAGGTTTTTGATTTGTCGGCAGAGCCCGATCCGAAAGCAACTGACTCGCTGCGTTTTCGACGGTATCATGGCGGCCTAACAAGAATTCGAGGAAGTCGCGCAATTTCCTGCGCAAACCAGAAGCAACCGCAGACGGCCCTGCCGCGCTCTCCGCGACGCGACCGCAACGTGCGCTTCATGCAGTCTGAACGCTTTTTTTCATCACCTCTTTTGGAGATTCAACATGGCTAAAGCCCCCAAGCGTGTTGCCGTCACCGGCGCCGCCGGTCAGATCGGTTACTCCCTGCTGTTCCGCATCGCCAACGGCGACCTGCTGGGCAAAGACCAGCCGGTCATCCTGCAACTGCTGGAAATCCCCGATGAGAAGGCACAGAAGGCGTTGAAGGGCGTCATCATGGAAATCGATGACTGTGCCTTCCCGCTGCTGGCTGGCGTGACCGCTCACAGCGATCCGATGACCGCCTTCAAGGATGCCGACATCGCCCTGCTGGTGGGCGCCCGTCCCCGTGGTCCCGGCATGGAGCGCAAGGACCTGCTGGAAGCCAACGCCCAGATCTTCACCGTGCAGGGCAAGGCACTGGATGCCGTCGCTTCGCGTGACGTCAAGGTCCTGGTGGTCGGCAACCCGGCCAACACCAACGCCTACATCGCCATGAAGTCGGCACCGAACCTGCCGGCCAAGAACTTCACCGCCATGCTGCGCCTGGACCACAACCGCGCCCTGTCGCAAGTGGCAGCCAAGATCGGCAAGCCGGTCTCGGCCATCGAAAAGCTGTGCGTCTGGGGCAACCACTCGCCCACCATGTACGCCGACTACCGTTTCGCCACCGCCGATGGCGCCTCCATCAAGGACACCATCAACGACCAGGAATGGAACAAGAACGTGTTCCTGCCCACCGTCGGCAAGCGCGGCGCGGCCATCATCGAAGCCCGCGGCCTGTCCTCGGCAGCGTCGGCAGCCAACGCGGCCATCGACCACGTGCGTGACTGGGTGCTGGGCACCAACGGCAAGTGGACCACCATGGGTATCCCCTCGGACGGTTCCTACGGCATCCCCGAAGGCACCATGTTCGGCTTCCCGGTGACCACCGAAAACGGCGAGTACAAGATCGTCCAGGGTCTGGAGATCGACGAGTTCTCGCAAGAGCGCATCAACATCACCCTCAAGGAGCTGTTGGAAGAGCGTGAAGGCGTGAAGCATCTGGTCGGCTAATTGACCTGGGCGCGGCGGTCTTCAATCGCCGCGCCCGTCGTCTTCCTGCAATACCGGCAATACCAGCAGTACCCGCAATATCGCAATACCGATCGATCCGACAACCTTACCCCAGTCCCATTCGCAGCAATGCATCCTTCCCAGGTCTTGTTCCCAGGTGCCCAGCAGCCGGTTTCGCTCCCGGTGTGCGATCACTACGCCGGCTCCGAAAAGCTGATGCGCAAGTCGATGGCCCTGCAGCAGGAACTCGGTCCCCGGTTCGACATCACCTTCGACTGCGAAGACGGCGCCGCCGCCGGCAATGAAGCCGCGCACGCCGAGCTGGTCGCCTCGCTCATCGCCGGCCCCGACAATGTCCACCGCCGCATCGGCGCGCGCCTGCATGACGTGGGCCATGCGCATTTCGAGCAGGATGTGGCCATCATCTGCGGCGCCGCTGCGCGCGAGCTGGCCTACGTGATGCTGCCCAAGCCGGAAGGCATTGCCGACGTGCTGCGCGCGCTGGAGAGCATCAACCGCGTGACCGCTGGCGCTGGCCGTGCGCAACTGCCGGTGCAGGTGTTGATCGAGACCCACGGCGCGCTGGCCGATGCCGCACGCATCGCCGCCCTGCCCCAGGTCCAGTCGTTGTCGTTCGGGGTCATGGATTTCGTCTCGGCGCACTACGGTGCCATCCCCGGCAGCGCCATGCGCTCCCCCGGGCAGTTCGACCACCCGCTGGTGCGCCGCGCCAAGCTGGAGATTGCCGCCGCCTGCCATGCGCACGGCAAGGTGCCGTCGCATAACGTGACCACCGACATCAAGAATCCCGCCGCCGTGGCCGATGATGCGCGCCGCGCGGCACAGGAATTTGGCTATACCCGGATGTGGAGCATCCATCCGGACCAGATCCGTCCCATCGTGCAGGCCATGTCGCCCTCCACCGAGGAGGCCGAACTGGCGGCACAGATCTTGCTCAAGGCGCAGTCGGTGCAATGGGGCCCGATCCAGCACCTGGGCAACCTGCACGATCGGGCCAGTTATCGCTATTACTGGAGTATCCTGCAACGCGCCCACGCCACTGGCGTGGCGCTGCCGCCGGAAACCCTAGTCTGGTTCGCCGCTGGCGACTCCCCCTCAACCACGCAGTAAAAAGAACGTTCGATCACCGCACATGAAAAAGCACCTGACCCTGATCGCCCTGCTGGGCGCCCTGTTCGCCACCGCCGGCATCACTCCGGCACAGGCCGAGACCGCCACTGCCGCCAAGCCCGCTGCCAAGAAGAAGGTGGTCAAGAAGGCCCCGGCGAAGAAGGCTGCTGCCGCTGCTGCCGCCGCCGCGCCGGCCGCCAAGATGCCCTTCTCCTCGGACGCCGAGGATGACGACAGCGAACCCGAACTGGGCGGCACCCTGTCGGCCGACTTCCAGTGCGAAATGGGCCACAAGCTGACCATCTGGAAGAACGAAGCCGACGACAAGCACATCGCCATCCGCTGGGACAAGCGCATCCACCGCCTGACCCGCGTGGAAACCACCACCGGCGCCAACCGCTTCGAAAACCGCAAGATGGGCCTGGTCTGGATCGGTATCCCCGCCAAGGGTCTGTTGCTGGACTCCAAGAAGGGTCAGCAGCTGGCCAACGAATGCAAGAACGCCGAGCAGATGAAGGCCGCCGCCGCACCGGCAGCGACCCCCACCGTTGCCGCAGCGCCCCAGCAGAACTGACACGGGAAGCCGCGCTTCCCGGACCAGACCCCAGCCGTACCCGAGAAACAGAGAATCACAGAATCAGGCAGCACCCCGCAGTTCACCATTGCAGCGCAAACCGGATTCGACTAGCTAGCATCACTAAATTGCCAAATTAAGGAGAAGAGGCCATGTCTCGCAACACATTGAACACCCTGAAGGAATTCAAGATTTCCGATTCCAAGAAGGGCAAGTTCTACTCCCTGCCCGCCCTGCAAAAGTCGCTGGGCGTGAATATCTCCCGCCTGCCGGTGTCCATCCGTATCGTGCTGGAATCGGTGCTGCGTAACTGCGATGGCCAGAAGGTCACCGAAGAACACGTCAAGCAACTGGCCAACTGGGGTGCCAAGGCTGCCCGCGTGGATGAGATCCCCTTCGTGGTCGCCCGCGTGGTGCTGCAGGACTTCACCGGCGTGCCGCTGCTGGCCGACCTGGCCGCCATGCGCAATGTCGCCAGCAAGCTGGGCAAGAACCCCAAGAACATCGAACCGCTGGTCCCGGTGGACCTGGTGGTGGACCACTCGGTGCAGATCGACCACTTCCGCGAGAAGAAGGCGCTGGACCTGAACATGAAGCTGGAATTCTCGCGCAACAACGAGCGCTACCAGTTCATGAAGTGGGGCATGCAAGCCTTCGACACCTTCGGCGTGGTGCCCCCGGGCTTCGGCATCGTCCACCAGGTCAACCTGGAGTACCTGGCACGCGGTGTGCACAACAAGACCGGCGTCTACTACCCTGACACCCTGGTCGGCACCGACTCCCACACCACCATGATCAACGGCATCGGCGTGGTCGGCTGGGGCGTGGGCGGCATCGAAGCCGAAGCCGGCATGCTGGGCCAGCCGGTCTATTTCCTGACCCCGGACGTGGTCGGCGTGAACCTGACCGGCGCCCTGCGCGAAGGCGTCACCGCCACCGACCTGGTGCTGACCATCACCGAACTGCTGCGCCAGACCAAGGTCGTGGGCAAGTTCGTCGAATTCTTCGGCGAAGGCACCGAATCGCTGTCGCTGACCGACCGCGCCACCATCGCCAACATGGCTCCGGAATACGGCGCCACCATGGGCTTCTTCCCGGTTGACGATGCCACCATCGACTACTTCAAGGGCACCGGCCGTACCAAGGCCGAGATCGACGCCTTCGAAGCCTACTTCAAGGCCCAGGGCCTGTATGGCGTGCCCAAGGCCGGCCAGATCGACTACACCCAGGAAGTCTCGCTGGACCTGGGTACCGTCGCTCCCTCGCTGGCAGGTCCGAAGCGTCCGCAAGACCGCATCGAGATCGGCAACGTCAAGTCCACCTTCGCCGACCTGTTCACCAAGCCGACTTCCGAAAACGGCTTCAACAAGAAGGCTGAAGACCTCACCGCTGCCTACAAGAACGCCGACGGCGTGGATGTGCACAACGGTGACGTGCTGATCGCCGCCATCACCTCTTGCACCAACACCTCCAACCCGAGCGTGCTGCTGGCTGCCGGCCTGTTGGCCAAGAAGGCGGTCGAAGCCGGCCTGAAGGTCGCTCCGCACATCAAGACCTCGCTGGCCCCTGGCTCGCGCGTGGTGACCAAGTACCTGGAAGCGGCTGGCCTGTTGCCCTACCTGGAAAAGCTGGGCTTTGGCGTGACCGCCTACGGTTGCACCACTTGCATCGGCAACGCCGGTGACCTGACTGCAGCCATGAACGAAGCCATCGTCAAGAACGACGTCGTGGCTGCCGCCGTGCTGTCGGGCAACCGCAACTTCGAAGCCCGTATCCACCCGAACATCCGCGCCAACTTCCTGGCTTCGCCGCCGCTGGTGGTGGCCTACGCGATCGCCGGCAATGTCTCCCGCGACCTGATGACCGAACCCGTCGGCAAGGGCAAGGGTGGCAAGGATATCTACCTGGGCGACATCTGGCCGACCTCGCAAGAGATCGAAAAGCTGCTCAAGTTCGCCATGAACGCCAAGACCTTCAAGGAAAACTACGCCGACGTGAAGGGTGCCCCGGGCAAGCTGTGGGAAGCCATCAAGGGCGTCGCCAAGGGCGAAGTCTACAACTGGCCGACCTCGACCTACATCGCCGAGCCGCCGTTCTTCGAGAACTTCAGCGAAGAGCCCAAGATCGCTGCTGCCGGTATCTCCGGCGCACGCGCCCTGGGCGTGTTCGGCGACTCGATCACCACCGACCACATCTCCCCGGCCGGTTCGATCAAGGAATCCAGCCCGGCCGGCAAGTGGCTGCAAGCCAACGGCGTGCTCAAGGCTGACTTCAACTCCTACGGCTCGCGCCGCGGCAACCACGAGATCATGATGCGCGGCACCTTCGCCAACGTGCGCATCAAGAACCTGATGATCCCGGCCAAGGAAGACGGCTCCCGCGTCGAAGGTGGCATCACCCTGCACCAGCCGACCGGCGAACAGATGTCGATCTATGATGCCGCCATGAAGTACGTGGCCGAAGGCACCCCGACCATGGTGTTCGGTGGCGAAGAGTACGGCACCGGCTCCTCCCGTGACTGGGCCGCCAAGGGCACCCAGCTGCTGGGCGTGAAGGCCGTGATCGCACGTTCCTTCGAGCGTATCCACCGCTCCAACCTGGTCGGCATGGGCGTGCTGCCGCTGCAGTTCCTGGGTAGCGACAGCGTGCAGACGCTGGGCATCACCGGTGACGAAACCTTCGACCTGAAGGGCCTGGACGGCGAGATCAAGCCGCAACAGGAAGCCACCCTGGTGATCCACCACAAGAACGGCGAGACCAAGGAAGTCAAGCTGCTGCTGCGCATCGATACCCCGATCGAAGTGGACTACTACAAGCATGGCGGCATCCTGCCGTTCGTGCTGCGTCAACTGCTGGCAGCCTAAGCAGGACGGGCAGCGCGGCGCCCCCCGGTGCCGCTGCTGCCATGCAGTCTGCACGTCTACAGAAACGAGAAACGCCGGATTCGTCCGGCGTTTTTTATTTTGCCGCTGCCGCAAGCTGCCCTTTGGAATCAGGTCAGCAGTCTGAAGACGGATACCGCTGCCAAATCATCTACAATAGACGGTTTCGTTTCCACAGATTACAGATAGCCTACATGCGTCGTCCTGCCAAACGTTCCTCCTCCAAGCTCTCTGCCGACAGCCAGCACCTGGTCACCTTTGCGCAAGCCATCGCGCAGGCGTCCAGCCGGCTCGAAGAGCGCGCCTGGCTGAAACCCCTGGACGCCCTGCTCAACAAGCTCCTGCGCGCCGGCAACCAGGGCCTGATCGACACCGCGCTGGACCACCTCTTCAAGGCCGACCTGGACGCCTACGATGTCCTGATCGAGGCCGTCGAGGCCGGCAGCGAAGCCACCACGCTGGAACACGACGGCCAGGACTACGATGTCCAGCTGCTGGTCCTGCCGGTGCTGGCCTGGACCCGCTTCGCCATCGCCTCGGGCCCCATTGCCGGCGACCTGCAGAACGCCATCGCGGCCCACCTGCACGCCCACATCCTGGCCAAGGACGCGCGCCTGGCGCTGGCACCCAGCCTGTTCTCGATCGAGCAGCTGCCGCGCATGCACGCCGACGTGTTCGCCCTGACCCGCCAGATGGGCCAGAGCGCGCTCAAGAATGCCCCGGTGCAGCTGCGCGGCGAACAGCCGCCGACCGCCGCCTTCCTGGCTGATACCCGCTATGCCATCGCCGCGGTGGTGGTGCCCGCCGGTGGCGCCCTGTTCCACTGGCAGGAAAGCGAACAGCAGAGCCACTTCTCGGCCAACAAGACCGCTGCCTTCGACGCCTGGACGCAGCAGGTCACGCCGATCTTCACGCGCCTGCTGCCCGGCTGCAATGTCGAGCTGCTGCTGCCGCAAGCCTATTTCTTCGGCTGCCGCGAGGCCGACAAGCATATCCGGCCGGCGTCGATCCGTGCCGCCGACTACTTCCTCACGCAGACGCTGGATATCGCGTCCTCCGAGCTGCATGCCAGCATCGGCGGCTTTTCCGAAGACATCAACGGCCAGATCGACGAATACCGCATCGGCTTTTCCATCGGCAACGACCCCACCGTGGTCTACGGTACCGTGTGGCCGCTGTACGAACAGGAAAGCGGCGAAGACCTGCCCATGATGATCCCCGGCGGCGCCGGCCTGCTGGAAGGACTCCCGGCTAGTCCGCTGCAGCAGATCCTGGCCACCCTGCGCGAATGCGGCATCGTCCAGATCAAGCATCACAGCGAGCGTTTCACGATGGAATTCTGCGATGACTGCGGTGCGCCCCTGTTCCCCGATCGCGAGGGTGAACTGGTGCATGCCGAGATGCCGGAAGATACCCCGCCTCCGGTCGAACACTTCCATTGACGCACCATCGGGCTGTGCGGCCTGCCGCGTAGTCCGCGGGAGGCGCCACGCCGTACCTTGCCTGGCGGCATTGGGAGCGCGCAATAAAAAAGGCATCCACCACACGGCGGATGCCTTTTTCTCTTCTGTATCGGGCTAGCCTGCCCGCTTTTCCTGCGGTACCGAACGACGAAAAACGTCAGATCCGGACTGCGTCTCCTCCGGATCCCTTAGCTTCCTGACAGACCTGAGGGCGATCAGGCAGCCAGCTTCTCGATCAGGCCCATTTCGGCGCTGGACATCAGCTTGTCGATATCCACCAGGATCAGCATGCGCTGTTCCAGGGTACCCAGACCGATCAGATAATCGGAGTCAAAGGTGGTGCCCATTTCCGGGGCCGGCTTGATCTGTTCCTGGGTCAGGGTGATCACGTCGGAGACGCTGTCGACCACCATACCCACCACACGACCACCGATGTTGAGGATGATCACCACGGTGAACTGGTCGTAGGTCGGCTCGCCCAGCTGGAACTTGATGCGCATATCGACGATGGGGACGATGATGCCGCGCAGGTTGACCACGCCCTTGATGAAATCAGGCGAGTTGGCGATACGGGTCACGGCTTCGTAGCCGCGAATTTCCTGAACCTTCAGAATATCGATGCCGTATTCTTCCTTACCCAGGGTGAAGGCAAGAAACTCGTTTCCATTGCTGTCGGTTTTTTCGCCGAAGCCGGAAAGATTCTTGGTTGCAGTGTCAGACATGTTGTGGCCCTTTAAATATCAGGAAAATACAGATTCGTCGTTCAGTTGGCGGCTGGATCGCAGCAAGGCTGCCACATCGACAATCAGGGCGACGCCGCCGTCGCCCAGAATGGTTGCTCCGGAAATGCCGGCGACCTTCCGATAGTTGGATTCCAGATTCTTGACAACGATCTGCTGTTGTCCGATCAGGTCATCCACGAAAAGTGCTGCCTTCTTTCCGTCTGACTCCAGAATGACCACCAATCCTTGCGAGGGATCGGTGAAGGAGGGTTCGATGTTGAAAATCTGATAAAGCGGGATCAGGGGCAGGTATTCGCCGCGTACGCGCAGCACCTGGCCCTGACCGGAAATCTCTTTGATATCTTGCGCCAATGGCTGCAAAGATTCAACCACATATCCCAGCGGCAATATGTAGACTTCTTCACCAATCCGGATCGACATGCCGTCCAGGATGGCCAGCGTCAGCGGCAGCGAGATCGAGATGGTGGTACCAAAGCCCTTGCTGGAGCGGATATCCACCGCCCCGCCCATGGCCAGGATGTTGCGCTTGACCACATCCATGCCCACGCCACGTCCCGACACGTCGGTCACCTGCTCGGCGGTGGAGAAACCGGGCTCGAAGATCAGCTGCCAGACCTCGGCGTCCGACAGGTTGTCGGTCACTGGCATGCCCTGCTGCTTGGCCTTGGCCAGGATCTTGTCGCGGTTCAGACCACCACCGTCGTCGGTGACCTCGATGATGATATTGCCGCCCTGGTGCTCGGCCGACAGCGCCAGCACCCCGGCTTCACCCTTGCCTGCACTGCGGCGGGCATCCGGCAGTTCGATGCCATGGTCGATGCTGTTGCGCACCAGGTGCGTGAGCGGATCGACGATGCGTTCGATCAGGCCCTTGTCCAGCTCGGTCGCGGCGCCATGGGTGACGAATTCGACCTGCTTGCCCAGCTTGTGCGCCAGATCGCGCACCATGCGCGGGAAGCGCGAAAACACGTAGTCCATGGGCATCATGCGGATCGACATCACCGATTCCTGCAGATCCCGGGTATTGCGGCTCAACTGGCTGACACTGTTGAGCAGGTGCTCATGCTGCATCGGATCCAGCTTGCCGACACGCTGCTCGATCATGGCCTGGGTGATCACCAGTTCGCCGACCAGGTTGATCAGTTGGTCGACCTTTTCGATGCTCACGCGGATCGAGGAGGATTCCGGTCCTTGGGCGGCGCCCCCCTTGGCGGATTTCTTTTCCGAGGAGGCATGCTCGCCATGCAGATGGGCGTCGTCGTGATGGCCGTTGGCACCATTGGTGCCATGGGCGGCGGCAGCGTGGGCGCTCTCCGGCTCCGGCTTCTTGGCGCTGATGTCCAGCGGCACGAAGGGAGCGAAGAAGCCGTAGCCCTGCTCGCGCTCCTTGTCTTCCATGGTGGTCTGGTTGTCGAAGAAACCGTAGCCCTGGGCGCGTTCGCGGTCTTCCTGGGTCACGAAGTTATCGAAGAAACCATAGCCGCGCTCTTCATCTGCGGTCTTGCCGGGATCCACAGCCTGCGAGATCTTCAGATCGGCCACATTGACGATGAAGGCGCAGATGGCGACCACGTCATCGATCGGTTCGGCCGTATCGAGAATGAAGACCCAGTTTCCTTCGGCAGACCTGGTCTTTTCAATCTTGCCCAGCATGGACAGCTCGTCGGCCAGCGCCTCGGCGTCCTTGTCGGCGATGACCGGCATCTCCAGCCGATAGCGACGGGCGCCGTCGGGGCCCACCATGGCCGCAGCCGCAGCCGGTCCTGCAGCAGCCCTGGGTGCGCTCGCGCTGGAGCTCTTGCCCTGCGACAGGGCTTCCAGCAGCATGCGTACATCACCCACGGCATCCAGATCCACCTCGGCACCATGCTTGTGGCCGTCGAGCATGGACTTCAATACGTCCTTGGCCGCCAGGAAGGCGTCCACATGTTCCGCGGTCAGGGCCATCTGGCCCTGGCGGATACGGTCCAGCAGCGACTCCAGTACGTGCGTGACTTCGGCGATATCGGTCAAACCAAAGGTCGACGAGCCGCCCTTGATGGAATGCGCGGCACGGAACACCGCATTGAGGTCCTCCGGATCGGGCGAGGCCACATTGACGGCCAACAACAGCTTTTCCATTTCCGCGAGCCCTTCCTCGGCCTCGTCGAAAAAGACCTGGAAAAACTGGCTCATATCAATGCTCATGCCTGGGCTCCATGCTGGATGCGGTTCGTGTCGTTCTTGTTATCCCGGCAAGATCAGCCGATCACCTTGCGCACCACTTCGGTCAGGCGCTGCGGGTCGAAGGGCTTGACCAGCCAGCCATTGGCGCCGGCCGCCTTGCCCTTGGCCTTCATCTCGTCACTGAACTCGGTGGTCAGCATCAGGATCGGCACCCGCGCATAGCTGGTCAGCTCGCGCAGTGAGCGGATCAAGGTCAGGCCATCCATGCGCGGCATGTTCTGGTCGGTCAGGACCAGGTCGAAGGTATGCGTCTTGGCCTTTTCCAGCGCGTCCACGCCGTCAACCGCTTCGGTCACGTTGTAACCCGCAGCCTTCAGACTGAATACCACCATCTGGCGCAGTGACCCGGAATCATCTACTGCGAGAATCGTTTTGGACATCGTTACTCCCTGTTTCTTCAATAAGGCTCATGCGCATGTGCATTATGCCGCAGCTCCGGCCTCCGACCTATTGCCCTGTCCCCGGCCGGAATGACCTAGTTCAATCTTGACCCACTCAGCCCGCAAAGGCTTAGAACAACTCGATATCGCCACTTTCCATGCGTGTCTGGCGCACCGCTTTCCACAGCCCGGTGTCGAGCACGGTCAGCCGCTCCTCCATCGCCTGCACGGTGCTGGCCAGCAGCTCCCTGAGTTCCTCGTCGGTCTGCCCCTGTTCCGGCACGATCTCGAAACTGTTGGCGCTCAACACGCCCAGCGCTTCACGCAGGCCGATCACGCGCCGCACGATACGCTCCAGCAGCTGGCTGGTCATGTCCTGGAACTGCAGACCGGTGACCGCCGCGTTCACATGGTGGCTGACCTGCGCCTGGGTGGCCTTGAGCTGTTCGATGCTCTCGCTGTCGAACTCGCCCGTGCCATTCATCAGCCCCTCGAGGATAGTCTGCTGGGCCTGCACTGAACGGTGCAGCTCCATGAAGCTGGTACCCAGCTTGCCGATGGCTTCGCCCAGGAGGATGTTGGTCTGGACCAGGTCCGACTCCACTTCCGTCAATTGGCGGCTGCCGCCGCTGGCAGTATCGAGCAACAAGCGCTTGAGCTCCTGCAGCATGGTCTTGGTCGGCATATCCAGCTCTCTTCCCCTGTTCAGTTGGAACACTTCTGCTTCAATGGCAAATCCCTGCCCGTCACGCCCGCCTCAATTCTTGGGCGGCGCGGTCAAACCCTGCTGAATGTCGTCGTCGCTGGCGTCGGTGGGCACGTTCAGCGAGCCACTATCCTTCTCGACCAGTTCCTCGGCCTTCTTGTTCATGACGATGATGCTGATACGACGGTTGATGGGGTTGAACGGATCTTCCTTGTCCAGCAGCACCGCCGAGGACAGGCCCACCACCCGCAGCACCTTGGATTCATCCATGCCTCCGGTGATCAGCTCGCGGCGCGATGCATTGGCGCGGTCGGCCGACAGTTCCCAGTTGCTGTAGCCCTTCTCGCCACGGGAATACGGTGTCGCATCGGTATGTCCGGACAGACTGATCTTGTTGGGGACATCGTTCAGGGTGCGTCCGATCTCGTGCAGGATTTCCTTGGTATAGGGCTGCAACTGGGCGCTGGCCAGGGCGAACATGGGACGGTTCTTCTCGTCCACAATCTGGATGCGCAGGCCTTCCGAGGTGATGTCGATCAACAGCTGGTTCTTGAACTGCTTCAGGGTCGGATTGGAATCGATAGCCTTTTCCAGGCGCGACTTCAGCTGCTCCAGGCGCGAGCGCTCGGCCTTCTCCAGTTCCTGCTGGGCCTGCTTGAGGGTCTGCTTGCGGGTGACCACATCGTTCTCGCCCTTGCGCAACTGGCCGTCCTGGCGGGTCAGGTCCTTGCCGCCGCCTGGCAGCACCGTATTGGCGTCGCCGCTACCGGAGCCGCCGGCCATGGCGACCTTCAGCGGGGTCTTGAAATATTCGGCGATGCCGTTCAGGTCGCCCTTGGCGGTCGAACCCAGCAGCCACATCAGCAGGAAGAACGCCATCATCGCAGTCACGAAGTCGGCGTACGCGATCTTCCAGGCGCCGCCGTGGTGACCACCGCCGCCCTTCTTGATCCGCTTAACGATTATGGGACGTAGCCCTTCGTCGGCCATGCCTTACTCCTGCTCAATGCTGATGTCTGTGTGAATCGATGCGCGTACCATCCGCCAACGGCAGGATTACTTGCTCTTGGCCTGCTTGACGTGCTCTTCCAGTTCCAGGAAGGTCGGACGTTCGGTCGAGAACAGGACCTTGCGGCCGAATTCGATCGACAGTGCCGGCGCGTAGCCATTCAGGCTGGCCAGCAGCGTCACCTTCACGCACTGGTAGATCTTGGTCGATTCGTGCAGCTTCTGTTCCAGCAGGCTGGACAGCGGGCCCACGAAACCGTAGGCCAGCAGAATACCGAGGAAGGTACCCACCAGCGCGTGCGCAATGAGCATGCCCAGCTCGGACGGCGGGATACCCACCGATTCCATGGTGTGCACCACCCCCATCACCGCGGCCACGATACCGAAGGCCGGCATACCGTCACCCAGCTTGGCGATGCAGTGCACCGGAATCTCACCCTCGTGGTGGTGGGTCTCGATTTCGTTGTCCATCAGGTTTTCGATCTGGAACGCATCCATGTTGCCCGACACCATCAGGCGCAGATAGTCGGTCATGAACTCGATCAGGTGATGGTCGGCCAGCACGCCGGGGTACTTGCTGAAGATGGGGCTGCTTTCCGGCTCTTCGATGTCGCCTTCGATGGACATCAGGCCTTCCTTGCGAGACTTGGTCAGGATCTCAAACAGCAGCGCCATCAGCTCCATGTACAGCGCCTTGGTGTAGGTCGAGCCCTTGAGGACGGTCGGCAAGGCCTTCATCGTGGCCTTGATCGCCTTGCCGTTGTTACCCACCAGGAACGCACCACCCGCGGCGCCGCCGATCATCAGCAGTTCAAGTGGCTGAAACAGCGCCCCCAGATGGCCGCCGGACAGGGCAAAGCCGCCGAAGACGGAGCCCATGACAATGACATATCCGATAATGACTAACAAAGTGCCTGCTCCCGTCCCAGTGGCGTTGCATGTATTTTCACGTTCGTCAGATTACAGGTATTCCAATCAAGCAAATGAGGGAATACATATCCGAAAAACGCCCTTCCTTTTCGATTTACGGCTCAATCCGGGCAAACTTGATACGTCGCGTCTCGCATTGCGTCACTTTATGCGCTCACATGCGCCAGCCATGCAGCACCGGCCCGCCCCCCTCGGGCTGGATCACCAGGTCCGGCGTGGTCCCCGGAATATGGAATTCGTAGCTCAGTAACAGCGTCCCCGGCCGCATTTCGGCCCGGGCCTTGTGCCACAGGGCCAGCATGGCGGCTGGCGAAAGATAGGCGAACACCACGTCGTACTCTGCGAAATCGAGCAACAGATAGTCGCCCCGCACGAAGCGGCAGCGATTGCCCGTCAGCGCCGCACGCAGGCGGCTCACCAGCCAGGGCAAGGGCGCGATCTCGATGCCGGTGAATTCACTTTCAGGCCGGCGATGCGACAGATCCAGCACCGCGCCGCCCAGGCCGCTGCCGATATCCATGAAGCGGATCGCCCGCCCCTGGGGCAACAAGGCGGCCACCGCATCCCAGGCACTGCGGCCGGAGGGATAGAACGGCACCTGGCTACGGAAGGTGGACCAGAACAGCACCAGCATGAACAGGAATACCGTCAGGAACAGCCATGGCGGCAATTGCAGCCGCCCCACCAGCAGCGCCGCCAGCGGGAACACCAGCAGGATCAGCCACCACCACACGGCCATGCGGCGCAGACGTGCCAGCAGCGCGGCGATCGCGCCGTGCAGCAGGGAAGTTTGCAAGGGGGAAAAGGGAGAAAGACCGGCGCGCTGGCACAGCACGTCGATCACGTTGGCGCCCACCAGGCCCAACACGAACAGCAACAAGGCCTGGATCGCCGGCGCCTGCAGCAGTGGCCTGCGGTGGGCGCCGGGGTGGTTCTCTAGGTCAGACATCTAGACAATCGGCCTCATTCTTCCTGGCAGTGTGGCGGCGCCCCTGTCACGGTCGGGCGGCCGAACCGAGACCGCATCGACAGCGATGGCGCAACACTGCGGATCAGGCAACGGCCGCCAGCACCGGCTCGGCGACCATCGGGGCGGAGGCTGCCACCGGCAGGGCTTCCACCAGGCCCATGACCACTGCGTCCTTGGCCTTCTTGGTCTTGCCGGCACGCGAAGGCATGTGGCACAGGCCGCACAGGTAATCCTGATGCAGATCCAGGCGATGCACCACGAAGTGGCCGCCGCACTTGCAGCAGGGCGTGGTCATGAGCATCTTGCTTTCGAAGAAGCGCACCAGCGTCCAGGCCCGCGTGAGCGAGAGCACCGGCTCGCCGGCATCGCTCTGACCGACCTGTTCCAGATAGAGCTTGTAGGCCTTCATCACGGCTTCGATGCCGCTGATGCGGGCATGCTCCACCAGATAGCGGTGCACGTTGATGAACAGCGACGAATGGATATTGGGCTGCCAGGTGATGAACCAGTCCGTCGAGAACGGCAGCATGCCCTTGGGCGGCGAGACGCCCTTCAACTCCTTGTACAGCTTCAGCAGGCGCTCGCGCGACAGCGAAGTTTCGGATTCCAGCAACTGGAGGCGCGCCCCCAGGTTGATCAGTTCAATGGCCAACTGAATTTCCTGCGCCTCTGTAACAACGCTCTTTTTAGCCATGGTGCTACCCCCCGGTGATTTCGTAGTGACACTGCCTGACCCCTCTCCATGTGCACGAGGCAGATGGACATCAGGCTGCAAATCCAAGACACAAACTTATTGATTGCTACGGTACGTCTTCCCCTCCGGTGCATAGACCCCTGCTCGCACCGGCACTGCTCTTGTCTTGTTGTTTTACGAAATTTGTTCGCTGGGCTGACAGGCCATCAGGATGGCCGCATGCGACTGGGCCAGGCTTTTGTCCTTGTTGTAATTGGTGAGCATGCCGAGGATGGCGCCATCGTCGAAACGGAAGCGCGTCAACATCATGTTGGTCGCGGCCAGTTTCATGATCTGGGCATTGGACAAACCCTCGATCAGATCGGCGATCTCTGCGCTGATACCCAGCCGGAAGATTGCGGTCGGCTTGTCCTGACGGATCATCTGCTGTGCCAGCATCAGATAGCTCAGGTTGGCATCGCGGATCTCCGCCATCATGTCGTTGGTATTCATTTGCACCCCACCTCGGTAAGAACTCCATACTGCTCTGTGCTGCTCTCGGCTGCATTGAGCTGCTTACAATCGCTTACATTTACTTGACTGCAAGCCAATTCTGAGGGGGGGCGGACAGGCGGGAAATTAGACTTGATCGGTATTTTTCGTCCGAAACAAAACCAGCAGGCTTGTCAGACTTTGTCTTACAAGAAGACCTATTTCCCCTGCAGTTTTGGTGCCAGGGAGATGAACAGCCAGAGTCCTTGCGACTTCCAGCGACAATCAGGAATTTCCTGATCAAAAGGTTTCTTGCCCGAAATGGCTCAACAAAATTGATACCAAAGCAACAAAATAAATTGTAAATTTTGGCGGTTTTCTTGTGCCATGTTGCTGTGTAACGACTAGCTCAGCCGCATTTCTTCTTCGACTGCCGAGCTAAACTGTAGTTTCCTTCAATACGGGACCGCGAAAAAATTGCAATGTTTTACGCGGTCTCACATCTTTTGCCCCACGGGACGAGAAAATGCGAAGCGACTCAGCGGTGTGAGAATGCCGTATCAAGAATGACTAGCATTTTATGACCGCCTCCTTCGCACCAAAACGAGAAACAGAGGCAACATTTACCTTTATTCAATTTCTTGACGGCAAACCCGGTGCAGACACACCGCGCCGGGTTGGCTCGACGCTTACATGCGTGCCAGGGCCTGTTCGATATCGGCGATGAGATCTTCCGGCGACTCCAGGCCGATGTTGAAGCGCACCAGCTGCCCTTCTCGCATCCATTCCCGGCGCATGCCCCGCATCCGGTATGGCACGCACAGGCTGTGCGCACCGCCCCAGCTGTAACCGATCTTGAACAGGCGCAGGCTGTCGACAAAGCGGTCGGTCTGCTCTTCCACGTAGCGCGGATCGAAGATCACCGAAAACAGCCCCCCTGCGCCGGTGAAGTCCCGCTTCCAGTGCGCATGGCCAGGGCAATCCTCGAAGGCCGGGTGCAGCACCGAGACGATCTCCGGACGCTGCTTCAACCACGTCGCCACCTTGCGCGCGGCCGCATCGTGCGCCTCGAAGCGCAGGCGCATCGAGGACAGGCTGCGCAGCACCAGATAGACGTCGTCCATGCCCACGCCGAACCCCAGGCGCATGTGCGCCAGCTCCAGCTTTTCATTGAGGGCCTGGTCGCGCACCACCACCGCGCCCATCAGCACATCAGAACCACCGGACTGGTACTTGGTGACGGCTTGCATGACGATGTCCACGCCATGCTCGAAGGCCTTGAAGGCCAGGCCGGCGGACCAGGTATTGTCGATCGCCACCAGCACACCCCTGGCGTGGGCCGCCCGGCACAGCGCCGGAATATCCGGCACTTCCATCGACACCGAACCCGGCGTCTCGGTCCACACCAGACGGGTATTGGACATGATCAGGTCGGCCAGGCCCTCGCCGATCATCGGGTCATAGAAGCGTGCCGTGATCTGGAAATCGCGTTCCAGCCACTGGCCCAGGTCCTTGCTGGGCCCGTAGACATTGTCCGGCAGGAGCACATCGTCGCCGCTCTTGAGGAAGGCGAAGTTGACCATGGCAATGGCGGCCAGCCCGCTGGGCGTAACACGACAGTAATTGCCGCCCTCGATCTCGGCCAGCCGGGCCTCCAGCACGAAACTGGTGGGCGTGCCGTGCAGGCCATAGGTATAGCCCAGCTTTTCGCGCCACTCGCGCGAGCGCATCGCCTCGACATTGGGGAACACCACGGTGGAGGCGTGATGAATGCCCACCGGGAAGGCCTCGAAACCGTCGGGGGCGCGATAGCTGCTGTGGATCAGGGAAGTTTGCGGCGTGAGAGAAGTCTCTTTGGGGTCGGACACGATTCTGCCTCTGAAAACGAGACGCGCAGCGAAGGGCTGCGCGCAAAGGCATCACTATACGCGCAGCCTGCCGACACCGAAAGCCGGCGTCAGCAAATTACGCGATCACGGGCTCGGAGACGATCGGCCCGGCCTCAGGGCAGTTGCAGCGCGAAAGGCTTGGTGACGGCACCATCGGCACTGGACCAGGTACCGGTGATGGACTGGCCCTGCCGATGCCCTTCCCACTGGCCCGACACATCCTTGCCATTGACCGATTCTTCCATGATGAAATCGTCGCCCTCAACCTCACCGGCAACCAGGATCTCAGGGGATCCGCCAAAGAAGAAGTAACGCCCTTCCACGCCGTCCTCGTTCTTCTTGGGTTGCAGCGAAAGCTGGATATCGCGCCCATCGATCTGGCCGCGCAGCACCAGTGCATGGGTCATCAGCAGTTGTTGCAGCGAACCCTCCGGCGCGCTGGCGGCCGGTCCTGGCCTGGCGGCCCAGGTCGATGCCGGCATGAGGACCGAGCAGGACAGCGCCGCCCCCAGCAGGCTGCGCATCAGCAAGCGCTGCACCTTCACTCGGCCGCACCCCACAGGTCGTGGGCATCGGCCGCAGTGATGCGCACGTCCACGAACTGGCCCACTTCCAGCTTGCGATGCGGCTCGAAAGGTGGCTTCACATAGACCACGCCGTCGATTTCCGGCGCATCGGAATAGGTGCGGCCGGTACCGCCGTTGCGGTCCACCTCGTCGATCAGCACGCGCAGGGTCTTGCCGACCTTGGCCTGCAGGCGCTTCTTGGAAATCTCTTCCTGCAATTGCATGACACGGCCGCGACGTTCCTCGCGCACTTCTTCCGGGACCGGATTGGCGATCTCGTTGGCGGTCGCGCCTTCCACCGGCGAATAGGCAAAGCAGCCCAGGCGATCGATCTCGGCTTCCTTGAGGAAGTCCAGCAGGTATTCGAACTCCGCTTCGGTCTCACCGGGGAAGCCGGCGATGAAGGTGGATCGGATCGTGAGGTCCGGGCACATGGCGCGCCAGGCCTGGATGCGTTCGATGTTCTTTTCGCCGTTGGCCGGGCGCTTCATGCGCTTGAGCACATCCGGATGGGCATGCTGCAGCGGCACGTCCAGGTAAGGCAGGATCTTGCCTTCGGCCATCAGCGGGATGATGTGGTCCACGTGCGGATACGGATAGACATAGTGCAGGCGCACCCAGGCACCGTACTGCTGGGCCAGTTCACCCAGCGCACCGACCAGTTGGGTCATGTGGGTCTTGATCGGCTTGCCGTTCCAGAAGCCGGTACGGAACTTCACATCCACACCATAGGCACTGGTGTCTTGCGAGATCACCAGCAATTCCTTGACGCCGGCTTTGAACAGGTTCTCGGCCTCCAGCATCACATCGGCGATGGGACGCGAGACCAGGTCGCCGCGCATGGAAGGAATGATGCAGAAGCTGCAGCGATGGTTGCAGCCTTCGGAAATCTTCAGGTAGGCGAAGTGCTTGGGAGTCAACTTGACCCCCTGCGGCGGCACCAGGTCGACGAAGGGGGCATGGGGCTTGGGCAGGTGCTTGTGCACCGCCTGCATCACCTCGCCCACCGCGTGCGGACCGGTCACTTCCAAGACCTTGGGGTGGATCTTCTGGATGATGTCGTCGCCCTCGGCATCCTTCTTGGCGCCCAGGCAGCCGGTAACGATCACCTTGCCGTTTTCGCTCAATGCCTCGCCGATGGCATCCAGCGACTCCTGCACGGCGGCATCGATGAAACCGCAGGTATTGACGATCACCAGATCGGCGCCGTCGTAGGACTTGGCGGTGTCATAGCCTTCGGCCCGCAACTGGGTCAGGATCTGTTCGGAATCGACCAGTGCCTTGGGGCAGCCGAGGGAGACGAAACCGACCTTGGGCAGGGCCGGGCTGGCGGGAGAGGATGGGTTGGACATGGCAGATTGCTCAGTGAGACGGGCCGCAAGCGGCCGAAAATACGGAAAAAAGCGAAAAATGCTTTAAAAATCAGGGCGCTATTGTACATCGTCCGCTCATTTGCGCCTGTTTTTGGGTCATGACCGCCCTGGTAGGCCAGAAAAGCGAAACGGCCCACGCGGGGCCGTCGGTCGGGCAACTTTTGTTCGGGCCGCTTACTTCTTCTGGTCCGGCGGGGTACCGGTGGCGCCGAAGGGGAAGGTGCCGAACATGTTCTTGGTCTGGCTCTGCATCTGCTCCTGCATCTGGATGAACAGGTTCTTGCTCTGCTCGATGTAGTTACTCATCATGCCCTGCATCATCGGCCCCTGCACGTTCATGAACTGGGTCCACATCTCCGGGCTGAAGGGCTTGCCTTCGTAGAAGCCCTTGGAATTTTCGGCCAGCTTGTTCTGGATATCGATGAAGGTCTGGATGTTCTTTTCCAGATAGTTGCCCATCATGCCCTGCATGGCATGGCCGTAGTAGCGGATGATCTGCGACAGGGCGCCGCTGGAGAACATCGGGACACCGTGCGACTCTTCTTCCAGGATGATCTGCAGCAGGATGCTGCGGGTCAGGTCGTCGCCGCTCTTGGCGTCGACCACGGTGAATTCCTCATTGTCCAGCACCAGTTGCTTGACGTCGGTCAAGGTGATGTAGGAACTGGTCTGGGTGTCGTAAAGACGGCGGTTGGGGTACTTCTTGATCAAGCGGTCTGCCGAATTTTTTGCAGTAGTCATCTGAAGTCCAGTCTCTCTCATTGCAGCCGTTGGCCGGCCTTGGTTTGCAGCGGTGCGGGCCGCTTCGATGCGCTCCCGACCCGCGGGCGTCCGGGACATTGATGCTGTCCTCTCCTTGCTTCTTCTACTGTGATGCAGCTTGCGTCGTCCTCGCGACGCGGTCGCGGTTCTTTTGCAGGGCAGCAACGCAAGCCATTATAGGGGGGAAGACGCACAATGGGGAGCCCGATCGTGCAGTGCGGAGAAATTCTCCGCCGATGGCCGCAGCAGGGGCAGGCGGGCGAGCTGCCTGCCTGCCTGCCTGCTGCAGCCAGGGACATCAGCCCATGTACAGGCCGCCGTTGAGGGAGAAGTCCGAACCGGTCGCATAGCCGCCCTCGGAAGAGGCGATCCAGGCCACGATGGAGGCGATTTCCTCCGGCTCGCCCAGACGCTTGACGGGAATGCCGGAGACGATCTTCTCCAGCACTTCCGGGCGGATGGCACGCACCATGTCGGTACCGACATAGCCCGGCGAGACGGTGTTGACGGTCACGCCCTTGGTCGCCACTTCCTGGGCCAGCGCCATGGTGAAGCCGTGGATGCCGGCCTTGGCGGTGGAGTAGTTGGTCTGGCCGAACTGGCCCTTCTGGCCGTTCACCGACGAGATATTGACGATGCGACCGAAACCGCGCTCGCACATACCTTCGATGACCTGTTTGGTGACGTTGAAGAGCGAATTGAGGTTGGTGTCGATGACGGCATCCCAGTCGGCCTTGCTCATCTTGCGGAACTGGCCGTCGCGGGTGATGCCGGCGTTGTTGACCAGCACGTCCACTTCACCGATCTCGGCGCGCACCTTTTCGAAGGCGGCCTTGGTGGATTCCCAGTCAGAGACGTTGCCTTCAGAGGCATGGATGTCGAAGCCGTGGCCGCGCATGGTGGCCAGCCAGGTATCCTTGCGGGTGGAATTGGGGCCGCAGCCGGCCACCACGGTATAGCCGTCCTTGCACAGACGGGTGCAGATGGCGGTCCCGATGCCGCCCATGCCGCCGGTCACATATGCGATACGCTTGCTCATTTGCTGCCTCCTATTGGATGGTGATTATTGGGGTTCCAGCTACTGCCTGTTACCCCTGTTTCGGGTCTGCCTTGCGCCGCATTGGTCGGGAGGCCGGGTCTTGCCTGGCTTCCCCATATTGGTCTGGCCGATGCCGCCGCGGATGCGACGCCGGTCGTCTCTCTCTGTCGGCGGCTCCGGTCTGCCGGATCACCGCCCTCTTTTCATCATCGCCGCCGGCTTCTGGGCCTCCCCTGGCCGGCTGGCTGATCCTTCAGGCCACCAGCTGGTCGGCCTTGACCTTGACATAGCGGCCCGGGGCCGGCTCGATGTGCTTGTAGCGGGTCGAACCCGGCGCCTTGGGCGCGGCCACCTTGCGTCCACCATGCTTGGCCAGGAAGGCCGCCCACTCGCCCCACCAGCTGCCGGGATGCTCGGTGGCGCCGGCCAGCCAGGTATCGGCATCGGCGCCGGCACGGGCCTTGTCGTTGGTCCAGTAATTGCGCTTGTTCTTGGAGGCGGGATTGATCACGCCGGCAATGTGTCCCGACGCGCCCAGCACGAAACGATTGTTGCTGCGTTTGCCGGCGTTGACCAGATCCAGCGAGGCATAGGCGGATTTCCAGGGCACGATGTGATCATCACGCGAGGCATAGATGAAGGCCGGGGCGCTGATCTTGCGCAGGTCGATCTTCTCGCCGCCCACTGTCAGGCGGCCCGGTTCCTTGAGCGCATTCTCCAGGTACATATGCCGCAGGTAATAGCAGAACATCGGTCCGGGCAGGTTGGTGCTGTCGGCATTCCAGTACAGCAGGTCGAAGGCGCTGGGCTTTTCGCCCTTGAGGTAGTTGGATTCGACGTAGTTCCACAGCAGGTCGTTGGGACGCAGGCTGGAGAAGGCGCTGGCGAAATCGCGCCCGGCCATCAGCCCGCGCTGGCCGATCATCTGCTCGCGCAGGGCCAGTTGCATCTCGTCGATATAGACGTCGATGGCACCGGTGTCGGAAAAATCGAGGAAGGTGGTCAACAGCGTCAGGCTGGCCACCGGGTCTTCGCCACGGGCGGCCAAGAGTGCCAGCGCGCAGGACAGCAGCGTGCCGCCCACGCAGAACCCGAGGGCGTTGATCTGCGGCTGCTTGCTGATTTCCTGGACGATGTGGATGGAACGTGCCACGGCATCATCGACGTAGTTGTCCCAGGTCGCTGCCTCCACCGTCTCGTCGGCATTGCGCCAGGAAATGAGGAACACGGTGTGCCCCTGCTCCACCGTGTAGCGCACCAGCGAATTCTGCGGCTGCAGGTCGAGGATGTAGAACTTGTTGATGCAGGGCGGCACGATCAGCAGCGGCACCGCATGCACGGTCTTGGTCAGCGGCTTGTACTGGATCAGCTGGAACAGCTCGTTCTCGAAGACCACCGACCCCTCGCTGGCGCCGACGTCACGTCCCACTTCGAAGGCGGTCTCGTCGGTCTGCGAGACATGGCCCTTCTGCAGGTCGGCCAGCAATTGCGCGATGCCCTTGGTGAGACTCTCGCCGCGGGTCTCGATGATCTTTTGCTGGGCCACCGGATTGGTCGCCAGGAAGTTGGCCGGCGACATCGCATCAATCATCTGCTGCACTGCAAAACGCAATTTGTGCCGCACCTTATCGGTGCCCTTGACCGCATCGGCCATGGCCAGCAGGAAGCGTGAATTGAGCTGGTAGGCCGCCGCCTGGAACGCGAAGTAGGGATGCTCCTGCCAGGCCGGTGCCGACAGCCGGCGATCGGTGATGGTCGGCGCCTTGGCCGACAGCATCGACTGCCACAGTTCGCCGAACTCGCGGGTGTATTCCTGCTGCAGGCGGACCGCATCGGCGGGGTCGAGCGTGGCGCCCATGTCGCCCAGCTGCCTGGCCAGCAGTGTCGGATCGATCTGACCTGCACCGGGCGGCATGCCTGCCATGCCGGGCATATTGGGCATGGGCGGCAGATGCGACCTGAATTGCTCGAACTGGGATTGGAATTGGGACTGCAGCGAGGTCCAGAACTTCGGATCGGACATCTGTGCCAGCCACGCGGATACATCGGGAGAGGGTTGCTGCGGATTCTGCTTGTTCATGCTCGGATCTGCAATTTTCGCGTATCTTTACGGTTTGTCTCGAAGCGCCATCTCACCATGTATATCGTCGCTATCGCATGGCTCTACGTCGTCTTCATGATGTCGATCACCGAACAGTCAGCGATTGCCGGCATCGCCACTTTCCTGCTGTACGGGATAATTCCCCTGACCATCGTTTTATACCTGATGGGTACGCCGCAACGCAAGCGGAATCGTCAAAATATGAAGAAATTGGCAGCGGCCCGCAAGGAAGACCTGGAACATGACAGTTCCGTGAAACGCGAGTCGCCGCCCGAGCCTGAGGACCGTCACCCTTCCTGAAGAGACTTGACGGCCACTCCATCCGGCGAACAGGAAAACTTAGAAAATGGCAGGCCGCACGCACCATCATCGTGAACCCGCGCGCTATACGGCACACAGGTTTGCGCAGTGCATCATGGGAGCGGACTGCACCGAAAACCTCAGTCCGGGCACTCAGCGCCTGCGAGAACGACGCAGGGCGATCGGTCGGTAACGCGGCTTGAGCACGGCCAGCATGTCACGCAGGACGGCCGAGCCTCGCCACGGTGGTGAGACATAGGCCATACGTAACTTCAAACCTTGACTGTCACGTAACTCACAATCAAGCATGGCAATCATGCAGCCATCCAGCCAGGCATAGACATGCACTTCGCCGGGCAACTGCTGCTTCGGCCCCTCGATCCGCCAGGTTGGCGAGGTCATCGTCACCATGGCGCCAGCTCGGTGATGTGCCAGGCCAGATGCAGGCCCAGCAGCAGCAAGCCGATGAAGAAGGCGCGCCGGAAGCTGGCTGCACGCACCATGCCGCGCACCCGGGTGCCAATAGCCATGCCCAGCAAAGCCGGCACCAGCACCACCAGCGAGGCCCAGCCTACGCCACCGCTGAAGGCTCCACCCTGCCCCAGGTTGACGGCCAGTGCCAGGGTGGAGACCGTGAAGGACAAGCCCAGCGCCTGGATCAACTGGTCGCGCTGCAAGCCCAGTGCCTGCAGATAAGGGACGGCGGGGATCACGAACACACCGGTGGCCGCCGTCACCAGCCCGGTCAATAGCCCGATGACGGGCGACCACCAGCGCTCAAGCCCGGGCCGTACGCTCGGCGTCCACGCCGCCAGTCCGGCGATGGCATACAGCATCAGTGCCAGGCCCAGGATGACAATGGCACGGCGGCCACCGTCCACTCCCATCAGGCCGCTGCCGGCCAGCGTACCCACCATGATGCCAACCAGCATGCCCCACAGGCGCCGCGCCAGCGCCAGGAAGGCGCCACCGGTGGCCAGTTGCCAGCCATTGGTGACCATCGACGGCAGGATCAGCAAGGCCGCCGCCTGTACCGGCGACATCACCAGGCTCAGCAAACCGATCGCCACCGTCGGCAGGCCCAGGCCGATCACACCCTTGATGAAGCCAGCCAGCAGGAACACCGCCAGGCTCACGGCCAGGACGGTGGCATTCATATCGAGGAAGGAAAACAGGCTGGGCATGGCGAAAGGAGAAGTCGAAGGTGCTTGCTGCAAGGCGTTCAGTCTGCCAGCCTCGGTCGGCTCTGCAAATGTGGAATACACTTAGGCAGCCTTCGGCCTGGCCGAAGGCACAATCCGGCTTGCCTGCCCCATTTTGCCTGTTGTGGACCTGCGCCCCTCCCCACACTCCACACTCCACACCACACCCTACACACCATGAGCAACCGATTCGAACTATCCGACCTGCGCCTGTTCCTGTACGTGGTCGAGAGTGGCAGCATCACCGCCGGCGCCACCCGCGCCCATATGGCACTGGCATCGGCCAGCGCCCGCATCCGCAATATGGAGGACGCCCTGGGCACGCCCCTGCTGGAGCGCGGCCGACGCGGCGTGCAGACCACCGATGCCGGGCGCGCGCTGGCCCACCACGCACGCATGATGGCGCAGCAGATGGAACAGTTGCGCGACGAACTGGGCCAGTACGCGCAGGGCCTGAAGGGGCATATCCGGCTGCTGTGCAATACCTCGGCCATGACCGAATTCCTGCCGGAAGTGCTGGCACGCTTCCTGGCGCTGCATCCGCATACCGATATCGAACTGGAAGAAAAACTGAGCTACGAGGTGGTGCAGGCCGTGGTAGACGGGGTGGCCGATGTCGGCATCATCGCCGACTCCACCGACAGTGGCCCGCTGCAGACCTATCCGTTTCGCCAGGATCACCTGGTGGCCGTGCTATCGAAAAAGCATCCGCTGGCCCGCCGCAAGTCGCTGGCCTTCAGCGAGCTGCTGGGTGAGGATTTCGTCGGCCTGTCCGGCGACAGCGCCTTGCAACAGCATCTCTCGGGCCACGCCACACGGGCCGGCCGACGGCTGCAATACCGGGTCCGGCTGCGCAGCTTTGACGGCATCTGCCGCATGGTCGAGCATCAGGTAGGCGTGGCGGTGATCCCGGAAACGGCGGCCCTGGCCAGCGCCGGCCACATGGATATCCGTGCCATCCCGCTCAACGACGGCTGGAGCCGCCGCCAGTTGCTGATCTGCGTACGCGGACTGGAAGGCATGCCGGGGCATACGCAGGAGCTGATCCAGGCCCTGCAACGCCATCCCTGACGGCGTGCAAAGCACGAGGACCGGAATTATTTCAGCCAGATCAGCGAGGCCATGCGGCCCGTGGTCTTGTCACGCCGGTAGGAGTAGAAGCGTTGGTCGGCGACCGTGCACAGACCACCGCCGCTGACGTCGTGCACCCCGACTGCGGCCAGGCGCTGGCGCGCCAGCTGATAGATGTCGGCCAGGTACTTGCCGGGGCGACCGGGATAGTCGCGAAAGGCGGCTTCAGCCTCTGGCTGCCGGGCCAGGAAGGCTTCCCGTACCTCGGCCCCGACTTCGAAGTTGTCCGGCCCGATGGCCGGCCCCAGCCAGGCCATGACATCGACCGCCCCACGCGCGCGCATGGCGGCCACGGTGCGCTCCAGCACGCCGGCCGCCAGCCCGCGCCAGCCTGCATGGGCTGCGCCGACCACGCTGCCGGCGCGATCGCAGAACAGCACCGGTAGACAATCGGCGGTCATCATCACGCACACCGCGCCGGGCGTCGTACTGATGCAGCCGTCGGCCTGCGGCTGCGCCGGCAAGTCGGCCGCATCCAGCACCTCCACCCCATGCACCTGGCTCAGCCAGGCCGGCTCCTGCGGCAGCAGGCGGCGCAGCAGCGCACGATTACGGGCCACCAGCAGGGGATCATCGGCCACATGCAGGCCCAGGTTCAGGCCAGGGCCACCATGTCCATCGTCGTAGGGAGCCGGGCTGTAGCCGCCGACGCGCAAGGTGGTCATGGCGCCCACGCCGGCAGGCGCCGGCCAGTCGGGAATCAGCAGCTCCATGGAGCGCCCTCCCCGGCCCGCCGGGGCCGCTCAATAGTCATCATCTTCGTCGTCATAGTCGCCGGCCACCGGATCGGGCTGGTCATCCATTTCGGGAATCACCGCCAGGGCCGGATCGATGCCGGCGCGCTGCAGCAGCGCCACGATGTCCTCCGGCAGCGGTGCGGCCCACTGGCGGAACTTGCCGCTACCCGGGTGGACCAGGCCGAGGCGACCGGCCAGCAGCGCCTGACGCGGGAACACCGGGATCAGGTGGTGCTTGCCATACAGCGCATCACCAACCAGGGCAAAGCCCAGCGACTGCAGGTGCACGCGGATCTGGTGGGTGCGTCCGGTTTCCAGGCGGCAATGCACCAGGCTCACCGGCTTGCGATCGATCTCGCCGGTGGCCAGGCGACGGTAATGGGTCACCGCCGGCTTGGCGCGCATGCTCTGCGATACCGCCATCTTGATGCGGTCACGCGGATGGCGCGCCATCGGCGCATTGATGGTGCCGGACAGCTGCGGCAAGCCCCACACCAGCGCCAGATACTGACGCTTCATGCTGCGCGCCTGTAGCTGTCGCACCAGATCGGTCTGCGCCGGCAGCGTCTTGGCCACCACCATCAGGCCGCTGGTCTCCTTGTCCAGCCGGTGCACGATGCCGGCACGCGGCACCTTGGCCAGCGCCGGGCAATGGTGTAACAGACCATTCAAGAGCGTGCCGCTCCAGTTGCCGGCAGCCGGGTGCACCACCAGACCAGCCGGTTTGTTGAGCACGATGATGTACTTGTCTTCATGCAGGATCTCCAGCGCCATGGCTTCGGGCGCATAGGGCTGATCGGCCGGGGCCGACTGCGGCGCCACCTCGACCAGCTCGTCGCCCAGCATGGTCATCTTGGCCTTGGCGGGGGCACCATCGACGGTGACGTGACCGTCTTCAATCCATTGCTGGATGCGGTTGCGGGAAAATTCGGGCATGAGGCCGGACAGGACCTTGTCCAGCCGCTGGCCGATGACTTCATCGCCCAGGCGCAGGCTCAGGGGCTCCAGGCCAGAGCTGCCATCGTCGTCGGCAGCGGCCTGGCCGTTATCGTCGTCGAAAGCCTCCTCGGCGGGGAGGTCGGGGGTCATTGGCGTATCGCCATTTGTAATCGGAAGGGGTTTCTTACGTGACATCAGCTATAATCGCCGGATCGGGTTGATTGTATTTCGGGTATCGATGCAGCCGGCTCGGGTAGGCGCACAGCGCCATGCACAACTGATAAGTCCCAGACAAGCACACAAGAGTCATGCACAAAATCTTATTGAAGTTCTTCATCATCGGTTTTGCCCTCTCGCTCACCGCCTGCGGCCTCTTGCCGGAGCAAAAGGATGAGACGGTCGGCTGGTCTGCCTCGAAATTATACTCGGAAGCCAAGGACGAACTGAATGCCGGTGGCTACGAGAAGGCCATCAAGTACTTCGAGAAGCTGGAATCGCGCTACCCCTTCGGTACCTATGCGCAGCAGGCACAGATGGACATCGCCTACGCCTACTACCGCCAGAACGAGCAGGCGCAGGGCCTGGCGGCGGTGGATCGCTTCATCAAGCTGCACCCCAACCATCCCAACGTCGACTACATGTACTACCTGCGTGGCCTGATCAATTTCAATGATCGCACCAGCATCTTCGACACCTTCACCGACCAGGACAACACCGAGCGCGATCCCAAGGCCATGCGTGACGCCTTCGACTCGTTCAAGCTGCTGGCAGAACGTTTCCCGGACAGCAAGTACACCCCGGACGCCCTTGCCCGCATGAAATACCTGGTCAACGCCATGTCCCAATACGACGTCCACGTAGCCAACTACTACTACCGCCGTGGCGCCTACGTATCGGCCGCCAACCGCGCGCAGGGTGCCATCAAGCAGTATCCGGATTCGCCCGCCAACGAAGAGGCGCTGTTCATCCTGATGCGCTCCTATGAAGCCCTGGGACAGACCAAGCTGAAGGAAGATACCGAACGCATCATCCAGGCCACCTATCCCAACAGCCCCTGGTACACCGGTGGCCCCAAGCAGAAGGCCAAGCCCTGGTGGAAGGTCTGGTAAGCCAGCTTCACCCCATATAAAAAAACCCTCGCCATGCAGATGGCGAGGGTTTTTTGTTTGCTTGACGTTTCCATCAGGCAAGGCGCTGAGCCCTGCCCGGCTGCAGTTCAGCCCTCCAGACGACGGCGGAAGACCCAGTTCTTTTCGTTGGAAGCCTCGGGCGCGAAGGCATAGCCTTCCAGGTCGAAGGCCTTGAGCTTCTCCGGCTGGTTGATATTCTTCTGCGCCGCATAGCGCGCCATGAGTCCGCGTGCGCGCTTGGCGTAGAAGGAAATGATCTTGTACTTGCCGCCCTTCCAGTCCTCGAACACCGGCGCGACCACCTGCGCCTTGAGCAGCTTGGGCTTGACCGACTTGAAGTATTCGTCCGAGGCCAGGTTCACCAGCACCGGCGTCTTCTGCGCGGCCAGTTCTTCATTGAGGGCATCGGTGATCTCGCTGCCCCAGAAGGCGTAGAGGTCCTTGCCGTTGGGATTGGCCAGCCTGGTCCCCATTTCCAGGCGATACGGCTGCATCAGGTCCAGCGGACGCAGCATCCCGTACAGGCCGGAGAGAATGCGCACATGGTTCTGCAGGTAATCCAGCTGCTTGCCATTGAGCGATGCCGCATCCAGGCCCTCGTAGACGTCACCATTGAAGGCCAGCACGGCTTGCTTGGCATTCTTCGTGGTGAACTTGCGCGACCAGCTTGCATAGCGGTTCACATTGAGCACGGACAACTGATCGGAAATTCCCATCAGGCTGCCGATCTCAGCCGGCGAGAGCTTCTTGAGCAATTCGATCAGCTCGGCCGAGCGCGGCACAAAGGCCGGCGTGGTATGCACATCGGTGGTCGGAGGCGTGTCGTAGTCCAGCGACTTGGCGGGAGACAAAACAATCAGCATGAGGCGGTTATCCAATGATCAGGTTGGGACAAGATGGCCGCCATGATACCGAAAGCGCGGCCCTTGCGCCCGCGCCCTCCTCCAAGTTCCGCCGAAGCGGCAATATGCGCCGCAAAACACTGGTTATTGCCGCTTTGATCTGACAAGGCAGGCTCCTAAACTGCATGAGCCAACCCTGCAGGCAAGGGTCGATCCGTCATCCGCATCCGGTGCTCCACCACCGCCATTCCAAGACCAAGGACACGCCATGAAATGGTTCTACGATCTGCGCATCGCCCGCAAGCTGATGCTGACCTTTGCCGCCATCCTGCTCCTGACCGCCGTGCTGGGGGTGTTTTCCATCGTGCAGCTCTCACGGGTCAACGACGCCTCCACCGAAATCGCCACCAATTCCCTGCCCAGCGTGCGCTACCCGCTGGAGGCCAAGGTCGCTCTGGCGCGCATCCGCACGATACAGTTGCAACACATGCTGCCGGGCAACGAGGGCAACGTGGAGAGCAATGAAAAAACCATCGGCGGCCTCTTCACCGACCTGGCCAGGATCCTGGACAAGTACGCGCCCCTGGTCAATTCGCCCGAAGAGAAAACCAACTTCGATGCGATCAAGGCCGATCAGGCCATCTTCACCAAGATGCATCAGGAGATCGCCACCCAGGTGCGCGCACAAAAGATCGACGACGCCCGCGAACTGCTGATCAAGCAAGCGACCCCGGTCTACCTGCGCCTGTTTGCCGCCCTGGACAACGCGGTCAACATCAATGTCAAAGGCAGCGAGGAAACTGATCAGGAAGCCCAGGACCGCTATGAAAGCTCGCGCATCATGATCGGCGCCCTGCTGGCCGCCTGCATCGGCCTGGGAATGTTGCTGGCGACCTGGGTGGCACGCATCGTCTCGCGTCCGCTGCAGGATGCCATGCACGTGGCCGAACGCGTGGCCGAGGGCGACCTGACGGTCGAGATCAAACCCGCCGGAGCCGACGAGACGGGCCACCTGATGCGCTCGCTCAAGGCCATGAACGACAGCCTGCTGCGCATCGTCACCCAGGTCCGCGAAGGCACCGACACCATCAACACCGCCTCCCGCGAGATCGCCACCGGCAACCTGGACCTGTCCACCCGTACCGAGCAGCAGGCCAGTTCGCTGGAAGAAACCGCCTCGGCCATGGAAGAGCTGACCTCGACCGTCAAGCAGAACGCCGACAACGCCCGCCAGGCCAACCAGCTGGCGCACTCGGCGTCCGACGTGGCCACCCAGGGTGGCAGCGTGGTGTCGCAGGTGGTCGATACCATGGGCGCCATCAACGATTCCTCGCGCAAGATCGTGGAAATCATCAGCGTGATCGACGGCATCGCCTTCCAGACCAATATCCTGGCCCTGAACGCCGCCGTGGAAGCGGCCCGCGCCGGCGAGCAGGGGCGCGGCTTCGCGGTGGTGGCCTCGGAAGTGCGTTCCCTGGCGCAGCGATCGGCCGCCGCAGCCAAGGAAATCAAGATGCTCATCGACGATTCGGTGGCCAAGGTCGATACCGGCAGCAAGCTGGTCGAAACTGCCGGCAGCACCATGACCGAAGTGGTGGCCAGCGTGCGCCGTGTGACCGACATCGTGGGGGAGATCACTGCCGCCAGTTCGGAGCAGAGCGATGGCATCGAACAGGTCAACATCGCCATCACCCAGATGGACGAAGTGACCCAGCAGAACGCCGCGCTGGTCGAACAAGCCGCCGCCGCGGCCGGCTCGCTGCAGGAACAGGCCGTCCGCCTGACCGAACTGGTCAGCGTGTTCAAGCTCAAGCCCGACCTCTCCGGTCATGCGCCTCGCTCCACCCGTGCAGCCGGCGCGGTCAGCCGTGCGGCTGCACCTGTCACGGCCAAATCGCCGCCAGCCGCCCGCCCGGCATCCTCCCCGGCCATCGCGCGCGCCCCTGTGGCCGCGGCTGCTGCCGCACCGGCCCTGCCGGCGCGCAAGAGCGAAGCTGCCGCCTCGCGCAGCAACAAGGTGGAGACCGGCAATGATTCAGATTGGGAACAGTTCTGAGCGGCAGCACGATGGCGGCCGGGCCGCCATTCAAGTTCTGCAACATTCTTGCCGTAGATCAATGGAGTAGCCGCCGCAGGTAACCGCAGCAAGGACCAGCAAGGTGCATTACGCCGGCACTTCGGCAGCCAATCGCTGTCCATGTTGACAGTGGCGGCGGCCTGCGCATGCGCTGCAGGCCGCCGCTGCAGGCCAGCACTGTAGGCCACTATGCATTGATCACCGGCAAGGAGGACGACATGAAACGAGACAAAGCCCTGATGGGCGAAATCCTGAAGCAGCTGGCATCCTTCGGCACCCTCTACGGCGACGTCGAGAAGATCCAGAGTGCCCTCCCCGGCCAGGTGGCGCCCGAGGTCATCCTGCATCATCTGCGCCTGCTCTATGACCGCGGGCTGGCAGCGGTGGACATGCATAATTTCTGGCGCGTCACCGATCAGGGGTATGATGCGCTCGAATCTGGCGGCGAGCTCTTCAGCAAGCAGGAAGCGCCGCTCCCCGGCCAGCGTGGCATCGACAACTAGCTTTTCCATTCAATGAGCAATCCGGCAACACACCCTCTCCCTTCTCCGCTTTCTTCAGAACCCGCTGCCACCCTGGCTACCGCCTCCCCCGACGGGCGCCAGCGGCTGGTACTGGACACCAATGTCTGCCTGGACCTGTTCGTGTTCCGCGACCCGCGCTGGGCGGCTCTGCAGCAGGCGCTCGAAGACGGCAGCGTGGAGGCCTACACCCGCGAGGACTGCCGCAATGAATGGCTGGCGGTGCTGGACTATCCCCACCTGCCGGTCACGCCCGAGAACAAGCCGTCTATCTGCGCCGAATTCGACCGCCTGCTGCAGTGCCTGCCTCTGGCCGAGGTCAATACCTTCGGCCTGCCCGTCTGCACCGACCGCGACGACCAGAAATTCCTGGAACTGGCCCTGCAGTGCCGCGCCCACGTGCTGGTGAGCAAGGACAAGGCCGTGCTCAAGCTGGGCAAGCGCACCCTCAAGCGTGGCATGTTCGCCATCGTGCAGCCCCAGCACTGGCGGCCGGATGCCTTCCTTGCGATGCCTGCCTGAACCGGTCGGCGAATGCGGCTAGAATAACGGGCTTGCGATCATCACAAGAACGAGCCCGCTGCAATGAGCACCCCCACTATCGTCACCAAGCTGCCCAAGGTCGGCACCACCATCTTCACCGTCATGTCCGCACTGGCCTCCGAAAAGGGCGCAGTCAACCTGGGACAAGGCTTCCCCGATTTCCATTGCGACCCGACGCTGGTCAACGCGGTCACCCAGGCCATGCAGGACGGCCTGAACCAGTACCCGCCCATGGCCGGTGTGCTGCCGCTGCGCGAGGCCATTGCCTACAAGGTCGAGCAGCTCTACGGGCATCGCTACGATCCGGTCTCCGAGATCACCGTCACCGCCGGCGCCACCCAGGGCATCCTGACCTCGGTACTGTGCGCGGTGCATGCCGGCGATGAAGTCATCGTCATCGAACCGGTCTACGACTGCTATGTACCGGCCATCGAACTGGCCGGTGGCGTGCCGGTGTTCGTGCAGATGGAAGTGGGCGCGGCCGGCTACAGCATCCCCTGGGACAAGGTCAAGGCCGCAGTCACCCCCAAGACCCGCATGATCATGGTCAACACGCCCCACAACCCGACCGGCAGCGTCATGCGCGCCGCCGACGTGGCAGCCCTGGCCGATATCGTGCGCGGCACCGACATCCTGATCCTCTCCGACGAAGTCTACGAGCACATGGTCTACGACGGCCAGCCGCATGAGTCCCTGGCGCGTCACCCCGAACTGGCCGAGCGCAGCTTCATCAATTCCAGCTTCGGCAAGACCTACCACGTCACCGGCTGGAAGGTCGGCTACGTGGCCGCACCCGCCGCCCTGACGGCCGAATTCCGCAAGGTGCACCAGTTCAACGTGTTCACCGTCAATACCCCGGTGCAATACGGGCTGGCGGCCTACATGAAGGACCCGGCGCCCTACCTGGACCTGCCGGCCTTCTACCAGAAGAAGCGCGACCTGTTCCGCGCCGGCCTGGCCGCGACCCGCTTCGAACTGCTGCCTTCGCAGGGCACCTATTTCCAGTGCGTGAAGTACGGCGCCATCTCGGACCAGCCCGAAGCCGAGTTCTGCAAGTGGCTCACCACCGAGATCGGTGTGGCCGCCATCCCGGTCTCGGCCTTCTACAACACGCCACGCGAATCCGGCATCGTGCGCTTTTGCTTCGCCAAGAAGGACGAGACCCTGCAACTGGCGCTGGATCGCCTGGCCAGTCTGTAAATCCTTTATCTCTTTTATAGCATTAGCGCATCGCCCGGCATTGCCCGGGCTCCACCCCGACACCTACTGAGGACATCCATGATCGACGTATACAGCTGGGCCACCCCCAACGGCCACAAGGTCCACATCATGCTGGAAGAATGCGGCCTGCCCTACACCGCGCACGCCATCGATATCGGCGCCGGCGACCAGTTCACGCCGCAGTTCCTGAAGATTTCGCCCAACAACAAGATCCCCGCCATCGTCGATCCCGATGGTCCGGACGGCCAGCCGATCTCGCTGTTCGAATCCGGCGCCATCCTGATCTACCTGGCCGGCAAGACCGGTCGTTTCCTCGGCGAGACCGATCGCGAAAAGTATGAAGTGCTGCAATGGGTGATGTTCCAGATGGGTGGCCTGGGGCCGATGCTGGGGCAGGCGCACCACTTCCGCATGTATGCCCCCGAACAGATCGAATACGCCGTCAATCGCTACACCAACGAAGCGCGTCGCCTGTACCAGGTGATGGACAAGCAACTGGGCCAGCATGCCTACCTGGCCGGCGAGCAGTACACCATTGCCGATATCGCCTGCTTCCCGTGGACCCGTTCGCACAAGAACCAGGGCATCGATCTGGCGGATTTCCCCAACGTCAAGCGCTGGTTCGATGCCATCAGCGCCCGTCCGGCCGTGCAACGCGGCGTGAGCGTGCTGGCCGACAAGCGCAAGCCGCTGCAGGATGACAAGGCCCGGGAACTGCTCTTCGGCGCCAGCCAGTACCAGAAACGCTGAACACTGGGCACGGGGCACCGGACACTGAACCCTCAGCACCACGGAGCTGGCGCTCAGCCCCGTGGTACGCAGGCCAGGGGCGCGAATTCGAAGCGGTTGCGCCCTCTTTCCTTGGCGCGATAGAGGGCGTCGTCACTGGCCCGCAAGACCTGCTCCTGGCCGGCGCTGTCGGCCTGCATCAGGGCGATCCCGATGGACAGCGTCACCTCCACCTTGCGTCCGTCATGCCATAGCGGCTGGCCGGCAAAGCAGTTTTGCAGACGCGTCGCGAATTCGGCCGCAGCCTGCAGGTCCACCCCCGCCAGGAGCACGGCAAACTCTTCCCCACCCAGCCGCCCGGCGGCATCGGTCTTGCGCAACTGGCTCATGAGCACGCCGGCAAAGTGCTTGAGCACCTGGTCCCCCACGGCATGTCCCAGGCTGTCATTGATGCGCTTGAAATGATCCAGATCGCACATCAGCACCGCCGCCGTGCCGGCGATGCCGCGCTGGATGCGGTTGTACTCCTCCAGCAGCCGCTGCATGAAATGACGACGGTTGGGCAATTGCGTGAGGTAGTCGGTCAGGGCGAATTCCTGCAGTTCGAGCTCGATGGCCTTGCTCTGGCTGATGTCGCTGATGAAGCCATGCCACAGGATGGTGCCATCGGCCAGCCGCCGGGGCCGGGCTTCACCGCGCAGCCAGCGCACGCACTGGCCCGGTGGCATGACCCGGAACTCCAGTATCCAGTGTGAGGCACCGGCCAGCACCGCCTGGCGCGCCGCTTCGTAGAGCGGCATGTCTTCCGGATGGATCACGCTCTTGATCACCGTCGGCGACTCCAGCAGTTGCTGGGGCGTGAGGCCATAGGTCTCGCGCGCGCCCTCACTGACATAGGTGAAGTACCCGCGCCCGTCCGGTGGCACCTTGAACTGGAACACCATCCCGGGAATCTCGTGGGTCAGGTAATCCAGCATGCGGCTGCTCTTGGCCAGCTTTTCGGTCAGGCTCTTGATCTCGGTGATGTCGGTAGTGGTACCGATCATGCGTAGCGCATTGCCCTGGGCATCGCGGGCCACCACCTTGCCGCGACTGCAGATCCACTTGTAGCTGCCGTCGCGGCAGCGGATGCGGTGCTCCACCTGGTAGTTGTCGGAGCGCGATTCGAAGTGCTGGCGCACGGTCTCCTGGACATAGGCCAGGTCATCCGGGTGGATGCGCTGGTAGGCGTCCTCCAGGTGACTGGAGAGCTCCCAGTCCTCGTATCCGAGGATGGCTTTCCAGCCGCGCGAATAATACATCTCGCCAGTGACGGCATTGCGGTCCCAGATGCCGGTACCGCTGCCTTCGATGGCCAGCGCCATGCGTTCGTCGGCCATCCCGGGCGGCTCGCCCTTGACCCGTACATGCACCGGCACCAGCGAACGCTCGATGGCCAGCATGGCCATCGATACCGCCGCCCCGACACTGTCGCGGTAGCCCTGATCGCGCTCCACACTGTCATCGACCGCCGCCTGCCCTTCGGCGCAGACCACCAGCACCCCCGCCACTTCCCCGGCGAAGGAGCGCAGCGGCAGCATCTCCCGCAGCCGCAGGCCGTACGGTGCGCCCAGCGCAGACAATCCACTCCAGAAACCGGGGGTGTCAGGATCATCCACCTCCAGTGCCGTCACCTCGGCCAGGAAGGCCGGCGCCATGCGTGGTGCGGCCCCTATGCGCATGCGGCGCGCCTGGGCGTCGAACAGGAAGATCGCCAACATGCGCTGTGGGGTGGCGCAAGAAAAACCGCTGGCGATGCGATCAAGCAACTGATCCAGCGGTGCGCCGCGGGCGATATAGGAGAGCGTGAGGTGATTGAAGGCGAGCGCCTTGCGCGCAAAGTCGCAATCGCGGTTGTGCTCGGCGGCAACGGCGGCCGCGTCCTTATTTGGCGTTGGTTCTGGCATCATGAAAGCATGTTCGGCTATGACTTGGCGGATCGACCACCGGCCGTGCCGGCCACCCGGAAGGGACGCCGTATCAGGCTTTTACCTTAGCACCATACGCGAGCAAGTTGCACGGAAATCAATCCTGACCACGCAATGCGATGCGTCCAGGCGACAAAGCAGGTGAGCTTCTGCGAGAAAGCAGACAGGCCGCATCAAGGAAAGCGAGCCAGAGGCGGAGCGGTCATCGGGTCAATAGCAGCGCACGAGAAATTCAGCCACGCACACCGGCTTTTCCAGCCCCTCGCACTGCACCGTGATCTGCCAGGTGAGCTGCAGGCCACCCGGGACTTCCTCCACGGCCTGCAGTGTGATGAGGCCGCGCACCTGGCGCCCCACCGGCAGCGGTGCCGGGAAACGTACCCGGTTCAGACCATAGTTGAGCAGCATACGCACCTCGGGGCCCATGCTGATGGATTCGGACAGCATCCGTGGCAACAAGGCCAGCGTCAGGAAACCATGCGCGACCGTGCCGCCAGAGGGCAATTCCCGCGCCGCACGCGCCGGGTCGACGTGAATCCATTGGTGGTCGCCGGTGGCATCGGCGAAGCGGTCGACCTGCTCCTGGGTGATGGTGATCCACGCGCTGGTGGCCACTTCCTGGCCGGCCAGCGATTTCAGTTCTTCCAGGCTGGCGATGCTGCGCATGCTGGTCTTCTCCTTGTTGTCGTCATCGGGGGGACTACGTCGGCGCTCGCTCAGCCATCCTGCCAGACCACACGGTTGCGCCCCTGCTGCTTGGCCAGGTACAGGCGGCGATCGGCCATCTCGATCAGTTCACTGATGTCCTGCGCCTGGCCCGGGACCACGCAGGCCGCGCCCACGCTGACGGTGAGCCAGGAACTGACATTGGAGCGTTCATGCGCGATCTGGTTCGCCTCGATCAGCTGACACACCTTGTGGGCGATGGTCTGCGCGCCTGCCAGCGGCGTGCGCGGCAGGATCATGGCGAATTCCTCGCCACCGAAACGGGCCGACAGATCGGCCGGCCGCTGAATGCTGTTGTCCAGCGTCTGCGCCACCCGGCGCAGGACGGCATCCCCGGCCACGTGACCGTAGGTATCGTTGAAGAGCTTGAAGAAATCCACGTCGATCAACAGCAGCGACAACTCCAGACCGTCGCGCCGCGCGCGCCGCCATTCGGCGGCCAGATAATCATCGAAATAGCGGCGGTTGGCGATACCGGTCAGGCCATCGGTATTGGTCAGGCGCTGCAGTTCGAAATTGGTCTTCTGCAACTGCTGCTGGCTCTCGCGCAGTGCCCGATAGGCGGCGTCGCGCTGCAGCAGGTTGATGTAGGAGCGCGAGTGGTAACGCAGGCGCGCCACCAGTTCGATCACATCCGGCAGCTTGACCATGTAGTCATTGGCGCCGCCGGCAAAGGCATCGCGCTTGATCTCCGGATCGTCACGCGAGGACAGCACGATGATCGGCACATTGGCCAGGACGGCGCTGGCGCGATACTGGCGCACCAGCGTCATGCCATCCACGCCCGGCATCACCAGATCCTGCAGGATCACGGTGGGACGGGTCTTCTCCGCCACCGCCAGCGCCTCCTCGGCGCGGGTGCAGAAATGGAAATCGATGTGCTCTTCGTTGAGCAGGGCGCGGCGGATCGCCTCGCCCACCATGGCCTGGTCGTCCACCAGCAGCACCATGATCTTGTATTCATCGCTCGGTGGCACGGAGCCGCCGGTCTGGATGTCGGTCGGTTGCACCGAGCTCATTGTTTCTTCCTTCTATTCTTCATGTTGATGCCACGATGGCTTGCAGCCGCGCGGCGATGGCCGTCACGGACAGCACCTCGACGGCGGCGTTCAGGGCCACCGCCGCCTTGGGCATGCCATAGACCGCGCAGCTTTTCTGGTCCTGGGCGATGGTGTGGTAGCCGTTCTCACGCAAGGCCTTCAGGCCGGCTGCGCCATCGCGCCCCATGCCGGTGAGCAATACGCCGGTGGCCTTGCCTTGCCAATGCCGGACGATACTGTGGAAAAAGGTATCCACCGACGGCCGGTAGACGTCGGCGGCAGCGCCTTCGACATAGGCCAGCCGGCTGTTTTCCTTGAAAACCAGATGGTGGTTGCTGCCGGCCAGCAGGACTTCGCCACGGCGTGGCAGATCCCCTTCGCCGGCCAGGCGCACCCGCAGCAGCGACTGCTGCTGCAGCCATTGCGCCATGCCGGGCGCGAAGCCGGCATCGATATGCTGCACGATCACGATGCTGCCCCCGAACTCGCGCGGCAACTGCTTGAGCAAGGTGGCCAGCGCCGCCGGACCGCCGGCCGACGCCCCTACCGCCACCAGGGGTGCCAGGTCTTCCGAGGACAGCGACGGCAAGGGTCGCATGCTCGGGCGTACCGGCGCGGTCACCACTTCCGGACTGAGCCGGCCGAGGTTGTCGATCTTTTCGATCAGCGCTGCGGCGTCACGCTTGCCGGCCGCGCCGATCAGCGCCGGGGTCTGGGTAGCGTCCAGCGCACCATAGCCCAGCGCCTCGTAGATCTTGGCGGCACTGGTATCCATGTCCGAGGTCACCACCAGGATCGGGCAGGGTGTCTCCTGCATGATACGGCGGGTGGCTTCCACGCCATCGACCTTGGGCATGAGCAGATCCATCAGCACCACATCCGGCAACTGCCAGGCGCACATCTGTACCGCCTGTTCACCGTCGCGGGCAATCCAGATCAGTTCGTGCCGGCCGCTTTCGGCGACGACCCGGCGCAATACCTCCACCATCATGGGCGTGTCGTTGACGATCCCGATCTTCACGATGTCGCCTCTCCAATCAAATCCGTGACGGCCTGCAACAGGCTTTCGTCGTGGAAACTGCTCTTGGTGAAATAGTGATCGGCGCCGGCCTCCAGGCCGCGCTGCCGGTCTTCCTCACGATCCTTGTAGGACACGATCATCACCGGCAGCGACTGCAGCTGCGGTGCGCCGCGAATCAGGCTGACCAGTTCGATGCCGTCCATGCGCGGCATGTCGATATCGGTGATGACCAGGTCGAAGTGCTCGGCGCGCACCGCATTCCAGCCGTCCATGCCATCCACTGCCACCGTGACCTGATAGCCGCGATTGGCAAGCATCTTGCGTTCCAGCTCGCGCACGGTCAGCGAATCGTCGACCACCAGCACCTTCTTGCGGGCGGCCACGGCGGCCTGCGCGGCGCCATCCTGGTCCACCGTCTGCAGGCGCCCGGACGAGGTCAGCTTCTGCACCGTGCGCAGCATGTCGGCCACATCCAGGATCAGCAGCGGTGCGCCATCTTCCATCAGCGCACCGGCCTGCACATCGGGGATCTTGCCCAGGCGCGGATCCAGTGGCTGCACCACCAGCATGCGCTCGCCCAGGAAGGCATCCACCGCCACGCCATAGCTGTGCTCCTGTTCGCCGATGACCACCACGCAGACGCTGCCGTCGCGGGCGCGCCACTGCCCCTTCTGCAAGACCTGATGCGCACTGACCAGGCCGATCTGGCGGCCCTCGTGGCTGAAGTGCTGGTAGCCTTCCAGCGTCTGCAAGGCTTCGGCCGGCAGGCGCAGCGTGCGGTTGACGTAGGCCAGCGGGAATGCATAGGGTTCGCCGGCAATCTCCACCAGCAGGCTGCGGATCACCGACAGGGTCAGCGGCAATTGCATCAGGAAACGGCTGCCCTGCCCCGGCCGGGTGGTGATACGGATCGTGCCACGCACCTGCTTGAGCATGTCGGCCACCACGTCCAGCCCCACGCCGCGCCCGGAAATCTCGGTCACGGTGTCGCGCAGGGTGAAGCTGGGCAGCAGCAGGAATTCCAGCAACTCCGCCTCGGACAGACGGGCCGCCGTCTCCTCGTTGGAGAGTCCGCGCGCCACCACGGCGCGCCGCAATTGTTCGATATCGATGCCGGCGCCATCGTCGCTCACCTCGATGAGCAGCATGCCGGCGCTATGCCGGGCCTCCAGCCGCACCACACCCTGCTCCTGCTTGCCAGCCGCCCGGCGGATGGCGCCGTCTTCGATGCCGTGGTCCACGGCATTGCGCAGCAGGTGACCGATGGGGGCTTCCAGCTTTTCCAGGATGTCGCGGTCGATCTGGGTGACGCTGCCGCTGATGTCCAGCCGCACCGACTTGCCCAGGGTATGGCCGACGTCGCGGACCATGCGGGCAAAACCGCCGGTGCCATCGGCGAAGGGCCGCATGCGGCATGCCAGCGCTTCGTCGTAGAGCCGCTGCGACAAGTTCACCGAGCGGCGGTCGAAGGCTTCCAGTTCATTGACCTGGTCGCTCAGCTGATGCTGGTTCTGCTGCATCAGCGTGCGCAATTCGGACAAGGTAGCCTGGGTGAATTCGTCCAGCGGGGCGGTGGACAGTTTTTGCTGCAATAGGTCCAGTGTCTGCATGGCTTCGCGCTGCACGCGCTTCATGCGCAGCATGCTGGCCGCAAAGGGCTTGAGACGGCGCGATTCGACCAGGGATTCCCCGGTCAGGCTCAGCAGATGATCCAGGCTCTCGGCGCTGACTCGCACGGAACGTGTGCCGGCAGGGGCCGCCACCGGCGCGGGCGTGGAGGCAGGCGCGGACAATGCCGGCGCGGGCTCGGCAGGGACGGCCGCCGACAGGGGGGCGGGCGACGCCACGGTCTCCTTGGGTTCAGCGGGGGTGGGAGCGGAAGGCGCAGAAGGCGCAGAGGGGGCGGCAGGCGCTGGCGCAGCAGTATGCGGCCAAGGAGCGGCCTCGCCACCACTCATCACCGCGGGCAGGGCCAGCAGGAAGGCTTGCACCTCTGCGCTACCGGCGTGATCGGCCCAGGCCTCGTCGCCATCGGGCGGAGAGGCGATGCGTCCCAGCAAATCGGCCCCGCGCAGCAGCACATCGATGTGCTTTTTCTCCAGCTGCAGCTTGCCCTGCTGGGCCAGCACGAAGCAGTCCTCCAGCACGTGGGCGACCTTGACCGCCGTTTCCAGCCCGACGATACGGGCTGCGCCCTTGAGCGAATGGCCGGCACGCATGCAGGCTTCCAGGTGTTCGGCCGCCGTTGGCTGCAACTCCAGCGCCAGCAGGCTGGCGTTGAGCTGAGCAATCTGGCTTTCCGCCTCGAAACGGAACAGGTCCAGCATGGACATCTGGCTCAGGTCGGGCGTACTCATGTCATGCTCCGGTTGAGTACGTAGAACAGCAATTCATGGTCCAGCAGGCCGATCTGTCGGCCACGCCACTCCACCATGCCCCGCGTGTACTGGATCGTGGCATGGGCCAGCGTGGTCGGTACCGGCGCCAACGCATCGGGGGCATAGCGGTGCACACCCACCACCTGCTCCACCGGGAAGACCAGCGTCTGGCCTTCGAAGGCGGTCACCAGCAGATGGGAGGCGCCCTGCCCCGGCGCTGATTCCGTCTGCAACTGCAGCAACTGCGCCAGCGAGACACAGATGCGCAAGGCGCCCCGGATGTTGAGCACGCCGCTGATGGCCGGGTTGCGCTGGTGCGGCAGGCTGTGTACGGGACGGGTCTCGGCCACTTCCTGCACCACGGTGGTGGCAATGGCCAGCCACTCGCCGCCGATGCGCACCACCAGCGCGGAAGCGTCTGCCCCCCGCGGCTGTGGCTCAGTCCCCACGGCGGAATGCATCCACTGCTGCGCCACCTCGGCCGAGGCGGGAATGCGATCGAGCTGCTGCAGGGCCGCGCGGGCGAAGGTCGGACAATTCAGGCAGCGCAGGTGCTGCTGCAGCTCGGGGCAAGTGCCATCGCCCTTGGTGCCGATGCGGTTCCAGCAGTCATCGATCACGGCATCGGTCGGCATCACTTCAGCCATGTGCGTCCTCCCGTGACGGGCTCAGGCGGGCGGCACGCTGACGCATGCGCTCGGCGCCGGCGATATCGCCCTGCGCCTGCAGCAGCGCGGCCAGGTGCAAGAGTGCCGGCTGGTGCTCGGGCTCCAGATAGAGCGCCTTGCGATAGCAGCGTTGTGCCTGCTCGTGGTCGCCCCCGGCATCGAGGATCAGGCCCTGCAGATAGAAGGCAGCCGCACTCGGCCCCTGCTCCTGGATGGCCTCCTGGCACAGGGCCTGGGCCTGCTCGAACTGGCCCTGGTCGGCCAGCAGCCGCGCGCGCTCCAACTGGCCGGATGGCAGCGCGACCGGCGGCGAAGCCATCGCAGACGGCGCCGGCACGGCTGGCCGGCGCTTAGCCGCGACAGCAGGCGCGCCCATCGGGATGGCAGATACGGGCGGTGGCACCGCCGCGGTTTTGGCTGGCGCGGCCCAGGCCGGCACATGGCCGCCGGCCCGCTGTACAGGGCGCTTGCGAAACCCGAAAGCCAGGGCGATGCCAGCCGACTCCAGGCGCGGACTCAACAGGATGCCGCCCTCGGCCGGACCGACGAAGATGACGGCATCCGGCTTCATGAGAGCCTCCAGCAGGTTCACCACGGTGTGCTGCACGTCGCGTTCGAAGTAGATCAGCACGTTGCGGCAGAAAATGAAATCGTAAGGGGCGGCATGCCGCAGGAAATCCGGTGCCAGCAGGTTACCGGGGGCAAAGCGCACCTGCTCGCGGATGTGTGGCTGCAGGTGCCATTGGCCGTCATGCGCAGTGAAATAGCGGTCACGAAAGCCCAGGTCGCGCCCCCGGAAGGAGTTGCGCCCATAGATGCCGGCGGCGGCGATCTCCAGCGAGCGGGTGCGGATATCGTAGGCGTCGATCACGAACTGGCCTGGCAGCAGGCCGGCATCGAGCAGGGCCATGGCCAGGGAATACGGTTCTTCGCCGGTGGAGCACGGCAGGCTGAGGATGCGCACCGGGAGCGCAGGCTGTGCGGCCAGGCGCTCGCGGGCCAGGCGGGCAGCCGCGAGTATGGCTTCGCGGTCGCGGAAGAACCAGGTCTCCGGCACCACCGCCAGTTCGATCAGGGATTGCAACTCCGCGGCCGAGGTCTGCAGCAGCGCGAGGTAGAGGCTGTCATCGCTGATGTCCAGCGCCATCATGCGCTCGCGCACCACGCGTTCGATCAGGCTGGCACCCACCGTGGCCATGTCCAGGCCCATCGCAAGCTTGAGCTTGTCGGCGATGTGCGGCAGGGCCTTCATGCCGGCTCCTGCGGAAAGAGCAGTGCGCGGGTGGCCGGGTCCAGCAGGTCCTCGACCTGCACCCGCTGCAGCAATCCACCCTGATAGGGCCGCACCGGGCCCAGATAAGGCGCACCCTCATTGCGCACGGCCGCCGGGGCAAACCCGGCGGGATCACAGCGCAAGGTCTCGGTGGCCTGCTCCAGGATCAGGCCCAGCAACCGCGGTGCAGGCAGGCCAGCGTGGTAGTGCAGCAGCACCAGGCGGGTGCTCACGCGTGCCGCGGCAGCACGGCCCAGCGCCAGATGCGACAGGTCGATCACCGGCAGGTGGCCATCACCGTGGGGCAGCAGACCGGCCACCCAGGGGGGTGCCCCGGGCAGGGCCTTGCAGGGCGAGAGCGGCAGCACCAGTGCCACCTCGGCGGTAGACAGTGCATAGCGCTCGGCGCCCAGCGAAAACAGCAGAAACAAAGACTCGCTCATGGTCAGGCGATCCGCCTTGCGGCTCAGTCCATCACCTTGAAGCGCGAGACCCCATTGCGCAATTCGTTGGAGACCACGTTCAGTTCCTCGATGGCCTGACCCGACTGCTGCAGCGACTCCACGGTCTGCTGCGCCGCCTCGGACAGTTGCACCAAGGCCTGGTTGATCTGCTCGGCGCTGTTGGCCTGGGCCTGCATGCCTTCATTGACGGTCTGGAAGCGCGGCGCCAGCGCCTGCACCTGGGCGATGATCTGCGACAACTGGCTACCGGCGGTCTGCACGTCCTGCATGCCGCGTCGCACCTGGTCGGAGAACTTGTCCATGCCCATCACACCGGCCGCCACGGCGGACTGGATTTCCTTGACCATGACTTCGATGTCGTAGGTCGCCACGGCCGTCTGGTCGGCCAGGCGGCGGATTTCAGTGGCCACGACCGAGAAACCGCGCCCGTGTTCACCGGCCTTCTCGGCTTCGATGGCGGCGTTCAGCGAGAGCAGGTTGGTCTGGTCTGCCACTTTAGTGATGGTGGTGACGACCTGATTGATGTTGCCCGCCTTCTCGTTGAGGATGGCCAGCTTGGCACTGACCGAACCGGCCGCGTCCATCACGTTCTGCATGGTGTCTTCCATGCGGGTCAGGCCGGCCTGGCCATTGCCGGCCAGCGACGAGGTCTGGTCCGATACCACCGAGACTTCGTTCATGGTGCGCACCAGGTCGCGCGAGGTGGCGTAGATTTCACGCGAAGTGGCACCGATCTCGGTGGTGGTGGCAGCCGTCTCGGCGGCCGTGGCCTGTTGCTGGCGGGCGGTGGCGGCGATCTCGGTGACCGAGGTGGCCACCCGCGCCGAGGATTTCTGGGCCTGCGAGACCAGTGCGGTCAGTTCATCGGTCATGCGGTCGAAGCCGCTCCCCAAGACGCCGAACTCATCCTTGCGATCCAGCGCCACACGGCTTGAAAAGTCACCCGAGCGCATCACGTCGAGGATGCGCATGAGTTTCTGCAAGGGCTCATTGATGGCGCGCATCAGGAAGAAGCCGCATACCAGCGCCACCAGCAAGGCCGCCATGAGCGAAGTGAGCATGGCGAACTGAGCCGAGGTGACCGCATCGTTGATGCGGCTGGCGGCGTCATCGGCGATACCCTTGTTCACTTCCACCATGCGCTGGGTGAACTGATAACCCAAGCGCCACTGCGGACGGATCTGCTCGTTGAACAGCTTGTCGATGGGCGGACGCTGGCTGAAGTCCATCTTCAGCACCTCGGTGACGAGGGCGCGGTATTTCTGGCGGGTTTCCTTGAATTGCTCGAAGAGCTTGCGATCGTCGTCGGCGAAGATGGTCTTTTCGTAGTCTTCCTGCAGGCGGTCGAGCCGCTCGCCGTTGCGGCGCAAGAGGGCCAGATTGGCCTGGCGTTCGGCCTCGCTGGTATCGATCTGGGCGATCTGCTGGGTCATCAGCAGGTTTTCGTACCAGGCGGCATTGATCATGGTGCTGTAGTACAGGCCGGGGGTCGAATCCTGGCGCAGCGCCGTGGCACTCTTCTCGATGCGGCCCAGATTGACCGCGGAAATGCCCGCCATCAAGGCCATCAGCAGCAGGATGAGCCCAAAGCTACCCAGTATGCGTTGCTTGATCGTCCAGTTCTTCATGCGCAGGCTTTCCTTTGGATGGAAACGGCTTTCCTCCCTACTCGCTCGGGCCAGTGCCGGACGAAAGGCAGGAAAACCGCATCATGCTGTCTAGTAATAATTCGAGATTATCATTGAAACGTTTCAATATCACTATTATCCCTTGCAGCCGACAGTTTTGCTTCACTGCAATGAAAACGGCGCCCATCGAGGGCGCCGTGGCTGTGATGAGATCAGCCGGAGCGGCCGGCCGGATCACACCGGCATGGGCTTGTTGTCCTGCAGATCAAGGAAACCCTTGATGAGCCGGTAGGCCTTCCATATCCAGGCCAGGGCGAACACCAGCACCGCCAGCGGGATGCCGATCACGGTCGCCCACAGCACGCCACCGGCGATGAGCCAGAACAGATACCACCAGAACGAGCGGATCTGCCAGCGATGATGGGTATAAAGGAAGGTATCGCGGACATCGCCGCGCTTGAGGTAATTGACGATCAGCGGCAGGCAAGACAGCATGCCCAGCGAAAACACCAGGCAGGCGGCATGGGCCAGATAGAGCCACCACACCAGGTCGCGGCCCGACTGCGTTTGCGAATCCAATACCAATTCCTGGTTCATCGTGTCTCCTGAAGTGGGTCGGTTGGCTGGTCCTGGATTCAGGCCAGCAAATTCAAGATGCCGTCCAGCCCGACGAAATTCAAGCCCACGCTGGCCTGGGCGCGCACCACCGGTTTGGCGCGGAAGGCCACCGAGAGGCCCGAGATGCCCATCATGCGCAGGTCGTTGGCGCCGTCGCCCATGACGATGGCCTGGGACGGCTCGGCGCCGATCTCGCGGCAGATGCGTTCGACCGTGGCACGCTTTTCATCCGCATTGACGATGCCGCCGACCACCTTGCCGGTCAACTTGCCGTCGGCCACTTCCAGGGTATTGGCGTGGGTGTAATCCAGGCCCAGGCGTTGCTTCATGCGGTCGGTGAAGAAAGTGAAGCCTCCTGAGACCAGCAAGGTCTTCAGGCCGGCCGCCTGCACGGCCTTCAGCATGTTTTCCGCCCCCGGCGAGAGTTGCAGGCGTTCGTCATAGACGCGTTGCAGGGCGCCGGCATCCAGGCCCTGCAACAGCGCCACGCGACGGGTCAGGCTTTCGTTGAATTCGATCTCGCCGCGCATGGCGGCCTCGGTGATCTCGGCGACCTGGGGCTTCAGGCCCTGCATGTCGGCGATCTCGTCGATGCATTCGATGGTGATGAGGGTCGAATCCATGTCCATGGCGACCAGGCGGAAATCGGCCAGCTTGCGACCTTCCTCGATGAAGGCATAGTCCAGGCGGGCTTTCAGGCAGGCGGCATCGATGCTGGCCTTGAGCGCATCGCTCACGCTCACGCCGGCCACGCGCCAGGCGTCGGCGTCGGCCACGCGGCTGGGGGCCATGCGTTCGGCGCGACCACCGGCCAGGGCGGCAATGGCGTCGATGTCGGCGGTGGAGACAGCGTGTTGCTTGGGGGCTTGCAGGATCAGGTTCATGTTCTTGGGGTGATGTCGTTGATGCGTGATTCGTTGTAAAAACGCTGGTGAGCCGGGCTCAGGCGATCAGCCGGTGAGCGCCTTCATGGTGGTCTTGACCTGCTGCACCCGCGCCGCCAGGTCGGGCATGCTGGCGGTGATGCGCAGCTTGTCCGGGCCGTTGAGCTTGACCTGGCGGTTCTTCTGCACCAGTTCGATGATGCGCATGGCATCGATAGGCGGATTGGGGACGAACTGCAGCAAGGCCGCCTCGGAATGGGCATCGATCTTGATGATCCCCAGCGGCTTGGCGGCGATGCGCAGGCGATGCGTTTCAATCAGCGCCTTGGCCGGGTCGGGCAGCTTGCCGAAGCGGTCGATCAGTTCTTCCTGCAGCGCATCGATGGCGTCGGACTTCTCGCAGTTGGCGAAGCGCTTGTAGAGCGACAGGCGCTCGTGCACGTCGCCGCAATAATCATTGGGCAGCAAGGCCGGCGCGTGCAGGTTGATCTCGGTGGTGGTCGAGAGCGGCGCGGCCAGGTCGGGCTCGCGGCCATCCTTTAGGGCGCGCACAGCTTCGTTCAGCATGTCGGAATACATCTGGAAGCCGATCTCGTGGATCTCGCCCGACTGGTGGTCGCCCAGTACTTCGCCGGCACCACGGATTTCCAGGTCGTGCATGGCCAGGTAGAAGCCGCTGCCCAGTTCCTCCATCTGCTGGATCGCTTCCAGGCGCCGCTGCGCCTGCTTGGTCAGGCCCTGCAGGTCTTGCACCAGCAGGTAGGCATAGGCCTGGTGGTGCGAACGGCCGACCCGGCCGCGCAACTGGTGCAACTGTGCCAGGCCGAACTTGTCGGCGCGGTGCATGATGATGGTGTTGGCGGTGGGCACGTCGATGCCGGTTTCGATGATGGTGGTGCACAAGAGGATGTTGAAACGCTGCGCCACGAAGTCGCGCATCACCTTTTCCAGGTCGCGCTCGTGCATCTGGCCGTGCGCCACGGCGATGCGGGCTTCGGGCAGCAAGGCTTCCAGCGCCGCCTTGCGGTTGGCGATGGTCTCCACTTCGTTGTGCAGGAAATAGACCTGGCCACCCCGCTTCAATTCGCGCAGGCAGGCTTCGCGGATCGTGGATTCGCTCTCGCCCCGCACGAAGGTCTTGATGGCCAGGCGCTTCTGCGGCGCCGTGGCGATGACCGAAAAATCGCGCAATCCTTCCAGCGCCATACCCAGCGTGCGCGGGATGGGGGTGGCGGTGAGCGTCAATACATCGACCTCGGCGCGCAGGGACTTGAGCGCCTCCTTCTGGCGCACGCCGAAGCGGTGTTCCTCGTCGATGATGACCAGGCCCAGGCGCGAGAACTTCACTTCATCCGAGAGCAGCTTGTGAGTGCCGATGACGATGTCGATGGTGCCATCGGCCAGGCCCTTGATGGCTTGCGTGACTTCCTTGCCGGTACGGAAGCGCGACAGCTCGGCGATCTTCACCGGCCAGTTGGCGAAGCGGTCGGCGAAAGTGGTCGCATGCTGTTCGGCCAGCAGCGTGGTCGGTGCCAGGATGGCCACCTGCTTGCCGCCCATCACTGCCACGAAGGCGGCCCGCAGGGCGACCTCGGTCTTGCCGAAGCCGACGTCGCCGCAGATCAGGCGGTCCATGGGCTTGCCGCCGGTCATGTCCTTGATGACGGCGTTGATGGCAGCGGCCTGGTCGGCCGTTTCCTCGAAACCGAAACTGTCGGCAAAGGCTTCATAGTCATGCGCCGAATACTGGAACGCATGACCCTGCCGCAGCGCCCGGCGGGCGTACAGGTTCAGCAATTCGGCAGCGGTATCGCGCACCTGCTGGGCGGCCTTGCGCTTGGCCTTTTCCCACTGGCCGGAGCCCAGCGCATGCAGCGGCGCATCTTCCGGCGAGGCGCCGGAATAGCGCGAAATGACGTGCAACTGCGAGACCGGCACGTAGAGCTTGGTCTCCTTGGCGTATTCCAGATGCAGGAATTCGGTCTCGCCCTCGCCCAGGTCCATGCTGACCAGGCCCATGTAGCGGCCGATGCCGTGACTGCTGTGGACCACCGGGTCACCGATCTTCAGTTCCGACAGGTCGCGCACCATGTACTCGACATCGGTGGCCGCCTGCTGCTTGCGGCTGCCCACGCGGCGGCCGCTGCCGGCATACAGTTCGGTCTCGGTCAGCAGTGCCAGGCCGTCGGCGGTGATGAAGCCGGCCTGCAGCGGCGCTACGCCCAGCATCAGCGGTTCGTCGCTGGCCAGGAAAGCCTCCCAATCCTCACACAGCACCGGGTGCAGGTCGTATTCGGCGAAGTATTGCTGCAGGGTTTCGCGCCGGCCATTGGTCTCGGCGCAGATCAGCACGCGTTCGGCGCCCTTGAGCAAGAAGCTGCGCAGGTTCACCAGCGGATCATCAGCGCGGCGGTTGACAGCGATATTGGGCAGCGGCGCGGATATCGCCGAGGGGGCATCGTCGGTCTTGAGCACCCAACGGGCATGCGGCTTGAGGAGGGTGAAGAAATCTTCATCATCCAGATAGATGGCCTTGGGCTCCAGCACCGGACGTTCACGGTCGGCATTGAGGAAGGTCCAGCGCGAGCGGGTATCGCTCCAGAAGCGCTTGATGGACTGCTCGATGTCGCCCACGATGGCGAACATGGCGTTGGCTGGCAGGTACTGGAACAGCGTGGCCGTCTCGTCGAAGAACAGCGGCAGGTAATATTCGATGCCGGCCGAGGCGATGCCGTTGCCGATGTCCTTGTAGATGGCCGAGCGCGTGGGGTCGCCCTCGAACACTTCGCGCCAACGGTTGCGGAAGGCCAGGCGCGCCGCCTCGTCCATGGGGAATTCGCGGCCCGGCAGCAGGCGCACTTCCGGCACCGGATAGAGCGAGCGCTGGGTGTCGGCATCGAAGGTGCGGATGGTTTCGATGGTGTCGCCGAACAGGTCCAGCCGGTACGGCAGCACCGAACCCATGGGGAAGATGTCGATCAGGCCGCCGCGCACCGAATACTCGCCCGGCGACATCACCTGCCCGACGTGGGTATAGCCGGCCAGGGTGAGCTGGGACTTGAGCTTGGCCTCGTCGAGTTTCTCGCCCTGCTTGAAGAAGAAGGTATAGGCCGCCAAGAACTGCGGCGGCGCCATGCGCAGCAGGGCCGTGGTGGCCGGCACGATCAGCAGATCGCACTGGCCGGATTGCACTTCATAGAGCGTGGCCAGGCGTTCTGAGACCAGGTCCTGGTGGGGCGAGAAGGCGTCGTAGGGCAGGGTTTCCCAATCCGGCAGCAGGTGGCAGCGCAGGCGCTGGCCTTCCTTGGGCTGGAACCAGGGGATTTCGGAAAGCAGGCGCTGGGCGTCGGTGGCCCCGGCCACTACCACGGCCAGCATGCGGCCCTCGGCCTTGAGCGCCAGGGCGGCCTGGGCCAGCAGATAGGCATCGGCCGAACCGTGTACGGCCGGCGGTTGGAAACGGACACCCGTCTTGGGCAGGGATTTTTTCGGATCGAAGGACATTCAGGATCGGGGGATCGGCTTAACTCGACTGGGTTCGGCCTGGTGCGGCCTCATTCGGTTCATTGGACAGGTGCATCAGCAGCGGCCACCGCGCGTGCGGCGCCGCAAAATGCCGGCCGTTTGCAAGGGATTGGCATTAGAATTCAGCCTCTCATTATAAACGATGGTCCCATCCCAGGCCGCCGCCAGGCGGGCCGTGAGCGGGGCCGGTCTGGCCCGCATGAACGCTCCGTCGTCTTCCCCCGCCACCTCGCAACATTACGCGCTGATCCCGGCCGCCGGCGTGGGCGCCCGCATGGGCGCGCAAATTCCCAAGCAGTACATGACACTGGCCGGCAAGCCCATGCTGCTGCATGCATTGGAGACCTTTGCCGCGCATCCGCGTATCGACCACAGTTTCGTGGTGGTCAGCCCGGAGGATGGCTGGATCGACGCCCTGCTCCCCCCCGCCCTGCTGGCGCACACCACGGTGCTGCGCGTGGGTGGGGCGACGCGGCAGGACAGCGTCTTCAATGGCTTGCAGGCCATCCGCGCCCAGGCCGCCGATGGCGACTGGGTGCTGGTCCACGACGCCGCCCGCCCCGGCCTGGACGGCGTGCTGATCGACCGTCTGCTCGATGCGCTGGCCAATGATGCGGTTGGCGGCCTGCTGGCACTGCCGGTGGTGGATACCCTCAAACGCGGCGATGACCAGTCCCGCTCGCAGGACACCGTGCCGCGCGCCGGCCTGTGGGCGGCGCAGACACCGCAGATGTTCCGCTACGCCCTGCTGCAGCACGCCCTGGAACAGGCGCGCCAGCAGGACCGTCTGGCCGCCATCACGGATGACGCCAGCGCCATCGAAATGCTGGGCCTGCGCCCGCGCCTGGTCGAAGGCAGCCCCCGTAATCTCAAGGTCACGCTGGCGCAGGACGCCGCGCTGGCCGAATTCTTCCTGAAAGGTCCGCACGCATGAGCACTGCCTTCCCCTTCCGCATCGGCCAGGGTTATGACTGTCACGCCCTGGTCGAAGGCCGCCCGCTGATCCTGGGCGGCGTCACCATCCCGCACAAGAAGGGCCTCTTGGGCCACTCCGACGCCGACGCCCTGCTGCACGCCATCACCGACGCCCTCTTTGGCGCGGCCGCGCTGGGTGACATCGGTCGCCACTTCCCCGATACCGACCCGCAATTCAAGGGCGCCGACTCACGCGTGCTGCTGCGCGAAGCCGGCAAACGCCTGGCAGCGGCTGGCTATGCCGTGGGTAACGTGGATGCCACCATCATCGCCCAGGCCCCCAAGATGGCACCGCATATTCCGGCCATGGTGGTCAATGTCGCGGCCGATCTGGGGATTTCTGAGCAGCAAGTGAACATCAAGGCGAAAACCAACGAAAAAATGGGGTTTTTGGGTCGTGAAGAAGGGATTGCGACGGATGCCGTTGTGCTGATCTACCGCCAAAACGCCGAAAAAGCGCTGTAGGAAACTTCCCGACAGGACAATGTCAGACATTGACCGACAGCCGGAAAGCCGCACCAGACAAGGGATGCAGGGCGACATCCTGCACCATTTGCCAGCATGCAGAGAAATCTAAAGCACCGAAAAAAACCATTAAAACTTTTAATTGAACTTTCGAGCCGAAAATGGCTTGCATTCTCGATTTAATGAGTATAATCGTCGCGTCGTTAGGATTCGAGCTGGTAGTGCGGTTCTTCGCTGTCATTCCTCCCGAGTAACGATAAAGAGCCGGGCGCAAGCCCCAATCAATTAAATTTAGGAGTCCGTAATGGCAACTGGTACCGTCAAGTGGTTCAACGATGCAAAAGGTTTTGGCTTCATCACCCCGGACGAAGGCGGCGAAGATCTGTTCGCTCACTTCTCGGCTATTCAATCGAATGGCTTCAAGTCGCTGAAGGAAAACCAACGCGTTTCCTTCGAAGTGACCACCGGCCCGAAGGGCAAGCAAGCTTCGAACATCGTTCCGGCTGCTTAAGCTTTTCAAGCTAAAAAAAATCCCCGACTCGTCGGTAATGCCGTTCAGTTAAGACTGAACGGCATTTTCTTTTGGTGGTTGTAAACGTTGGGCAAGGCTGTTAACCTGCGTCGCCATGTTTGATGACGCGATCCATTTTCTGGTTGAAGCACAGGAAGCGC
>NZ_PKOI01000029.1:0-41176 GCF_002870055.1 Herbaspirillum sp. BH-1 | reverse complement strand
GGGGGTAGGCATGGCTTGCTCCGTCGTGGTGGGGATGAGTGCAGTCTAGGGAGTCGCCAGGCAGCGCAACAGGCACAGGAAAATTCGGGCTGCTGCGTAACAGCGGCCGTTTTTTTGCTCTGTTACCGTTGCTTTTCGAATACTCTGTATCTGTTCTGGTTGTTGCCGGAAGAAGATGATGACTGTTATGGATACCAGCCTCCACCTCCCCGATCTCAAGCCCGCGCTACCGCCGGCCATTCCTGAATCTGGTGCTGAATCTGGCGCCGATGTTGGCGCTGATGTTGGCGCTCATGCCGGCGCGCCCACGGTCAGCCCGGAAGGCGCCCGCCAGCCGCTGTACCGGCGCCTGGCGGAGCACTATCAGGGCGCGATCCAGTCCGGCACCCTGGTGGCCGGCGACCGCATGCCCTCGGTGCGCGACCTGATGCGCCAGCACCAGGTGAGCCTGTCCACCGCCTTGCAGACGCTGCGTCATATGGAGGAGGGCGGCTGGCTGGAAGCCCGTCCGCGTTCCGGCTATTTCGTGCGCCAGCCGCGCCGCTCGGCCATCCGCCCGGTGCAGGAGCCCAAGAGCCTGATGGCTATCGATCCCGAGCAGTACGCCGGCATCCATGAAAAGGTGTCGCAATACATCGCCCTGCGCCAGAGCGGTGCGCCGCGCATCGACCTTTCCGGCATGACCTGCGCGCCCGAGCTGTATGCGGTGGAAACCCTGAAGCAGGCCGCCATGCGTGCCCTGCGCGACCGCCCCGAGCTGCTCACCAGCGCCATGCCGCACAACGGCAATGCCACCTTCCGGCAGGCCGTGGCGCGGCGGGCGCTACACCATGGCATGCGCATCGATCACGAAGAAGTGGTGGTCACCCACGGCTGTATCGAAGCGCTCAACCTGGCCCTGCGGGCGGTGGCCGGCCCAGGTGACACCATCGCCGTGGAGTCGCCGACCTATTTCGGCCTGTTGCAGGCCCTGGAAAACCTGGGCATGAAGGCGCTGGAGATCCCGACCAGCCCGCATACCGGCATCTCGGTGGAGGCGCTGGAACTGGCGGTGCGCACCTACGGCAATATCAAGGGCGTGGTGGTGGTGCCCAACCTGCAGAACCCGCTGGGTTGCATCATGCCCGACGAGCACAAGGACAAGCTGGTGCGCCTGTGTGAAGAATTGCGCCTGCCGCTGATCGAAGATGATGCCTACACCGAGTTGGCCGATGGCAACGTGCCGCCGTCCAGTCTCAAGAGCCGTGATCGCAGCGGCAATGTGATCTATTGTGCTTCCCTCAACAAGGTGCTGGCGCCGGGCATGCGCCTGGGCTGGATGAATGGGGGGCGCTGGCATGAGCGGGTCAAGATGCTCAAGTTCACCCATACCCGCGCCAACGAGGAATGGACCCAGGTCACCGCCGCCGACTTCATCGCCAGCCCGGCCTACGACCGCCACCTGCGCCGCCTGCGCCAGTTGCTCAAGGAGCAGCGCGAACGCATGGCCGAATCGATTGCGGCCTATTTCCCCGAGGGCACGCGCCTGAATGTGCCCAATGGCGGCGTCGGCCTGTGGGTGGAGCTGCCGGTGCAGGTGTGCTCGCAGCAGATGTTCGAACGGGCGCTGGCCGAGGGCGTGGGGGTGTCGCCGGGAGCGATCTTTTCCAATTCCAACCGCTATGGGCATTTCCTGCGCATCTGCTGCGGTCATCCTTTTACCCGCGAACTGGACCAGGCGCTGCGCCGCCTGGGCAGCATCGGGCATAGCCTGGCCGGACAGTAGGGCCGTCGGCAAGGTGAAGGTGTCGTCAGGCCGCCCCGGGTGCGGTCCCGGGGCGGCCTTTTTGCATTCCGGGCCGGTGATGAGGCATGGATGGCAGAGAATCAGGCATTGCCCGAAAGGGCGGGCTGCGTCAGACTTGTAAAGAACATGTAAAGACGAAGGCTTGCATTCTCACGCGTGCCGCCTTGATCCGATGTCCTTTCCGGGAGACCAGTCCATGCCTGAACCCCAGCAGCAGACGCAGCACGCCCACCAGAAGCGTTTGCACGCGGCGATCGACGCCCACATGGCCGGGCGCCTGGACGAGGCCCGTGCCGTCTACGAGGCGGTGCTGGAAGAGGATCCCATCGAGCCGGTGGCATTGCACTTCTACGGCATCTGGCTGCATCAGGCCGGGCGCCATGAAGAGGCGCTGGACAAGCTGGAGCTCTCCAGCGCGCTGGAGCCCGACAACGCGGCCTGGCACAACGACCTGGGCAACGTGCTGTTTGCGCTGGGCCAAGTGGAAGACGCCGAGCAGGCCTACGCCGACGCGCTGGCGCTGACGCCGCAAGACCACACCGTCTGGAACAACCTGGGCGCCGCCCTGCTTCAGCAAGAGCGCCGGGAAGACGCCATGGCGGCCTTCGAGCGGGCGCTGGAAATTGCCCCCGAGTTCTTGCCCTCCCTGCTGCACCTGGGCAGCCTGCATGAAGCTGCGGGCGACAAGATGCAGGCCTCGCACTACCAGTGCCGCGCCTACGTGCTGCCGCCGATGGAGGGCAAGTCCTGGGAGATGGTGGGGATTTCCTTCTATTTCCTCGGCCGTCTGGAGGAGGCCGCGCAAGCCTATCGCGCCTGGCTGCAAGAGCAACCGGACAACCCGATCGCAGCCCACATGCTGGCCGCCTGCTCACAGGACGAGGTGCCCGCCCGTGCCTCGGACCGCTACATCGAATCGCACTTCGACCGCTACGCCGAGACCTTCGAGACCAACCTGCTGCAAAGCCTGGCCTATCGTGGCCCCAGCCTGATCGCCCAGGGCCTGGCGCGGCTGCTGGCGCCGTCACGCCAGTTCGCCACCGTCGACATCGGCTGCGGTACGGGTCTGTGCGCGGCCCAGGTGGCGCCGTTCTCGCATCGCATCATCGGCGTCGACCTGGCCGGCAAGATGCTGGAAAAGGCCGCCAGCACCGGGCTCTACGCCCATCTGGAGAAGGCCGAGATCGGCGACTACCTGGCGCGGCATCCGCAATCCTGCGACCTTGTCACCGCCGCCGACACGATGATCTACTTCGGCGACCTGGATCAGGTCTTCGGCGCGGTCGCCGGTGCCTTGCGCAGTGGCGGCTATTTCGCCTTCACGGTCGAGGCGCTGACGGCCCAGGACCCCGCCGAGGCCGGTTATTGCCTGCATGCCAGCGGTCGCTATCGCCACGGGCGCGATTACGTACAGCAGGTACTGCAGGCGCACGGCATGGAGGTGCTGCACGACAGCGACGAGATCCTGCGCGAGGAAGTGCGACAGCCGGTGGCGGGCATGCTGCTGGTGGCCCGCCGCCGCTGATCGGATCGGGTATTCAGGCCGCCGCGTGCAGTGCGGCTTCGACCTGCTTGCGGGTGGGGATGGGTTCCACCGCGCCATAACCGGTGGTGGACAGAGCTGCGGCCACGTTGGCGTAGCGCGCCGCCGCGAAGGGATCGCTGCCACGCATCAGCTCGGCCATGAAGGCGCCACCGAAGCAGTCACCGGCGCCGGTGGCATCCAGCGCCTGTACCGGATAGGGCGCCACCATCCGCCGCTCCTGGGGTGTGGCCACGTAGCAGCCTTCCTTGCCCAGCTTGAAGGCCACCAGTTGCACGCCATAGCCCAGCAGGCGATCCACGATGGCATCGCGGTCTTCCAGTCCGGTCAGCATGGACACATCTTCCCAGCTCGGCAGGCAGATATCGCACAGGCCGAAGGCCTGTTCCATCTTTTCACGGGCGCGCTCCAGCGACCACAGACGCAGGCGCAGATTGGTATCCAGCGAGGTCGGCACGCCGGCGGCACGGGCCTGGGCCATAGCGGCCAGGCCTGCTTCGCAGGCGCTTTCACTGATGGCCAGGCTGATCCCCGACAGGTGCAGGGCAGCCGCGCCGGCGATGCTCTCCAGCGGCAGGTCGGCCGTCTGATACTGGCTGGCCGCCGAGCCGGCGCGGCGGTAGTGGAACTGATGGCCGCTGTCGTCATGGGTGACGAAGTAGATGCCGGTGCTGGCACCCGGGCGCACGGCCACATGCTGCACGTCGACCTGCTCGCGCTGCCACAGGGCCAGCAGGTCCTGTCCGAAATGATCATCGCCGACGGCGCTGACATAGGCCGAGGCCGCTCCCTGGCGGGCGGCGGCGATGGCGAAGTTGGAGGTGTCGCCACCATATCCCTGCAGGAAATTGCGCGGCGACGCGATGCTCTGGTTGAATTCCACCATGGCTTCGCCATAGGCGAGGATCTGCTTGCTCATGTTGTGCTGAAACGAAGACGAAGTACGCAGGAACGAAAATGAATAAGAACCGGGAAGAAAACCCGGATGAACCGGGTGGCCTCAGAAGAAGGTCTGCACGATGTCGGTGACATCGAAGCGGGCATCCACCACCACCAGATGACGCCACTTGTCGAAGGTCAGGCAGGGGTGGGAGATGTCGAAGGCGATCATGTCGCCGACCTTGATGTCGTCGCCTGCGGCGATCTTCAGGTAGGCGTGTTGGTCCATCATGCCGGTCACTTCCCAGTGCGCTGGCGTGGCCTGCGGCTGGGTGTCATGGCCCGGACGGAAGCGCGTCACCGGCGCCGGCAGGCCGGCATCGAAGGCGGCGTCCCGCTTGCCCAGGGCGATGATGGCCTTGTCGCTTTCCGGGATGGATTGCACGTAGGCCCATAGCTGCAGCGCCGGCTGCAACTGGCTGCGCATGCTGTGCGCCACCGGATTGCGCACCTGGATCTGCGCCTGCGCGGCGCGGTAGATGCCCACATCGTGGGTCAGGTAGCAGCCCGGGCGCAGCACCACGTCCAGGGCCGCGCCGATATCGGCCTGGCCGAACTCTTCGGCCACCACGTCGTACCAGGCCGAACCGGCCCCGGTCAGCACCGCCGGACCGTGCGCCAGGCGGCGCGCCAGCTTGCCCTGCGCGGCCAGTTCGCCGATACAGGCCACGGCGCGCTGCAGGAAGCGGCGGATATCGACCTCTTCCTTGAGCACGCCTTCATACACTTCCACCCCGGCCAGGGCGAGGCTGTCCCAGCGTTCGATCTCGGCCAGCACGGCAGCCTGCTGGTCGGCATCGCGCACGCCGGTGCGACCGCCGGCCGGGCCCAGTTCCAGCAGGACGTTCAGGGTTTGCTTGCGTTCGGCGAAGAAGCGGCCGAGCTGCTCCACCAGATCGGCCGAATCGACCAGGCAGAAGAATTCGAATGAGGGGTCGGCCAGCAGCTCCGAAATGATGGCCATGTTGCGCTTGCCCACCAGCTGGTTGGCCATGATCACGCGGCGCACCCCGTGGTGATAGGCCGCCAGGGTCTGGTGCGCAGTGGCCAGGGTGATGCCCCAGGCGCCGGTGTCGAGCTGGCGCGCAAACAGCTTGGGCGCCATGGTGGTCTTGCCGTGCGGGGCCAGCTTGACCTGGTATTGGCCGACAAATTCCTGCATCCACTTCAGGTTGTGGGCGATCTTTTCTTCATACAACACCGCGGCCGGCAGGCTGATGTCCTCGTTGAGCAGGTTCCAGCGCACGCTGCCGGCCTGCTGCGGCGGCAGCGGCTGGGGCAGGGCGCCCAGACCCTTGTTGAGCGGGTCGACGATGCCTGGCTGGTAGGGTCCGTGGTAGTTTGTATCATTCATCGCATTAATTCCTGTGAAATTAGGATTGACGTAATAATAGCCTTGAATTTACTATGTTTATGCCGTGTTAGTAAATAACATAAATTATTTTCGCGGCTCTTTTTGGTGCATCCGGCGTGCGCTTTTTTGGGGCTTGCCGCCGGCCTGAACATTCCACTCCCATGGCGCAGACATTGGACATCATTTCCCGCATCAGCGAGCGTAGCAGCACCTTGCGACTGGCCGAACAGAAGGTGGCCGAGGCCATCCTGGGCGACCTCTCGGCCGCCGCCAGCGCCAGCATCGGTGAACTGGCCGAGAAGGCCGGGGTGTCGGTGGCCAGCGTGACGCGCTTTGCCAAGGCCATGGGTTGCCGCGACGTGCGTGAATTCAAGTTCCTGCTGGCACAGGCGGTGGCAGTGGGGCAGCGTTTCTTCGATGGCGCCAAGACCCTGCCGTCGGAACAGCCGCCGGAACTGGCCGACGTGGTCTATCGCGACATCCATGCGGTGCTGGAGCTGAACCGCGCCATGCTCAACCCCGACATGCTGATGCAAGCCGCGCACCTGCTGCAGGGCGCGCGCATGATCTACTGCTTCGGCATGGGCGGCGGCTCGACCATGATGTCCGACGAGGCGCGCTATCGCCTGGTGCGCCTGGGGCGACCGGTGGCGACCTACCACGACGCAGTGCTGCAGAAGATGGTGGCCGCCACCCTGGACAAGGAAGACGTGTTGCTGGTCTTCTCCACCACCGGCAGCGTGCCGGAACTGCTGGCCAGCTGCGAGGTGGCGCGGGAATATGGCGTCAAGCTGATCGCCATCACTGCCCTCGGTTCGCCACTGGCCAGGCTGGCCGATGTGCTCTTGCCCATCAAGACGCTGGAGACCGACCTGATTTTCAAACCGTCCTCGTCGCGCTACGCCATGATGGCGACGCTGGACATGCTGGTGCTGGAGCTGGCCCTGCTGCACAAGGAAAGCAGCCAGGAACGGCTGCGCCGCCTCAAGTACGTGCTCGACGCACATCGCGGCGGGGGCGACCTGCACCAGCCGCTGGGAGACTGACATGATATCCACCACCCATACCGAGGACGGGGAGCGTCGTTGCGACACCCTGTTCCGTCACGCCCTGGTGATCGACGGTTCCGGCGCCGAGCCCCAGGTGCTCGACGTGGCCGTCCACAAGGGCCGCATTGCCGCCATCGGCCAGCTCGACCACTGGCATGCCGCGCAGGAGATCGATGCCACCGGCCGCGTGCTTTCGCCCGGCTTCATCGACGTGCATACGCATGACGACACCAACGTCATCCGCACCCCGGAGATGTTCCCCAAGCTGTCGCAGGGCGTGACCACGGTCGTGGTCGGCAATTGCGGCATCAGCGCCGCGCCGGTGACGCTCAAGGCCGATCCGCCGGACCCGATGAACCTGCTGGGAAAATCCGAGGCCTTCCACTATCCGACCTTTGCCAGCTATGTCGAGGCCGTCAATGCCGCGCAACCGTCCATCAACGTGGCCGCGCTGGTCGGCCACACGGCCCTGCGCAACAACCATATGGACCGTCTGGACCGCGCTGCCACGCAGAGCGAAATCGACGGCATGCGCGCCCAGTTGCGCGAGGCGCTGGAGCACGGCGCGCTGGGCCTCTCTACGGGTCTGGCCTACGGCAATGCCATCAATGCGCCCACCGAGGAGGTGCTGTCCCTGGCCGAACCGCTGGCCGAATTCGGTGGCATGTATGCCACCCACCTGCGCAGCGAGTTCGCCGACATCCTCGATGCCATGGACGAGGCCTTCCGCATTGGCAAGCACGCCCGCGTGCCGGTGGTGATCTCGCACCTGAAATGTGCCGGCGTGGAAAACTGGGGCCGCAGCAGCGAAGTGCTGCAGGCGCTGGAGGCGGCGGCGCGGCACCAGCACGTGGGCTGCGACTGCTATCCCTATACCGCCAGCTCGTCCACGCTGGATCTGAAGCAGGTGACGGCCGACTACTACATCCAGGTCACCTGGTCCGAGCCGCATCCGGAGCAGGGCGGCAAGATGTTGAAGCAGATCGCCGCCGAGTGGGGTGTGGACCTGCATGCGGCGGCCGGGCGCCTGATGCCGGCCGGCGCGGTCTATCACTGCATGTCCGATGACGATGTCAATCGCATCCTCTCGCATCCGGCCACCGTGGTCGGTTCCGACGGTCTGCCCAACGATCCGCTACCGCACCCGCGCCTGTGGGGAGCCTTCCCGCGCGTGCTGGGCTATTACAGCCGCGAACAGAAGCTGTTCTCGCTGGCCACCGCCGTGCACAAGATGACCGGCCTGTCGGCGCAACGCTTCGGGCTGGACCTGCGCGGCTTCGTGCGGGTTGGCTATCACGCCGACCTGGTGCTGTTCGATGCGGACACCATCCGTGATGCGGCCAGCTTTACCGATCCGATGCAGCCGGCACATGGCATCGAGGGCGTCTGGGTCAACGGCCAGCTGGCCTATCGCGGCCAGGACAAGCAGGCCACCGCTGCACGCTCCGGTCGCTTCCTGGCGCGCAAATTGCAGAAGGAAGCCGCCTGAATACGGTGAAGCCGGGCTTAGGTTTTTTTCGGTTTTTCAAGTTTCAATGTGAATCAAAGTGAAGGAGCAGCAATGAGTATTCAACGATTTGGCGTGGAAGGCGGCAGCGGTACCGGTGGTCAGCATCTGCCATTCGCACGCGCAGTGGCCGCTGACGGCTGGTTGTACGTGTCGGGTCAGGTGGCCATGGAAAACGGCGAAGTCATCGATGGCGGCATCGTGGCGCAATCGCACAAGGCCATCCAGAACGTGCTGGCGATCCTGAAGGAAGCCGGCTACGGACCGGAACACGTGGTGCGCTGTGGCGTCTGGCTGGATGACGCGCGCGACTTCCAGTCCTTCAACAAGGTCTTCAAGGAATACTTCGGCGCCAATCCCCCGGCCCGCGCTTGCGTGGTGTCGAGCATGGTGGTGGATTGCAAGGTCGAGGTCGATTGCGTGGCCTTCAAGCGCTGATGGCCTGGCGGGCTGGCATCGGAGGGGTCGTCAAGTATCCCGATGCAGCCTGCTGATGACACAGGTGCAGCGAATGACCTGGGTCGTATAAATAATCCAAATAATCTAAATCATATAAATCATTTAAGTGATTTGGATGATTTTAAGGTTTCAAGAGTTCTGTTCGATTTGGCAGTTCATGTTTGCCGGCAGGGGTGTGGTATCGCCGGTGGGTGTCTTTTTACCTTCTGAAGAGGAGCAACAGATGGAGGCTGTACAAGGGAGTGCGCTACTGGTCTATGCACTGGTAGCGGTGATTGCACTGATCGTGCTGATCGCCAAATTCAAGATGAATCCGTTCATCGTGCTGATCGTGGTCTCGCTGCTGCTGGGCCTGTCCGTGGGCATGCCGATGGGTAACATCGTCAAGGCCTTCGAAACCGGCGTGGGCAACGCGCTGGGTCACATCGCACTGGTGGTGGGGCTGGGTACCATGCTGGGCAAGATGATGGCCGAGTCCGGTGGCGCCGAGCGCATCGCCAACACCATGATCAAGGCCTTCGGTGAAAAGAACGTGCACTGGGCCATGATGACGGTGGCCTTCATCGTCGGTCTGCCGGTATTCTTCGAAGTCGGTTTCGTGCTGCTGGTGCCGATCGCCTTCAACGTCGCCAAGCGTACCGGTACCAACATGGTGCTGGTGGGTATCCCCATGGTCGCCGGCCTGTCAGTGGTGCACGGTCTGATTCCACCGCACCCGGCCGCGCTGCTGGCGGTGACCGCCTATAGCGCCGATATCGGTCGCACCATCCTGTTTGCGCTGATCGTGGGTATTCCCACGGCCATCATCGCCGGCCCGATCTTCGGCAAGCTGATCTCCAAGGTGGTGATTCCCGATCCGGACAATCCGCTGATCTCGCAATTCGTCGATGACAGCAAGAAGGACCGTGAACTGCCGGGCTTCGGCATCACACTCTTCACCATCCTGCTGCCGGTGGCACTGATGCTCATCGGTAGCTGGGCTGACCTGTTCTTCGCGCCCAAGACCTTCGCCAATGACTTCCTGCGCCTGATCGGCAATTCGGTCATCGCGCTCCTGATCGCCACCCTGGTGAGCTTCTGGACCTTCGGTCGCGCCCGTGGTTTCGGCGCCGACCAGATCCTGAAATTCAGCAACGAATGTCTGGCCCCGATCGCCAGCATCACGCTGGTGGTGGGTGCGGGTGCCGGCTTCGGTCGCATCCTGATGGATGGCGGCGTCTCCAAGGCCATCGTCGGTATCGCCACCGATGCGCATCTGTCGCCGCTGATCCTGGGCTGGTTCGTCGCAGCACTGATCCGCGTGGCCACCGGTTCGGCCACGGTCGCCATGACCACCGCCTGCGGCATCGTCGCGCCCATCGTCTCCACCGTCGGTGGCGTGCGTCCGGAGCTGATGGTGCTGGCCACCGGTGCCGGTTCGCTGATCCTGTCGCACGTCAATGACGGCGGTTTCTGGCTGGTCAAGGAATACTTCAACATGACCGTGCCGCAGACCTTCAAGACCTGGACCGTGATGGAAACGCTGGTCTCGGTGCTGGCCCTGCTGTTCACGCTGGCGCTGGCCACCGTGGTCTGAGTCTGACCGATCGTCCTCGTGACAAGGCCGCCCGCTGCAGTGCAGAGCGGGCGGCCTTTTTCATGGCGGCAGCGGGTGGGTCAGAAGCGCGAGCGGGTGTCGTCGAAGCGCGGATCGGGGCCGTTCTCGACCTTTTCCACGATGCCCTGGTCGGTGAAGTAGACAGTCATCTGCGAATTCCATACGCCGCTTTCCTTGAAACCGTAGTTCCAGGCCTCGAAGGGGATGCGGGCATAGCGTGTCACTTCGGTGGGGCGGCCGACCCGACGCAGCACGTCAAGCTTGGTATCCTGCTTGGGGCGGATGGCGCGGAAGTTTTCGATCGTCCAGACTTGCTGGTAGGAAACCAGGCGATGATCAGGGCCGACGCGGGCCATGTACTGATACTGGCCGAAGGCGCCGGCAGCGTATTCGAAGAGGCGACTGTCGCCATCCGGATACACATTGCTGGGCGCGCCCAGGCGGGCGACTACCTGTTCTTCGCTCTCGCCGGGCGTCACGGGCGGCTGGAACAGCGAGGCACAGCCGCTCAGTGCGGCGCTGGCCAGCAGGGCTGCGGCCAGCAGCGGGCGGCCGCGGCGCAGGAGGGGGGAGAGTTGCTTCATGGTCAATTTCCTCTTGTTGTCATTCCGGTATCGCATCTTCGCCCGGGGATGGATGGGGCGTTCAGGTGTGATCCTGTCTGCGAATGTTGGTTGGAATGGCTTTTTGCTATATAATTTCGCGTCCGGCCGAGTTGGCCGGATTCTCATTTTTTGTTCACGGTATGCAGGGCACATCATTTGACGCTCCGCACACCGCTTGTGAAAGGTAAAAGCAATGTCCATCGAAAAAGCAGCCAAGGCTGCCATTATCTCCGAAAACGCCCGCGGCACGAACGACACCGGTTCTCCGGAAGTGCAAGTCGCGCTGCTGACCGCACGCATCAACGACCTGAACGGCCACTTCAAGGCCCACGTCAAGGATCACCACTCCCGTCGTGGCCTGATCAAGATGGTCAACCGTCGCAAGAGCCTGCTGTCCTACCTGAAGAACAAGGACGCCGACCGTTACCGCGCCCTGATCGAGAAACTCGGTCTGCGTAAGTAATTTGACTTCGCGTCTGGGTCTCCGGGCTCTGCCCCGGGACCACAATGAAATGCCTGCGTCACTCGTTGACGCGGGCATTTTGTTTTTTGCGATTCCGCAAGCTCAGGCGTAGGCCGGGGCGCAACGGAGCGCAACTCCCTCCGGGCAGGAATAGATCATTGTTTCATCGCGGCAGGCTGTTTGTCTGATCAATGCCGCGTTCGTCGTGAGTGACCGGTTTCGCCGGACACTGTGGTGAGGTGAACGACAGCGCCTGAAAATCTGTCGGCAAAAGGAAGTCGCGCACCGCGGACACAGTCGGGGCAGGCTCCATAAAAGAAAGGAAATACCGTGTTCAATAAAGTAAGCAAGACCTTCCAGTACGGTCAGCATCAAGTCACCCTGGAAACCGGCGAAATCGCCCGCCAGGCCTCCGGCGCCGTCGTGGTCTCGGTGGAAGACACCGTGATCCTGGCTACCGTGGTGGCCCGCAAGGAAGCCAAGCCCGGCCAGGATTTCTTCCCCCTGACGGTCGACTACATCGAGAAGACCTATGCTGCCGGTCGTATCCCCGGCGGTTTCTTCAAGCGTGAAGGCAAGCCCTCCGAAAAGGAAACCCTGACCTCGCGCCTGATCGATCGTCCGATCCGCCCGCTGTTCCCGGAAGGCTACCTCAACGAAGTCCAGGTCATCATCCACGTGCTGTCGGTGAACCCTGAAATCGATCCGGACATTCCCGCCATGATCGGTGCCTCGGCTGCCCTGTCGCTGGCCGGCATCCCCTTCAACGGCCCGGTGGGCGCCGCCCGCGTGGCCTACATCGACGGCCAGTACGTCCTGAACCCGACCCAGACCCAGCTGAAGTCCTCGCAACTGGATCTGGTGGTGGCCGGTACCGAAACCGCCGTGCTGATGGTGGAATCGGAAGCCGACCAGCTGTCCGAAGAAGTGATGCTGGGCGCGGTCGTGTTCGGTCACGACCAGTCCAAGGCCGTCATCGAAGCCATCCACGCGCTGGTGCGCGACGGTGGCAAGCCGGAAGTCCAGTGGACCGCCCCGGCCAAGAACGAAGCCCTGATTGCCCGCGTGTCGCAACTGGCCGAAGGCCCGCTGCGCGAAGCCTATCAGACCAAGGACAAGCAAGCCCGTACCGAGAAGCTGAAGGCCGTCTCGGCCCAGGTCAACGAAGCCCTGGTCGCTGAAGCCGCTGCCAACAACGGCGTGGCTGCTGACGCTGCCGAAGTCGGTTCCATCCTGTTCGACCTGGAAGCCAAGATCGTGCGTTCGCAGATCCTGGAAGGCGAGCCGCGTATCGACGGTCGCGACACCCGCACCGTGCGTCCGATCTCGATCCGTACCGGCGTACTGCCGCGTACCCACGGTTCGGCCCTGTTCACCCGTGGCGAAACCCAGGCCCTGGTCATCGCGACCCTGGGTACCGCCCGTGACGAGCAGAAGATCGACGGCCTCTTGGGCGAATACACCGACCGCTTCATGCTCCACTACAACATGCCTCCGTTCGCCACCGGCGAAACCGGTCGCGTGGGTACCCCGAAGCGTCGTGAAATCGGCCACGGCCGCCTGGCCAAGCGCGCGCTGATCGCCGCACTGCCGGCAGCTGACGAGTTCAGCTACTCGGTGCGCCTGGTCTCGGAAATCACCGAGTCCAATGGCTCCTCCTCGATGGCATCGGTCTGCGGCGGCTGCCTGGCACTGATGGACGCCGGCGTGCCGATGAAGTCGCACGTGGCCGGTATCGCCATGGGCCTGATCAAGGAAGGCAACAAGTTTGCCGTGCTGACCGACATCCTGGGCGATGAAGATCACCTGGGCGACATGGACTTCAAGGTGGCCGGTACTGCCAATGGCATCACCGCACTGCAGATGGACATCAAGATCCAGGGCATCACCAAGGAAATCATGCAGGTCGCGCTGGAGCAGGCCAAGGAAGGCCGCCACCACATCCTGGACAAGATGCAGGAAGCCGTCCCGGCCGGTCGTGCCGAGCTGTCCGACTTCGCACCGCGCCTGATCACTATCAAGATCAATCCGGAAAAGATCCGTGACGTGATCGGCAAGGGCGGCGCCGTGATCCGCGCGCTGACCGAAGAAACCGGCACCCAGATCGACATCAGCGACGAAGGTGTGGTCACCATCGCCTCCGTGGATGCATCGGCTGGCCAGGAAGCCAAGCGCCGTATCGAAGAACTGACCGCTTCCGTGGAAGTGGGCAAGGTCTACGAAGGTACCGTCCTGAAGCTGCTGGACTTCGGCGCCATCGTCCAGGTCCTGCCGGGCAAGGATGGTCTGCTGCACATCAGCCAGATCGCCAACGAGCGCGTCAATGCCGTGGCCGACTACCTGAAGGAAGGCCAGCAAGTGCGCGTGAAGGTCCTGGAGACCGACGACCGCGGTCGCCTGAAGCTGTCGATGAAGGCTGCCCAGGCTGAAGAGGGTAGCGAAGCAGCTGCTCCGCAAGACCCGCAGTAAGTCCAGGCTGCGCCGGCGCTGACAAGGCTGCCGGCGGGTCACCGACAGAGAAATCCCCCATGTCGCAAGGCGTGGGGGATTTTTCTTTGGGCGCATGCGCTTGCGTGCTTGCCGGCCGGGACAATCTGTCCCAGTGATTTCGAACCAAAAGTATGAGAACCTGTCCTTCTGCAATGAGGGACATCAAGCTTGCTGCAATGTCCCCGGGTGTCACGGCCGCAAGGGGAGCCGCGTGCCCGTCTGCAGGTGCATCCGAATAGAGAGTAGGGGACATCTGTAGTGCCTGATCCGGCGTGAGCCGGTGGGTACATACAGGCAGAACAACACATTACTTTTGAAAGGAAGGCGATGCCCCATGTCATCATCATCGGTTGTGGATTCGGCGGCCTGGCTGCCGCGCGCGAGCTGGCCAGTGCCGACCTGCGCATCACCATGATCGATCGCAGCAACCACCACCTGTTCCAGCCGCTGCTGTACCAGGTGGCGACGGCCGGCTTGTCGGCGCCGGCCATCAGCGCGCCGATCCGCGCCATCCTGGCGCACCAGAGCAATCTGACCACCCTGATGGCCGCAGTCACCGGCATCGATACCGCCGGCAAGAGCGTCACGCTGGAAGACGGCAGCGTGCTGTCCTATGACCATCTGATCGTCGCGGCCGGCTCCACCCACAGCTATTTCGGACATGATGAGTGGAGCGCGCTGGCGCCGGGTCTGAAGACGCTGGAAGACGCCTTCGAGATCCGCAAGCGCATCCTGATGGCCTTCGAGCGGGCCGAGCGCGAAACCGATGCACGGCGCCGCCAGGAGTGGCTGACCTTTACCGTCATCGGCGGTGGTGCCACCGGCGTGGAAATGGCCGGGACGCTGGTGGAAATCGCCCGGCATACCTTGTCTGGCGAATTCCGCAATATCGATCCGCATTCGGCGCGTGTGGTGCTGGTGGAAGGCTCGGAGCGGGTACTCGGGGCCTATCCACCGGACCTGTCGGAAAAGGCGCGCGAGCAGTTGCAAAAGCTGGGCGTGGATGTGCGTACCGGCTGTCGCGTGGTGCATATCGACGAGACCTGCGTGCGCTATGCCAATTTCGACGGCGAGCAGAGCCTGGCCACGCGCACCGTGATCTGGTCGGCGGGTGTCGCGGCTTCGCCGCTGGGCAAGCAACTCGGGGTCGAGGTGGATCGTGCCGGTCGCGTTCCGGTGTCGCCGGAGCTCAATATCGCCGGACATGAGGATGTGTATGTGATCGGTGACCTGGCGGCCGCGCAGTCCGATGGCAAGCCGGTGCCGGGCGTATCGCCGGCGGCCAAGCAGATGGGGCGGGTGGCGGCGCGCAATATCAGGCAGCGCATCGCGGGACAGAAGCCCGAGACCTTCGTCTATCAAGACTACGGTTCGCTGGCCACCATCGGTCGCAAGGCCGCCATCGCCATGGTCGGCAAGCTGAAGTTCTCGGGCTACCCGGCCTGGTTGTTCTGGCTGTTCGTGCACGTGTACTTCCTGATCGGCTTCCGCAACCGCATCATGGTGATGGCGGATTGGGCCTGGGCCTACTTCACCTTCAAGCGCAGTGCGCGGGTGATCTCGGCGACCATGCCCACGCAGGCCGAAGCGCCCTCATTGCGCAAGGAAGTGGCCGAGTAGTTTTCGCCGCCTCGCAGACACAACGCCCGCGTTTCCATGGCTGGAAGCGCGGGCGTTGTGCTATGTGGAGGTAGGATGTCGGCCTCAGTCTTCCAGCGCCAGCATGGCGAAGCTGGCCAGCCAGTGGCCGCCGCTGTAGTGGCTGCCGACCACCTGATCGATGGAGGCGCCGATGTGACGCTGTACGGAGCTCTCCATGGCAGGGCGTGCCGCGTGGGTGGCGGGCAGGTGTCGCAGCACGGTCTTCATGCACCAGGCGCGGGACAGGTTCAGACCATCCAGGTGGGCGATCTTGGGATCGGTGGGGTCCGAGACATGCGCCGGCTGCATGATCTGCGAGACCTCGGCCACGCGCGGCAGGTAGCGGTCGAACCAGGCGGGGAAGTCCGCTGTGGGAAGCGCCTTGCTCATCAGGAGCGCTTCGGTCAGCGCGCCGGAAATGTACTCGTCACCGCCCGGTTCATAGTGAGCGGGATAGTCGGTGTCCTTGCTGAAATACCGCAGGGCACTGTCTACGATGACCGTTTCCAGTTCGCTGTCCTGCACGTGGCGCGCATAGTCCAGCGAAAGCGCCAGTGCGAAGGCGGTGTTGTAGTGGGTACCCACGCGGATGGGATAGCTGAGCTTGGAGAGATAGTCCAGCAGGCGGCTGCGGATTTCCATGGTCAGCGGTGTCATGGCGCTGCGCCAGGCAGCGGCGCGGGGCAGGGCCGACTGTGCCAGTTCCTGGTCCAGCGCCAGGATCCAGCCGAAGCCATAGGGGCGTTCGAAGGGGCCGCGACCGCCGACGCGGAAGTAATCGGTCTCGCGTTCCATCAGTTCCCGTGTGAAGTGCTCATCGAAGATGTCTTCGATGTCGCTGCGTGCCGGCAGGGCCGGGAAACGTTGCACGCAGCGCAGCAGCAGCCAGAAGCCATGGACCGCCGAGTGCCAGTCGTAGCAGCCGTAGAACACCGGATGCATGGCGCGCGGCGAGAGCACGTCGGCTGCGCCATGGAGCACATGCATGATGTGGTTGGGATATTCCTGGCGCAGATAGGCCAATGGCATGCGGGCGAAGGCATCGGCCCGTTCGAGGGTGAGTTGCATGGGGACTCCTTGAGGCTAGGGGAGGCGACGCCGCCAGCGCCGATGGGTGCATGGCGGCGTCTTGCCCATCGCTGGGATCAGCGGAAGGTGAGGAAGTACATCAGGAACACGTTGACCGTCAGCAGTGTCAGGGCGGTCGGAATCTGTACCTTGATGACCTGGTACTTGTTCTTCAGTTCCAGCAGTGCTGCCGGCACGATGTTGTAGTTGGCGGCCATGGGGGTCATCAAGGTCCCGCAGTAGCCGGAGTACATGCCGATGGCCACCAGCGGTGCCGGGTCGGCATGATGGCCGACGATCAGGAAGGGCAGGGCGATGCCCGCGCTCATCACCGGGAAGGCGGCAAAGGCGTTCCCCATCACCATGGTGAACAGTGCCATGCCCACGCAATAGATCACCACCACCAGAAAGCGGTTGTCCGGATTGACGAACAGGCTCACCACCTGCTGTACCGAGGTGCCGGTCTTGGCGGCCACGAAGACGCCTCCCAGCATGGCCAGCATCAGCGGCAGAATGGCGGCCCAGCCGATCGAGTCCACCAGCCGGCGCGACTGGCGTACCGCCTGCAGCGGCGTGCCACGGGTCAGCACGCAACCGGCAATGAGGGCGCAGATACAGGCTACGCAGAGTGCGGCCAGGGTCAGTTGCTTCTGGTCCAGCAGCATCACGCCGCCAACCGATACGCCCTTGAGCAGCACGGTACAGGCCACCGTGATCACCGGGATCAGCACGGCCGGGAAGAACAGCCAGTTGCCCAGACGCTTGGCCGAGCTCACGCGTTCTTCGTAGCTCGAAGTGGCGTAGCTGCCCATGGAGAGCATGCCGGTGCCGGCGATGAGCGAGATGATGATGACGGTGGCGCCGATGATGCGGTGAGCCAGGGATTTGCCCAGGTTCTCCACCAGCAGGTCGCCGAACAGGAAGACGGCGCCGAACAGGAACCAGAATAGCGCCGTGCTGAGGCGCTTGGGGTTGCCCTTGTCGCGCAGGGTCATCACCACCAGCATCATGACGATGATGCCGATGAGGTAGTAGATGCGGTTGATGGAAATGAGCGTGTTCATGCGGCCACCTTGGCGGAGTCGGTTTGGCCGGCTTTCCAGGCATCCACGTCGCGGCGGATGGAGGCGTCCAGGCGGGTCAGGCGGAACATGTGGATCACCAGCGCCGAGAGAGCGGTGGGGATGGCCCACAGGCCGATGTGCAGCGGTTCGATGTTGGTGATGCCGTTTTCCTTGAGGAAGGCATCCATCAGCAGGACGGCGCCGAAGGCGATAAAGATGTCTTCGCCGAAGAACACGGCGATGTTGTCGCAGGCGGCAGCGTGCGCCTTGATCTTGTCGCGGATGGCTTGCGGCAGGTCTTCGCCATAGGCATTGACGGCGGCACCCTCGGCCATCGGCGCCAGCAGCGGACGCACGGTCTGTGCCTGGCCGCCGAGATAGATCAGACCCAGCGCGGCAGTTCCTTCACGCAGCAAAAAATAGAGCATCAGGATGCGCGCGGAAGTGGCGCTGGCAATGCCCGAAATCCAGGCTTGTGCACGTTCCTTCAGACCGTAGTGTTCGAGCAGCCCGATAATGGGCAGGATCAGCAGGAAGGTCGCCAGGGAACGGCTGTTGACGAACTTCTCGCCGAAGGTTTCCAGCAGCATGCCGAAATCCATGCCGACCGAGAGTCCGGTGGTCAGCCCCGCGACCGTGACCACCAGCAGCGGGTTGAAACGTAGTGCAAATCCGGCCACGACGATCGGTATCCCGATCAGCGGCAATAGTGTCGTGCTCTCCATGAAGACTCCTGGTTGTGAATGAGTTGAACCAGTCGCTGCAAGGGCCATGCCAGCCCGACCGCTGCCTGCCCTGCTGATCTGCGCTGATGGGCGCAGGCGTGGCGTGGCCGCGGTCTCATGGTCTCCCTGCTTCGACATTTTTAATTGTTATGGGGTACTGCAATTTGTCCGGAGGACCGGGCAATTCCTGAGGCGCGCTAGCGCCGATGAGCTATTCAGGCCGCGGCACGCACGGCGATGCGTTCTTCATGCAGGCGGGCGCGGATCTGGCGCGCAAAATCCAGTGCATGCGGACCGTCACCGTGCAGGCAGACGGTCTGGGCGTTCACGCTGACGAGGTTGCCGTCGATGGCCGTGACCTGCTTCTGCTTGACCAGCATGAGGGTCTGGGCGATGGCATCCTGATCGTTCTCGATCATGGCGCCCGGCTTGCTGCGCGCCACCAGACTGCCGTCGGCCTCATAGGCGCGATCGGCGAAGACTTCTTCCACTGCATCGAGGTCGGCATGGCGCGCGGCGGCGATCAGTTCGCTGCCGGCCAGGCCAACCAGGCTCAGTTCGGGATTGAAGGTGCGGATGGCGGCGCAGATGGCGTTGGCCAGTACGGCGTCCTTGGCGGCCTGGTTGTAGAGCGCGCCATGCGGCTTGACGTGGCGCAGGCGGCCGCCTTCGGCGCGCACGATGGCGTCCAGCGCACCGAGTTGGTAGAGCATGCCGCTGACGATGTCTTCGGGGGGCAGGTGCATGGTGCTGCGGCCGAAGTTCTCTCGATCGGGGAAGCTGGGGTGGGCGCCGATGGCGACGTGGTTCTGGATCGCCCAGCGCACGCAGCGGCGCATGGTGGCGGCGTCACCGGCATGCCAGCCGCAGGCAATGTTGGCCGAGCTGACCAGGGTCAGCAGCTCTTCATCGGTGTCGCAGCCTTCGCCGAGATCGGCATTCAGGTCGATGTGCATGGCGTAATCCTCATTTCTTGTAGAGCGTGGCGCGCGACCAGTCCAGCGCCGCCACGGTATCGCGGATGGTATCGAGATAGCGCTGCTGTTGCTCGGCCGCGAGCAGGGCTTGCTCCAGGGGGCAGGGCTCAAGCCGCAGGGTGGCATTGAGCGGTGCTTGTGCCAGCTTCCACAGGTCCGCGCCGATGACCACGCCGATCTTGGGATAGCCCCCGGTGGTCTGGGCATCACCCATCAGGATGATGGGCTGGCCCGAAGGGGGGACCTGGATCACGCCCGGTACCACGCCATGGGAGAGCATGTCGCGGGCGTGCTTGCGCTTGAGTTCTTCACCTTCCAGCCGGTAGCCCATGCGGTTGCTGCTGGGCGTGATGCGCCAGGGCGTGGACCAGAAGGCTTCGCGTGCGGCCTTGGTGAATTCCTCGATCTCGGGGCCGGGCAAGACGCGCAGCGTGATATGCCCGCCGCGCTGATGCGCTGGCAGGTCGCTGCGGCTCCAGTCGGGGGCGCGGACACCGAAGGCCGGGCCGCTGACTGCGCGCAGGGCGGCCTGGTCGTCGCCGACGGCGAGTTTGTCGCCACGCTTGAGGGCGCGTCCCTGATGCCCGCCGAAGCCGGCTTTCAGGTCGGTGCTGCGTGAATCCAGGACCACGGGCACATCGATGCCACCGGCCACGGCCAGGTAGCTGCGCATGCTGTGGCGCGCCGGGTGCTGCGGCAGGTCGGATGCCACCGGGGCCAGGCGCAGCACGCTGCCGGCGCTGACCGGCAGGCTCCAATAGGCCGATATCGGTTTGCCGTCGAGCGTGGCACCGATATCGTCGCCACCCAGTGCAATGCGGGTGGCGCGACCGAAGCGCAGTTCGCAGAGGCCCATGGTGATCTCGATGCCGGCGGCGCCGGGCGCATTGCCGACCAGCAGGTTGGCGCTGGCCAGGGCCAGTGCGTTGAGGGCGCCACCGGGATGGATGCCCTGGCTGCGATGGCCGGGCCGTCCGAGGTCTTGTACCGAGGCGAGCATGCCGGGTTGGAGGATCTCGATCATGCGTCGATCCTTTCCACGGTGAAGCGCACATGGTCGCCCGGACGCAGCAGCGTCGGCGGTTCCTGGGCCGGGTCGAACAGGTGCAGGGCGGTCTGGCCGATCACCTGCCAGCCGCCGGGCGAGGGCATCGGGTAGATGCCGGTCTGCTCGCCGCCGATGCCCACCGAACCGGCAGGAATGGTCATGCGCGGGGTGGTGTGGCGTGGCGTGGCCAGTTCCGGGGCCAGGCCACCCATGTAGGCAAAGCCCGGCATGAAGCCGAGGAAATAGACCACGTAGTCACCTGCGCTATGGCGGGCGATGACCTCCTCCCTGGACAGGCCGGTGTGGCGCGCCACGTTCTCCAGGTCCGGCCCGGCATCGCCGCCATAGACCACCGGGATCTCGACCACGCGACCCTGGTAGCGGCTGGCATGCAGGCCAGGCCAGGCTTGCGTGATGCGCTCGCGCAAGGTGTCCAGGTCACGCACCGGGCGGTGCAGGAACAGGGTCAGGTTGTTCATGCCGGGGACCACTTCGCTGACTTCGTCCCATTGGGCGGCCAGCTGGGCCAGGTTCCAGATGCGCTGCTGCTGGGGCAGGCTCGCAGGCGCGGGCAGGCTGCAGAGCAGCGCGCTGTCGCCTAGCGGATGAATCTTCGGGGGCTGCATGTTCTTGTTGTTGCTCGGTATGGATGAAGCGATCGGCCCATGGTGGCGTCGGCGCGTGAATCGGTGGCAGTTCTTGTCGGCTTGCAAATAAAAAGGGACTGCCTGGATGTCGATATTACCTTCCGCGCAAAATACAGACAATGTGTCGATAAATTATTTATTTTGCTTTGCGATATAGTGTTGCCATTTTGTCGTGACTGAACTTGCCCTGATGAACCAGCCCAACCCACCTTCCACCTCACCCCAGATCGTCTCTTCCCAGCATCTGGTTTCCGAGCGCAGTGCCGAGATGTCCGAGCTGGAATACGGACTGATCATGGCGGGCAACGCCTTCAACCGCTGGATGGTGCGCTGCATGTCGGCCGCCGGCGCCAAGGACATGACGGCCATTGAAGTCTCCCTGCTGCACCATGTGAACCACCGCGAGCGCAAGAAGAAGCTGGCCGACATCTGCTTCGTGTTGAACGTCGAAGATACCCACGTGGTCACCTATGCATTGAAGAAGCTGGTGAAGGCCGGTCTGGTGCAGAGCGAGAAGGCCGGCAAGGAACTGCTGTTTTCCACCACGCCCGAGGGGCAGGCTCTGTGCATGCGCTACCGTGAGGTGCGCGAGCGCTGCCTCATCGAGACCCAGGCCGAAAGCGGCGTCTCCAATCACGACATCGGTCAGGCGGCCCAGCTGTTGCGCAATGCCTCCGGGCTTTATGACACGGCTGCGCGCGCCGCGGCGTCGCTCTGAACCCACTATCGATCAAGGACAGGACCCATGCGAGCAATCGAAATCAAGGAATTTGGCGGCCCCGAGGTATTGCAGCCCTGCGAGCGCCCGGTGCCGGAGTTGAAGCCCGGTGAAGTGTTGATCAAGGTGCATGCCGCCGGCGTGAACCGTCCGGACGTGTTCCAGCGTACCGGCAACTATCCGGTATCGCCGGGCGCCTCTGACCTGCCTGGCCTGGAAGTGGCCGGCGAGATCGTGGCCGGTGAGCTGGGCGACAGCGGCTTCAGGCTGGGCGACCTGGTCTGCGCGCTGGTGCAGGGTGGTGGCTATGCCGAATACTGTGCGGCCCCGCTGGCGCAGTGCCTGCCGGTGCCGAAGGGCTTGAGCGCCCTGGAGGCGGCCGCGCTGCCGGAAAACTACTTCACGGTCTGGAGCAATGTCTTCGACCGGGGCCAACTGTCAGGCGAGGAAACCCTGCTGGTGCAGGGCGGTTCGTCCGGGATCGGTGTCACGGCCATTCAGATCGCCCGGGCCCTTGGGCATCGCGTGTTCGCCACCGCCGGCAGTGCCGACAAGTGCCGGGCCTGCGAAGAGCTTGGTGCGGAGCGCGCCATCAACTACAAGACCGAGGATTTCGAGGCCGTGGTCAAGGAATTGACCGGCGGGCGTGGGGTGGATGTCATCCTGGACATGGTCGGTGGGGATTACCTGCCACGCGAGATCAAGGCGCTGGCCGACGATGGTCGGCTGGTCTTCATCGCCCAGCTGGGTGGCACCAAGGGGCAGCTCGACATGGGGCAGGTGATGCGTCGCCGCCTGACCATCACCGGTTCGACCTTGCGCCCGCGCCCGGTGGCGTTCAAGGCCGCCATTGCGGCCAATCTGCGTCAGCACGTCTGGCCGCTGATCGAAGCCGGCAAGATCAAGCCGGTGATCCACCAGCGCTTCCCGCTGGAACAGGCGGCCCAGGCGCACGCGATGATGGAATCGAGTGCCCACATCGGCAAGATCATGCTGGAACTGTAGGCGCGCAGGTGAAGCTCGGGCGGTCCGGTTTGACCGCCTTTACAGCAACCGGCTACAATACGAGGTTATCCAAATTGACACCCATCTCGTAGAACACAGCCTATGCGTCGCAAACTTGTAGCCGGTAACTGGAAAATGAACGGCAGCCTGGCTGCCAATGCGGCCCTGGTGGCCGGCATCAAGGAAGGCCTGCCGGCCGCTGTCTGCGACGTCGCGGTATGTGTTCCGGCACCTTATCTGGCACAGGTGCAGGGCGCCGTCGCCGGTTCGGCCGTGGCGCTGGGTGCGCAGGACATGTCGGCCCACGCCTCCGGTGCCTATACCGGTGAGGTGTCGGCATCGATGCTGCTGGAATTCGGTGTGCAATACGTCATCCTCGGTCACTCCGAGCGTCGCGCCTATCATGGTGAATCCGACGCGGCGGTGGCGGCCAAGACGGTGGCGGCGCTGAACGCCGGCCTGGTACCGGTGGTCTGCGTGGGGGAGACGCTGGAGCAGCGCGAAGCCGGCCAGACCAATGAAATCGTGGGCGGTCAGCTCGATGTGGTGCTGACGGCCTTGAGTGTTGAGGATGCGGCGCGCATCGTGGTGGCTTACGAGCCTGTCTGGGCCATCGGCACCGGCAAGACGGCAACGCCGGAAATGGCGCAGGAAGTCCATGCGATGTTGCGTGCACGCCTGGGTGCCAAGAGTGCCGAGGCAGCCGCCAAGGTGCGCATCCTGTACGGTGGCAGCATGAAGCCGGACAACGCGCAGCAATTGCTGGCCATGGTCGATATCGATGGTGGTCTCATCGGCGGCGCGGCACTGAAGGCAACGGATTTTCTGGCCATCGTCAACGCGGCGGCCTGAAGGGTAGAGTAAGGGGTTTGTCAGTTGTGGAAGGGATACTTCTGCAGCGGGCAATTGAAACATCAAGAGTGGACTTGTTTAAATGAATACTTTGTTTTTGGTTGTGGTTGTAGTTCAGGTGCTGGCGGCGCTGGCGATCATCGGTCTGGTGCTGTTGCAGCACGGTAAAGGCGCCGACATGGGTGCAGCCTTTGGCTCCGGCGCGTCCGGCAGCCTGTTTGGTGCTACCGGGTCGTCGAACTTCCTGTCCAAGTCGACCGCCGTGGCAGCCGGCATCTTCTTCGTCGCGACCCTGGGTCTGACTTTCATCGGCAATCATCACGTGGCGCAAAGCGGCGGCGTGATGGATAATCTGCAGGCGCCGGCCGCTCCTGCCCAACAAGCTGCGCCGGCCGCTCCTGCTGCTCCGGCTGATGCCGCCAAGCCGGCTGACCAGTTGAATCAGATTCCGAAATAAGCCTTTGCGTATTCTGGAATAATCCCGGAATAAACATAGAAGAATCTTTCTTTTTAGCTGATTGTGCATTGAACAAGAGTAACAAATGAAGGTACAATAGCAGTCTCAGGCCGACGTGGTGAAATTGGTAGACACGCTATCTTGAGGGGGTAGTGGCGAAAGCTGTACGAGTTCGAGTCTCGTCGTCGGCACCATAGAAATGAAATGAAAAGCCAGCGAAGGTCCTAGTGCCTGAGCTGGCTTTTTGTCGAGGAAGTTTCTGATTGATATTGAGAATCATTCCCATCGATAAACCAACGCATAGCGGCCAATCGTGAACCTCGAAAATTACTTCCCAGTCCTCCTGTTTATTCTTGTCGGCATCGGTGTCGGTGTCGCTCCCCAGCTCCTCGGTCGTCTTCTCGGTCCGCACAAGCCGGACGCTCAAAAAACTTCTCCTTACGAATGCGGTTTCGAAGCATTCGAAGATGCGCGCATGAAGTTCGATGTGCGCTACTACCTGATCGCCATCCTGTTCATCCTGTTTGATCTGGAAACCGCCTTCTTCTTCCCTTGGGGCGTGTCCATGCGTGAGCTGGGCTGGCAAGGTTTCGTCACGATGATGGTCTTCATCGCTGAATTTGTTGTCGGATTTTGGTACATCTGGAAAAAGGGTGCCCTGGATTGGGAGTAAGCCATGTCTATTGAAGGCGTATTGAATGAGGGGTTTGTTACCACCTCGCTGGATAAGGTAATCAACTGGACCCGTACCGGATCCCTGTGGCCCATGACCTTCGGTCTGGCCTGCTGCGCGGTTGAAATGATGCACGTCGGTGCTTCGCGTTACGACCTGGACCGCTTCGGTGCGGTGTTCCGTCCGTCGCCGCGCCAGTCCGACCTGATGATCGTGGCCGGCACCCTGTGCAACAAGATGGCGCCGGCACTGCGCAAGGTCTATGACCAGATGCCGGAACCGCGCTGGGTCATTTCCATGGGCTCCTGTGCCAATGGTGGTGGCTACTATCACTACTCCTACTCGGTGGTGCGCGGTTGCGATCGCATCGTGCCGGTGGACGTGTACGTTCCGGGTTGCCCGCCGACGGCTGAGGCGCTGCTGTATGGCGTGATCCAGCTGCAGAACAAGATCAAGCGCACCAACACCATCGCGCGCTAAGAGGGCAGTATGACGACAAAATTGGAAACTCTCGAAGCCGCCCTGCGTAATGCGCTTGGAGGGTATCTTCAGAATCTGACCGTGGCCCTCGGTGAAGTCACCGTGGTGGTCAAGGCGGCCGACTATCTGTCGGCCATGCGCGTTCTGCGCGACCACGCCGACACCCGCTTCGAACAGCTGCTCGATCTGTGCGGCGTGGACTATTCGACCTATGGCGACGGCGCCTGGGAAGGCCCGCGCTTTGCCGTGGTGTCGCACCTGATGTCGATTGCGCACAACTGGCGCGTGCGTGTGCGCGTGTTCGCACCGGATGACGACCTGCCCATCGTGGCCTCGGTGGACCCGATCTGGAACTCGGCTGGCTGGTACGAACGCGAAGCCTTCGACTTCTACGGCATCCTGTTCGACGGCCATCCCGACCTGCGCCGCATTCTGACCGACTATGGCTTCATCGGCCACCCGTTCCGCAAGGACTTCCCGGTGTCGGGCTATGTCGAAATGCGCTACGACGCCGAACAGAAACGCGTCATCTATCAACCCGTGACGATCGAGCCGCGCGAAATCACCCCGCGCATCATTCGTGAAGAAAACTACGGGATCAAATAATGGCAGAGATCAAAAACTATACGCTGAACTTCGGTCCCCAGCACCCGGCCGCGCACGGTGTGCTGCGTCTGGTGCTGGAGCTGGACGGTGAAGTCATCCAGCGCGCCGACCCCCATATCGGCCTGCTGCATCGTGGCACCGAAAAGCTGGCCGAGCAGAAGACCTTCCTGCAGTCCGTGCCCTACATGGACCGCCTGGACTACGTCTCGATGATGAGCAACGAGCACGGTTACGTGCTGGCCATCGAACGTCTGCTGGGTCTGGAAGTGCCGCTGCGCGCGCAGTACATCCGCGTGATGTTCGACGAGATCACCCGCTTGCTGAACCACCTGATGTGGATCGGCGCGCACGCGCTGGACGTGGGCGCGATGGGCGTGCTGCTGTATGCCTTCCGCGAACGCGAAGACCTGTTCGACTGCTACGAAGCCGTCTCCGGCGCCCGCATGCACGCGGCCTACTATCGCCCGGGTGGTGTCTATCGTGACCTGCCGGACAGCATGCCGCAGTACAAGGCATCGATCGTGCGCAATGACAAGGCCATCCGCGAGCTGAACGAAAACCGTCAGGGTTCGCTGCTGGACTTCATCGAAGACTTCACCAATCGTTTCCCGACCTACGTCGACGAATACGAGACCCTGCTGACCGATAACCGTATCTGGAAGCAGCGTCTGGTGGGCGTGGGTGTGGTCTCGCCGGAACGTGCGCTGCAGATGGGCTTCTCCGGTCCGATGCTGCGTGGTTCGGGCATCGCCTGGGACCTGCGCAAGAAGCAGCCGTACGAGGTCTACGACCTGATGGACTTCGATATCCCCGTGGGCAAGAACGGTGACTGCTACGACCGTTACCTGGTGCGCGTGGCTGAAATGCGCCAGTCCAACCGCATCATCAAGCAGTGCGTGGAATGGTTGCGCAACAACCCGGGTCCGGTTATCACCGACAACCACAAGATCGCTCCTCCCAAGCGTGCGGACATGAAGTCCAACATGGAAGACCTGATCCACCACTTCAAGCTGTTCACCGAAGGTTTCCGCGTGCCTGCCGGCGAAGCGTATGCCGCCGTCGAGCATCCGAAGGGTGAGTTCGGTATCTACCTGGTCTCGGATGGTGCCAACAAGCCGTACCGCCTGAAGATCCGTGCGCCGGGCTTTGCCCACCTGCAGGCCCTGAACGAAATGGCCAAGGGTCACATGATTGCCGACGCGGTCACCATCATCGGTACCCAGGACATCGTGTTCGGGGAAATCGACCGGTAAGTCGAACGAGAGTAAGAGTCAAGGCGGGCTTCGATGAGAAGCCCGTCAGGTTTGGGGAATATCCAATAACCGCGCAGTAATGATGCGCATGGATGGCCAACGATATGCTGTTAAGTCAAGAAGCCCTTAAGAAGATCGATCGCGAACTCGCGAAATACCCGGCGGATCAACGCCAGTCTGCGGTCATGTCCGCACTGCGTATCGCCCAGGTGGAACATGGCTGGTTGCCGGCCGAGTTGCAGCAGGAAATCGCCGACTACATCGGCATGCCCGCCGTGGCTGTGCAGGAAGTCGCGACCTTCTACAACATGTTCAACACCAGCCCGGTGGGCAAGCACAAGATCACCGTGTGCACCAACCTGCCGTGTCTGCTGTCGGGTGGCGAACGTGCCGCCCATCACCTGAAGCACAAGCTGGGCATCGATTATCGTGAAACCACGGCCGACGGCCAGTTCACGCTGATGGAAGGCGAATGCATGGGCGCCTGCGGCGACGCACCGGTCATGCTGGTCAACAACCATCAGATGTGCAGCTGGATGTCCAACGAAAAGATCGACGCGCTGCTGGAGGAACTGAAGAAATGACCTGCCTGCACGACCGCCACATCAAACCGCTGATCCTCGCCGACCTGAATGGCGAGAACTGGCACCTCGAGGATTACGTCAAGCGCGGGGGCTATGAGTCGCTCAAGCGCATCCTCAACGACAAGATCACGCCCGAACAAGTCATCGCCGACCTCAAGGCCTCCGGCCTGCGTGGTCGCGGTGGCGCAGGTTTCCCGACCGGCCTGAAGTGGAGCTTCATGCCGCGTCAGTTCCCGGGTCAGAAGTACCTCGTCTGCAATACAGATGAAGGCGAGCCGGGTACCTTCAAGGACCGTGACATCATTCGTTACAATCCGCACGCGCTGATCGAAGGCATGATCATCGGCGGTTACGCGATGGGTATCACCGTCGGCTACAACTACATCCACGGCGAGATCTTCGCCGAGTACGAGCGCTTCGAGGCTGCTCTGGAAGAGGCGCGCGCCGCCGGCTTCCTGGGTGACAACATCCTCGGTACCGGCTTCAGCTTCCAGCTGCATGCGCACCATGGTTACGGTGCCTACATCTGCGGCGAAGAAACGGCGCTGCTGGAATCGCTGGAAGGCAAGAAGGGGCAGCCGCGCTTCAAGCCGCCGTTCCCTGCCAGCTTCGGCCTGTATGGCAAGCCGACCACCATCAACAACACCGAGACCTTTGCGGCCGTGCCGTTCATCTTCCAGGTAGGCCCGCAGGCCTACGCCGAGATGGGCAAGCCCAACAACGGCGGCACCAAGATCTTCTCGATCTCGGGCGACGTCGAGCGTCCGGGCAACTACGAGATTCCGCTGGGCACACCGTTCTCCACCCTGCTGGAACTGGCAGGTGGCATGCGCGGCGGCAAGAAGATCAAGGCAGTCATTCCTGGCGGCTCGTCCGCTCCGGTGATCCGTGGCGATGTCATGATGGATACCACCATGGACTACGACGCCATCGCCAAGGCCGGCTCGATGCTGGGTTCGGGCGCGGTGATCGTGATGGACGAGACCCGTTGCATGGTCAAGTCGCTGCTGCGCCTGTCCTACTTCTACTACGAAGAATCCTGCGGCCAGTGCACGCCGTGCCGCGAAGGCACCGGCTGGATGTACCGCATGGTGGAGCGTATCGAGAACGGTCACGGCAAGATGGAAGATCTGGACGTGCTCAACTCGGTGGCTGACAACATCCAGGGGCGCACCATCTGTGCGCTGGGTGATGCAGCGGCCATGCCGGTACGCGCGTTCGTGAAGAATTTCCGCGAAGAGTTCGAGTACCACATCGAGCACAAACACTGCCTGGTTCCGGCATACATCTGAACAGGGCAGGGGATGCCGGGCGGAATGCGATGAGCCTTCCGCCGGTATCGTTGGCAAAGAATATTTAGCTTGGGCAAACAGCCATGGTTGAAATCGAAATAGACGGCAAGAAGGTTGAAGTGCAGGAAGGCAGCATGGTCATGGACGCTGCCAACAAGATCGGCACGTACATCCCTCACTTCTGCTATCACAAGAAACTGTCCATCGCGGCCAACTGCCGCATGTGCCTGGTCGAGGTCGAAAAGGCCCCGAAGCCGCTGCCTGCCTGCGCCACGCCCGTGAACAACGGCATGATCGTGCGCACCGCCAGCGACAAGGCCGTCAAGGCCCAGAAGGGCGTGATGGAATTCCTCCTGATCAACCACCCGCTGGATTGCCCCATCTGCGACCAGGGCGGTGAGTGCCAGCTGCAGGATCTGGCCGTCGGTTACGGCGGTTCTTCCTCGCGCTACCAGGAAGAAAAGCGTGTCGTGGAGCCCAAGGACGTCGGTCCGCTGATCTCCATGAAGGAAATGAACCGCTGCATCCACTGCACCCGCTGTGTGCGTTTCGGCCAGGAAGTGGCCGGCGTGATGGAGCTGGGCATGCTGGGTCGCGGTGAACACTCCGAGATCACTACCTTCGTCGGCAAGACCGTGGACTCCGAGCTGTCGGGCAACATGATCGACCTGTGCCCGGTCGGCGCCCTGACCTCCAAGCCGTTCCGCTACAGCGCCCGTACCTGGGAACTGTCGCGTCGCAAGTCGGTGAGCCCGCACGACAGCGTCGGCGCCAACCTGATCGTCCAGGTCAAGGGCGGCAAGGTCATGCGCGTGCTGCCCTTCGAGAACGAAGAGGTCAACGAGTGCTGGATCTCCGACAAGGACCGTTTCTCCTATGAGTCCCTGGACAGCGCCGAGCGCCTGACCAAGCCCATGCTGAAGCAAGACGGCAAGTGGCAGGAAGTGGATTGGCAGACCGCGCTGGAATACGTTGCCCACGGCCTGCGCAACATCCGTCATGAACATGGTGCCGATGCCATCGCCGCACTGGGTACCCCGTACTCCACGCTGGAAGAACTGAACCTGCTGCAGAAGGTGGTGCGCGGTGTGGGTTCGGACAACGTCGACTTCCGCCTGCGTCAGTCCGACTTCGCCCTGGATGGCCAGATCAAGCCGTGGCTGGGCATGTCCATCGTCGAGTTCTCGCAGCTGAACCGCGTCTTCGTGATCGGTTCCTTCCTGCGCAAGGACCACCCGCTGCTGTCGGCCCGCCTGCGCCAGTCCGTCAAGAGCGGTGCCAAGCTCAGTGTGCTGCACGCGACAGACGACGACCTGCTGATGCCGGTTGCCAACAAGATCATCGCCGCTCCTTCGGCATGGCTGTCCGCCCTGGCCGAAGTGGCCGTGGCCGTGGCCGAAGCCAAGGGCGTGGCCGCGCCCGCCGCCTATGCCGGCGTGACCGCCTCCGATGCCGCCAAGGCCACCGCCGCCAGCCTGCTGTCGGGCGAAGGCCGTGCCGTGTTCCTGGGCAATGCCGCCGTCCAGCATCCGCAAGCTGCACAACTGCATGCTGCGGCCCAATGGATCGCTGAACAGACCGGTGCCAAGCTGGGTGTGCTGACCGAAGGCGGCAACGCCGTCGGTGGTTACCTGGCCAACGCCGTGCCGACCCCGGGCAAGGGTGCCAACGCTGCCGCCGTGTTCGCACAGCCGCGCAAGGCCTACCTGCTGCTGAACGCCGAGCCGGAACTGGACAGCCATGACCCGCAAGCTGCGCGTGCTGCGCTGGACCAGGCCGAGATGGTCGTGGTCATGTCGGCCTTCAAGCATGGTGCCGACTACGCCGACGTCCTGCTGCCGATCGCTCCGTTCACCGAAACCTCCGGCACCTTCGTCAACGCCGAAGGCCGTGCACAAAGCTTCAACGGTACCGTCAAGCCGGCCGGCGATGCGCGTCCGGGCTGGAAGGTCCTGCGCGTGCTGGGTAACCTGCTGGAACTGGAAAACTTCGACTACGAGACTTCCGAATCCATCCGCGATGAGCTGCTGGGCAAGGAAACCGACCTGTCGGCCCGCCTGAACAACACCGCCTCCGTGCAGCTGCAGGCAGTTGCTGCGGCCACCGGTACCGTGGAACGCGTGGCCGATGTGCCCATCTACTTCGCCGATGCCGTTGCCCGTCGTTCCGCACCGCTGCTGGAAACCCGCGATGGCCAGGCGCCCAAGGCATGGCTGTCGGCTGCACTGGCGACCAAGCTGGGCGTGGCCGAAGGCGACCAGGTCAAGGTCAAGCAAGGCTCCGGCAGCGCTGCGCTGACTGCAGCTATCGATAAGAAACTGCCGGAAAACGTGGTCCGCGTCGCTGCTGCGCACGCCTCCACCGCTGCACTGGGCGGCATGTTTGGCGCAATCGTCGTGGAGAAAGCGTAAAAATGGATCACCTGATCGCCCAAATCAACAACGTAGGCCCGGCCTACCTGGGTCCGACCCTGTTCACCCTGGTGTGGACGCTGGTCAAGATCCTGGTGGTGATGGTGCCGCTGCTGGTGTGCGTGGCCTACATGACCTACTGGGAGCGCAAGCTGATCGGCTGGATGCACGTGCGTCTGGGCCCGAACCGCGTCGGTCCTGCCGGTCTGCTGCAGCCTATCGCTGACGCCGTCAAGCTGATCTTCAAGGAAATCTCGACCCCGTCCAAGGCCAACAAGGCGCTGTTCTACCTGGCCCCGGTGATGACCATCATGCCGGCGCTGGCCGCCTGGGCCGTGGTGCCGTTCTCGCCCGAGCACGTGCTGGCCAACGTCAACGCCGGCCTGCTGTACCTGATGGCCATCACCTCGATGGAAGTCTACGGCATCATCATCGCCGGCTGGGCCTCCAACTCGAAGTACGCCTTCCTGGGTGCCATGCGCGCTTCGGCACAGATGGTGTCCTACGAAATCTCCATGGGCTTCTGCCTGGTGGTGGTGCTGATGGTCTCGGGCAGCCTGAACATGACTGACATCGTCATGGGCCAGACCACCGGTCATTTCGCCAGCATGGGTCTGAACTTCCTGTCCTGGAACTGGCTGCCGCTGCTGCCGATCTTCGTGATCTACTTCGTCTCCGGCGTGGCCGAGACCAACCGTCACCCGTTCGACGTGGTGGAAGGTGAATCCGAAATCGTGGCCGGTCACATGATCGAATACTCGGGCATGTCCTTCGCCATGTTCTTCCTGGCGGAATACGCCGCGATGATCCTGATCTCGATCCTGACCGCACTGCTGTTCTTCGGTGGCTGGTCGGCTCCGGTATCGGCGCTGGACTTCATCCCGGGCTGGATCTGGCTGGGCTTGAAGACCTTCTTCTTCCTGTCGCTGTATGTGTGGATTCGTGCATCGTTCCCGCGCTACCGCTATGACCAGATCATGCGTCTGGGCTGGAAAGTGTTCATTCCGCTGACCCTGGTGTGGCTGGTGGTCGTGGCGATCTGGATTCAGTCGCCGTGGAATATCTGGAAATAAGTTGGAAGGCTGAGGCTAAAAATGGAAGCTATTAAGGATTTTTTCGGCAGCCTGATGCTCCGCGAGCTGTTCAAGGGCCTGGCCCTGACCGGTCGCTACCTGTTCAAGCGCAAGATCACGGTGCAATTCCCCGAGGAAAAGACACCGATGTCGCCGCGTTTCCGTGGTCTGCACGCACTGCGTCGCTATCCCAACGGTGAAGAACGCTGCATCGCCTGCAAGCTGTGCGAAGCGGTCTGCCCGGCGATGGCCATTACCATCGAATCCGAGCAGCGTGCCGACGGTACCCGTCGCACCAGCCGCTACGATATCGACCTGACCAAGTGCATCTTCTGCGGTTTCTGCGAAGAATCCTGCCCGGTCGACTCGATCGTTGAAACGCACATCCTGGAATACCACGGTGAAAAGCGGGGCGACCTGTACTACACCAAGGAAATGCTGCTGGCAGTGGGAGACCGTTACGAAAACGAAATCGCCGCCGCCCGCGCCGCTGACGCCGCCTACCGTTGATCGGTACTGCCGGGCCACCTGAGGGCGGCCGGGCAGGGTGGTGGAAGGCTGGCAGGAATCTGTTGGATGTATTGCGATGGGATGGCCGTAGCTGCGGTCCCCCGTGCTGATTGAATGAACCAACTTCTGGTTGATTATGGAATTTAAAACTGTCTTGTTCTACGTGTTCGCGGTGATCCTGGTGATTGCCGCCGTACGCGTCATCACGGCCCGCAACCCGGTGCATGCCGCGCTGTTCCTGGTGCTGTCCTTCTTCTCGGCAGCCGGTCTCTGGATGCTGCTCAAGGCCGAATTCCTGGCCATCGTGCTGGTGCTGGTCTACGTCGGCGCGGTGATGGTGCTATTCCTGTTCGTGGTGATGATGCTCGATATCAACCTGGACAAGCTGCGCGAAGGCTTCTGGGGTTACTTCCCGCTGGCTGCCACCATCGGCGTGATCATTGTGCTGGAGATGGCCGCGGTCCTGCTGCGCAGCTTCTGGGTGTCCGAATCGCAGGTGCCGGCCGCCTCCGACACGCTGGGTCAGACCAAGCCGCTGGGCAAGCTGATCTTCACCGAATACGTGTACGCCTTCGAAATCGCCGCCGTGATCCTGCTGGTGGCCATCGTTGCCGCAGTGGCACTGACCCTGCGCAAGCGCAAGGACAGCAAGTACTTCGACCCGGCCCAGGCGGTCAAGGTCAAGGCATCGGACCGCGTGCGTCTGGTCAGCATGCCTGCCGAATCCACCCGCAACGCGCCGGCCACCGATGCCGCCGTCGTGGCCGACAAGCCGGCCGCCGGTCAACAATCTTAAGAAGGGCGAACAAGAATCATGGCAATCACGCTCTCCCACTACCTGATCATCGGCGCGATCCTGTTCGCGATCTCGATCGTCGGTATTTTCCTGAACCGCAAGAACATCATCGTGCTGCTGATGGCGATCGAACTGATGCTGCTGGCGGTCAACATGAACTTCATTGCTTTCTCGCATTACCTCGGTGACGCGGGCGGACAGATCTTCGTGTTCTTCATCCTGACCGTGGCCGCGGCTGAGTCCGCGATCGGTCTGGCGATTCTGGTGGTGCTGTTCCGTAACCTGGATACCATCAACGTGGAAGACCTCGATAGCCTCAAGGGCTGAGTCGGCATCCGCAGCATCCTGTTTTTGCGTTCTGGTTTGGATTTCATTTAAAGATGGGAGGCCCCCTTGCAGCAGATGGTGCAAGCGGGGCAGCCAATAAGCGATAAGGTTCATCATGGCTGGGCAACTTAACCCACATCTTCTTCTTGCTGTACCCCTGGCGCCGCTGGCAGGCTCGGCCATTGCCGGTCTGCTGGGTACCAAATTCTTCGGCAACGTGGTTGGCCGCAAGGTGTCGCACACCGTGACCATCCTCGGCGTGCTGATCGCCGCCATCATCTCGATCCAGACCCTGCTTGCAGTGCTGGACGGCGCCACCTACAACGGTACGCTGTACAACTGGATGACGGTGGCAGGTCTCAAGCTGGAGATCGGCTTCATGGTCGACAGCCTGACCGCGATGATGATGTGCGTGGTGACCTTCGTCTCCCTGATGGTCCACATCTACACCATCGGCTACATGGCCGAGGATGAGGGCTACAACCGCTTCTTCTCCTACATCTCGCTGTTCACCTTCTCCATGCTCATGCTGGTCATGAGCAACAACTTCCTGCAACTGTTCTTCGGTTGGGAAGCGGTGGGTCTGGTGTCCTACCTGCTGATCGGTTTCTGGTACACCCGTCCGACCGCCATCAAGGCCAACATGAAGGCCTTCCTGGTCAACCGTGTCGGTGACTTCGGCTTCATCCTGGGTATCGGCCTGCTGCTGGCCTACGCCGGTTCGATGAACTACAACGAAGTCTTCGCCAAGCGCGCCGAACTGGCCACGCTGACCCTGCCGGGTACCGACTGGATGCTGCTGACCGTGGCCTGCATCTGCCTGTTCGTGGGTGCGATGGGTAAATCGGCGCAGTTCCCGCTGCACGTCTGGCTGCCGGACTCGATGGAAGGTCCGACCCCGATTTCCGCGCTGATCCACGCCGCGACCATGGTGACGGCCGGTATCTTCATGGTGACCCGCATGTCGCCGCTGTTCGAACTGTCCGATACCGCACTGTCCTTCATCCTCGTGATCGGTGCCATTACGGCGCTGTTCATGGGCTTCCTGGGCACCATGCAGAATGACATCAAGCGCGTCGTGGCCTACTCCACGCTGTCGCAGCTGGGTTACATGACGGTCGCACTGGGTGCGTCGGCCTACTCGGTGGCCGTGTTCCACCTGATGACCCACGCCTTCTTCAAGGCATTGCTGTTCCTGGGTGCGGGTTCGGTCATCATCGGCATGCACCACGATCAGGACATGCGCAACATGGGCGGCCTGCGCAAGTACATGCCCATCACCTGGATCACCTCGCTGCTGGGTTCGCTGGCCCTGATCGGTACCCCGTTCTTCTCCGGCTTCTACTCCAAGGATTCGATCATCGAAGCTGCGGCCGAGTCGCACCTGCCGGGTTCGGGCTTCGCCTACTTCGCCGTGCTGGCCAGCGTGTTCGTGACCGCCTTCTACTCGTTCCGCATGTACTTCATGGTCTTCCATGGCAAGGAACGTTTCGGCCAGGCCCATGCACATGACGAGCATCACGCACCGGCTGCCGCTCATGGCGTGCATGACGACCACGCTCATGACGCGCATGATGCCCATGACGATCATGGTCACGATGAACATCACCATGGTCTGGCTCCTGGACAGAAGCCGCACGAGTCGCCGCTGGTGGTGACCCTGCCGCTGATCCTGCTGGCCATCCCCTCGGTCATCGTCGGTTTCTTCGCGATCTCGCCGATGCTGTATGGCGATTTCTTCAAGGGCGTGATCTTCTTCGGTGAAAACCACAAGGTCATGGAAGAGCTGGCCCACGAATACCACGGTCCGGTGGCCATGGTGCTGCATGCCTTCACCAGCGCGCCGCTGTGGCTGGCCATTGCAGGTGTGGTCGTGGCCTACTACTGCTACATGATCAACCCGCGTGTTCCGGCCTGGTTCAAGGAAAAGTTCAGCATCATCTACACCATCTTGGACAACAAGTACTACATGGACAAGTTCAACGAAGTCGTCTTCGCTGGCGGTGCCCGCCTGCTGGGCAGCGGCCTTTCCACCGTGGGCGACCGCGGCCTGATCGACGGCCTGTTCGTCAACGGCAGCGCCAAGGTTGTTGGCTGGTTCTCGAAATTCACGCGTCTCTGGCAGTCCGGTTACATCTATCACTATGCATTCGTGATGATCATCGGGGTGCTGGGTTTCCTGGTGTGGTTCATGCCGTTCCCGTTCGCCAAATAAGCTGTCCGAGTCAATAACAACCATGATGCAGTCAACATTTCCCATCCTGAGCGTCGCGATCTGGGTTCCGATCGTCTTCGGCATACTCGTCCTGGCATTGGGCCGCGACAGCAATCCGGCGCTGAGCCGCTGGCTGGCGCTGTTCGGTTCGCTGGTCGGCCTGGTCGTTACTTTCCCTCTGATCCAGCATTTCGATCCGCTGGCGCACGGTTACCAGTTCGTCGAAAAGACCCCCTGGATCGACCGCTTCAACATCAGCTACTTCCTCGGACTGGACGGTATCTCGCTGTGGTTCGTACCGCTGACCGCCTTCATCACGGTCATCGTGGTGCTGGCCGGCTGGGTGGTGATCCAGAAGCGTGTCGCCCAGTACATGGGTGCCTTCCTGATCCTCTCGGGCATCATGATCGGCGTCTTCTCCTCGCTGGATGCGATGCTGTTCTACGCCTTCTTCGAAGCGACCCTGATCCCGATGTTCATCATCGTGGGCGTCTGGGGCGGTGACAACCGCGTGTACGCAGCCTTCAAGCTGTTCCTGTACACGCTGCTGGGTTCGCTCCTGATGCTGATCGCGCTGATCTACCTGTACTACGTGTCCGGTGGCAGCTTCGAGATCCCGACCTGGCATCAGGTGCCGCTGTCGATGCTGGAGCAGAAGATCCTGTTCTTCGCCTTCCTGGCCGCCTTCGCCGTGAAGGTGCCGATGTGGCCGGTGCACACCTGGCTGCCGGATGCCCACGTGCAGGCGCCGACCGGCGGCTCCATCGTGCTGGCGGCGATCATGCTGAAGCTGGGCGCCTACGGTTTCCTGCGCTTCTCGCTGCCGATCCTGCCTGACGCCAGCCATGCATTGTCCGGCTTCATGATCTTCCTGTCGCTGGTGGCCGTGATCTACATCGGTCTGGTGGCACTGGTGCAGCAAGACATGAAGAAACTGGTGGCCTATTCGTCGATCGCCCACATGGGCTTCGTCACCCTGGGCTTCTTCATGTTCAACGACATGGCAGTGCAGGGCGGCATCGTGCAGATGATCTCGCACGGTTTCGTCTCCGGCGCCATGTTCATGTGTATCGGCGTGCTGTACGACCAGATGCATACCCGTGAGATTTCGCAGTACGGTGGTGTGGTCAACAAGATGCCGCGCTTCGCCTTCTTCTTCATCCTGTTCTCGCTGGCCAACTGCGGCCTGCCGGCCACCTCCGGTTTCGTCGGCGAGTTCATGGTGATCCTGGGTGCGGTGAAGTTCAACTTCTGGATCGGCCTGCTGGCGGCCACCGCCCTGATCCTGGGTGCGGCCTACTCGCTGTGGCTGGCCAAGCGCGTCATCTTCGGCGCCGTGACCAACCACCACGTGGCCGAGCTGGTCGATGTGAATGCCCGCGAGTTCTTCATCCTGGGTCTGCTGGCCATCGCTACCCTGGTCATGGGTATCTATCCCGGCATCATCACCGACAGCATCCAGACTTCGGTGACCGACCTGTTGAAGCACGTGGCGGTCTCCAAGATCAACTGATCTGCGCAACAAAGATGTGAAGGGCGGGGCGCTTGCGTCCCGCCAGCCAGAAAGCTGGGCAACAACGAGTAACGAGACGAGCCGGTGTGACATTGCCGGTCGGGCGGCGCGACCGGAAGTCGCGACACAAGCGGGCGAACACAAGCGGTAGTAACTAAATGAATAACATGAATCTGATCCCTGTCTATCCGGAAATATTTCTGCTGATCGCGACTTCCGCGATCCTGCTGATCGATATGTTCCTGCCGGAAAGCAAGCGCGTCATCACCTATCTGCTGTCCCTGGCGGCGCTGGTGGTGTGCGCGGTATTGACCTTTGTCGATCTCAACAACGGTGCGACGGTCTACACGTTCAACAACATGTTCGTGTCCGATCCGCTGGCCAATCTGTTGAAGCTGTTCACCTACCTGGGTGTGGGTGTGACGCTGATCTACTCGCGCCAGTACAACACTGCGCGCGGCATCACCGGTGGCATGCTGGGCGGCGAATACTACGCCCTGGCGCTGTTTGCCCTGCTGGGCCAGATGGTCATGATTTCCGGCAACAGCTTCCTGTCCATCTACCTGGGCCTGGAACTGATGTCGCTGTCGCTGTACGCGCTGGTGGCCCTGCGTCGTGACCACGCCGCTTCCACCGAAGCCGGCATGAAGTATTTCATCCTGGGCGCGCTGGCTTCCGGCTTCCTGCTGTACGGCATGTCCATGCTGTATGGTGCGACCGGTGGCGCGCTGGAATTGAACGAAGTGTTCCGTGCCATCGTCTCCGGCACCGTCGACCGCACCCCGCTGGTGTTCGGCATCGTGTTCGTGGTGGCTGGCCTGGCCTTCAAGCTGGGTGCCGTTCCCTTCCACATGTGGGTGCCGGACGTCTACCAGGGTTCGCCGACTCCGGTGACCCTGCTGCTGGGTGCCGCTCCCAAGCTGGCCACTTTCGCCATCACCTTCCGTCTGCTGGTCGAAGGCATGCTGCCGCTGGCTGTGGACTGGCAGCAGATGCTGATGGTGCTGGCCGTGCTGTCCATCATCCTGGGTAACGTCACCGCCATCGCGCAGACCAACATCAAGCGCATGCTGGCCTACTCGACCATTTCGCATATGGGCTTCATGCTGTTGGGCATGATGTCCGGCGTGGTCGATGGCAACCTGTTCTCGGCCGTGAACGCCTACAGCTCGTCGCTGTTCTATGCGGTGACCTATGTGATCACCACGCTGGGTTCGTTCGGCGTGATCATCCTGCTGTCGCGCTCCGGTTTCGAGGCCGATACCCTGGAAGACTTCAAGGGTCTGAACCAGCGCAGCCCCTGGTTTGCTGCCGTGATGATGATCATGATGTTCTCGCTGGCCGGTATTCCTCCGCTGGTGGGCTTCTACGCCAAGCTGTCGGTGCTGCAGGCCGCCATGGCCACCGGCCAGATCTGGCTGCCGGTGCTGGCCGTGATCTTCTCGCTGATCGGTGCCTTCTACTACATCCGTGTAGTCAAGGTCATGTACTTCGATGAGCCGACCGATACCGCCAAGATCGTCGCCACACCGGAAATGCGCGTGGTGCTGAGCTTGAACGGTATCGCTGCCCTGGCCATCGGCCTGTGGCCGGGTCACCTGATGGATGCCTGCACCAATGCCATCGTGAGCACGCTGGCGACCTTCCTCAGCAAGGTCGTTGCGTAAGGAAGCAGGGAAATGAACGTTTCCCTGTTCAGCTGGATCGTGATCCTGTTGGCCGCCTTCGCGGCCAATTTGCCTTTCTTCAACCAGCAACTGTTCGGCCTCATCCCGCTCAAGCGTGATGCCGCCTGGGTCAAGCCGGTCTGGGTGCGGCTGATTGAGCTGGTGGTGCTGTATTTCGGCGTCGGCGTCGTGGCACATTTCCTGGAAGCAGGTATCGGCAACGTCTTTTCGCAGGGCTGGGAATTCTATGCCATCACCGGCTGTCTGTTCCTGGTGTTGGCCTATCCCGGTTACGTGATGCGCTACCTGCGCAAGCAGCACGCCTGAACCTGCCAGCAAGAGGCGTCGATCCTGGATCGGCGCCTTTTTTCCATCGTGGCCGCCATCCTCGTCCGGCAGCCAACCCCACTTCATTCCACCACTTTCACACCACGCTCACATCATGGACGCCCATCTCAAAGAGACGCAGAAAGACAGCCGCCAGGTCTACGAAGGTCATTTCCTCAAGGTTCAGAAGGACACCATCGTGCTGCCCGATGGCAAGGAAAGCACGCGGGAATACATCAAGCATCCCGGCGCCGTGACGGTGCTGCCCTTGTTCGACGACGGCAGCGTGCTGATGGAGCGCCAGTTCCGTTATCCGCTGGATCGTGTCTTCATCGAAGTGCCGGCGGGGAAGATCGATCCGGGCGAAGATACGCTGGAGTGTGCCAAGCGCGAGCTCAAGGAAGAGACCGGCTATACGGCTACCGAGTGGCAGTACGTCTGCACCATTCACAATGCCATCGCCTATTCTGACGAACATCTGGTGCTCTACCTGGCACGTGGACTGAAGGAAGGGGAGCGCGAACTGGATGAGGGCGAGTTCCTGGATGTCTACAAGGCGCCGCTTGCCGATTTGCTGGAACAGGTGCGCAACGGCCAGATTACCGACGTCAAGACTGTCATCGGCCTGTTCTGGCTGGAGAAGATCGTCAACGGTAGCTGGACGCCGCCGCAACGCCCGGCCGGCGTCTGACGACGGCAACATGCAAAAAGCCGCATCCGAGGATGCGGCTTTTGTTCTGATGGGGCAGGGTGCTTACATGCCCGAGTAGTTCGGCCCGCCACCGCCTTCAGGCGTGACCCAGACGATGTTCTGCGTCGGGTCCTTGATATCGCAGGTCTTGCAGTGCACGCAGTTCTGGGCGTTGATCTGCAGGCGGTCGGTGTTGTCCTCGTTCTTGACGAATTCATAGACACCTGCCGGGCAGTAGCGTGCTTCCGGGCCGGCGTACTTGGCCAGATTGATCTGGACCGGCACGGCCTTGTCCTTCAGCGTCAGGTGCGCGGGTTGGTCTTCACCATGGTTGGTATTGGAGATGAAGACCGAAGACAGGCGATCGAAGGTCAGCTTGCCATCCGGCTTGGGATAGGCGATCGGCGCAAAGTCGGCGGCCGGGCGCAGGCATTCGTGGTCGGCATGCGTATGGCGCAGGGTCCAGGGTGCCTTGCCACCGAACAGTACCTGATCAATCCCCACCAACAGCGTGCCGGCCACCAGACCCTTGCTCATCGAGGGCTTGAAGTTGCGGGCCTTGTGCAGTTCTTCCTTCAGCCAGGAAGCCTCGAAGGCGGCCGGGTAGGCCGACAGCTCGTCCGACTGGCGATTCTCGCCCAGGGCATTGAATGCCGCATCCGCTGCCAGCATGCCGCTCTTGATCGCCGCATGGCTGCCCTTGATGCGCGAGGCATTGAGGAAGCCGGCATCGCAACCCAGCAGCGCACCACCGGGGAACACCA